>DYOB01000205.1 GCA_020720765.1 Borreliella garinii
ATCGGGGTTGTTTTGAATCCACTTAAAAGCCCCGAGGAGGCCGGCGGCGACCTGAACCGTAGTCGCGTTCTGGCCGGGGACAAGTTGGCGGGCTTTTTCGATATCAAGAATGGTACCAGCTCACCAGCCGTAAGGTTCTGAACCCAGAAGAAGGACACCGAGTTCGTTATGGCCGCTGATAATTTCATCAGAATTAATCTTCTGGTCGGTTTCCACGGGAAAACCCTGCATTTCCCAAGCCCAGAGACTGGCTATTGTCGCATCGCTTGGACTATAAGCGTAGTGTACTGACGGACGGTGAACAAGGTTACCTTGGGCATAAAGACTCAGGTGTTCGCTGATACCGAAAGCCTCGCCGTGCCGGATTATCATACCGACTATTGGACCCGAAGGAACCCAACTCCGTACGAGAGTGCGGAACCTCGGACGGGCCAGGCAGATTTCGTTCAGCGGTCCCGAATAATGCGTGTATGCATAGGGGGGGCAATGTGAGTTAATGCGTTCCCCAACCCATTTCTGCAGGAGCCAAGGCCTCTTCGCATAAACCGTCCACGTTCCAAGTATTGACAAATTGACCGGGAAGCCTGGGTTCGCTGACGATTTGGGTGTCTCGCTCACTGATGTGTATTACTTTTACACCGAGCAGGTATGCCGCCTCGTTCCATCTTTCATTTTCAACACAGGCGATCAGAGTATCCAGGTCTCCGCGGCCAAGTTGGTCGAGTTGTATTTTTCTGGAGAGGTCCCTGAGGGCGAGTTTCACGAGATGGCTCACAAGTCCGGGGTTTGCACCATGGTCAACGACTGCTGTCGGCCCCTCTTGCTTTCGCAGGGGCATAAGTTTCATTTGCCGATGGTAGAGCGTCCTCTCCTGAGGAGTGCTTTTGCCCGGGTTGGAAAAAGGTTCCTATTTTTCTACACTCGCGTTAAGAAGGGAGACGTGAAGCTCCTTACACAAAACCAAGAGAGCGTAGGTATCAATATTCACAGCCAGGTCGATCAAGGTTCCCCCAGCTCGAACTTCAGAGAGAGAATAGAACGAAAGTTTTCTTTCGTCAGTTTAACTTCAACATACCTAAGGCCACGTGAGATTTCCCCATTTAAAATTCTGGGGGCGGCGAGGAGTTGATACGGTGACCGCTTCTGGGTGTATCCGGCCTTCTTAAAAAAGAAGCGGTAAAAAACAGCGGGCGACGCTTCCGAATCCAAGGATGACAATTACACCTGGCTTTTTTGCTTCAGTCAAGAGGAGGTGCTCCCGGGGCCGGTTGGGAAGAGCCCTGCCGCGATACCACTACCTGGGTCGGGTAGGCAAACTCGATCCCCTCCTTCCCGAAGCTCTTGATGATGGAGAGATTTAACGATTGGTGAATGTCCATATAGATATTATAGTCGGCGTTGAGGACGAAGTAGACGACCTCAAAGTCGAGAGAGAAATTTCCGAGAGTGGCAAAGTGCGTCCTGTCAAACCTCACATCGGAGAGCTCTTCTACGGCTTTCCGGACAATCGCAGGAATGAGCACGAGTTTTTCGTACTCGGTTTCATAAACCACAGAAATCTTAAAAACAACCCGGCGTTCGTACATGCGTTTATAATTTTTTATGCGGCTCGATGTCATGTCCGTGTTGGAAAAGATCACCTGTTCGCCGCTCAAACTCCGGACACGCGTGGTTTTGAGCCCGATATGTTCGATTGTCCCCGAAATATCACCAACGATGATAAAGTCTCCGATTTCAAATGGTTTATCGATCATAATGGAAAAATAACTGAAGACATCAGCCAGGATAGCCTGGGCGGCGAGGGCAACCGCTACACCGCCGATACCCAAACCCGTGACGATGGATGAAATATCGAGTCCGAAATTGTCCATAAGAAAAATAACGCCCGTCCCCCAGATCAGGGTATTGATAGCTGGAAACAAGCCCTTGAAAGCCGGCCTCTGTTGGGTACCGTTCGAAAGAGTTTCCCTCTGCTGGAGAAAACGGTGGACAGAACTGGAGAGGAATCGAAGGATATTGTAGTTCAAAAGTAAAATTGCCACGGCGTTAAGAAAAAAAGTAATGTTGGGATGGATGGCCAAACCCTGAATGGAGAGATAGAAAGAACCAAAATAGAGAATAGGGACGACATGGTCCTGAATTTGTTTTACAATAAAGTCATCCCAGGTCGTCTTTGTATGCTCGGCAGCTTTCTTCATCCTGTGCAGAATGATCTTGCGCAAGAAAAAGAGAATGATTAAAGAGAGAAGGAAATATCCAAGGGCCTTGGCGTAGTCCAAGAGAGAGTTCCCGAAGAAATCGTAACCAATGATGGAAAGTATAAAGTTCCACAGCTCGGACATTCTCTACCTCCTTCACCTAGAGTACTGATAAACCCTCCTCGGTCAACTCTCTGAGCCTTTGTGAATAGGGTAGAGTCCACGTTCTTTCGGCCGATAATTAACCGTGGATACAAAATCGTTTCTCCATAACCTCTGTTTACCAGGAGCCGACCGCAAGGGAATTATCCTTTCTGAAACCCAGCGCCAGGGACTCAAAGCCCGTGTACTCGGCCTCAGCCAGAAAGAGCACATCCTTATCGACCCACCCCTGAAAAGCCGGCCCGGAGCGAGGCCTGTTATCCTCGTTGCCCATTACGATAGGGTAAAAGGAGCTCCTGGCGCAAACGATAACGGGGCATCGGTGGCGAATCTTCTTCTTTTGCTTGAACGCGTGAAGACCCTCGGGGAACGTGCGCTCTGGCCCGAGATCCGGGTGATTTTCACCGACGGGGAGGAACTCAGCGAGGGAATGCGTCCGGATGAACAGGGGGCATTCGAATTGGGGAAATTCTTAAAAAAAACCCGTCTGGCCGGTGCTTTTTACCTGGTTCTCGACATGACCGGGATCGGTGACACCGTCGTTCTGGGGCGAAGTGTCCAGCCCCTCGTGGAAAGAAACGGAACCCAACTCGACCCCATGATAAAAAACTACCTTGCCGCAAACAGACTTATAGCAAAAAAAGTCCTCGCCGGCATTCATGAAGGGTTTCTCCTCGAAGCCCATACCCCGTTTTCTGACGACCTGGGACTCCTGATGGCCGGAATCACCTCGTGCCAGATATCCCTGCTTCCGCGCAAACAGGCCGAACTCTACAAGCGCGAACCCGAACCGAATCTTCCGAACGCGTGGAGAACCATGCATACCCCTGAAGACAAACCCGACAACCTCTGGCCACAGAGCTTCGCCGTTGTACAGGACCTTCTCGACCAGTTTTTGGCTTATCCTATCCCAAAATTGTAGGGCGGATTATGGTAGTGATCTATAAATCCTGGATTTCTTTTTCATCCAGCCCGGT
>DYOB01000206.1 GCA_020720765.1 Borreliella garinii
GCGTGAGGCAAATCCCAGTTGTCTAATCTGTGTCAATCTGTGAAATCTGTGGTTTCTCTTTGGGGAAGTTCCACCTCTCTTTGTCCGCAGATTTTCAACGCACTCCCCTAAGAGCCTGTTGCGCTTGTGACCGCAGGAATTTACTTGACGTTGTACTGGGTGATACTTTGTTGCCCATGGCGACACGATACAAAAGCGTCGAGGCGGCCGAACTTGTACCCTTGGAGAGTTTTCAATCCGACCCCGGTGCACAATCCAATATGACCTACCCCGACAGCCGAATTATGAAGAAGAGTACCCACGCGGAATACACCCAGTCGTACAACGCACAAGCCGTAGTGGATGCCGATGGTTTTGGCTGATGGCGGGTATGCGAGTGAAGTTCCCGTCATGCAACTTCAATCTCAGGGTGTGGTAGTCCTTGTTTCGGTAGCTTCCGAATCGGTAAGACAACAAAGGAAATATGACTTTCTACCGCTTTTATTGACGCAGGAAAAACCTCCCAAGAAAAACCGCAAGAAGTGGGCCGCGGACATGCAAGAGGTGATGGGACAAGACAAAGTAAAGGAACTCTACAAGAAGCGAAAGAGCACCGTCGAACCTGTGTTTGGAATCATAAAAGGAGTCCTGGGTTTCCGGGCGCCTTGTGCATTGCGGCGATCTTAGCCTGTGTCAAAATCTTAAGCGCAACAGGTTCCTAGCGCGTTATGTCGAGGGAAGCTGTAATCACATCGATGAAAAAGAGAATCGACAAAGACGTTATAGTCATTAAAATACCGCTCAAAAGCGGAGCGCCAAAACCGATGTCCGACTGGATGGTCCCGAAAAGGCCATTGACACGCATCAGGCTGTTTTCAGGCACTAGTTGCGGCAGAACGGCTCCTACAGCCGGGCTTTGCGCTGCTGTTCCCAACGATCTCAGGGTCGCAGCTGCGAAGATGGCCCAAATCGGTTCCTGTCTCCCCAGAAAAAGAATGGACAGACACAAGGTCACCAGGGCAAATCTTAGTCCGACAGGGTGATGATGGTCTTTCGGTCGTAACGGTCGGCCCAAACACCCGCAAAGGGGGAGAGAAAAAAAGTGGGAAGAAAATCTGCAACGATATAAACAGTCATCATGATGCCTGACTGTTAGCAGTGTCACCTACCATAAGAGGGCGTACTTAACCAAAAAAGAGCCCAACAGCGAAAGTGCCTGGCTAAAGAGAAAGAGAGAAGTGGGTCTGATCCAAGATTTTTCAATGATGGGAATATAACATCCCCGGTGTAAAACCAAAGACCAGGTTTGATTTAAAGTCTGGGCAGGGTCTTTTCGTAGGCGATTCTGTAGGCGCTTCCGTAAAAGGAGTATAGGGATTTCCAGTCGAACTGAACCGAATTGTTTTCTGTTCTGTTGCGGTATTGGATCCTTTCCCGGCGGTCCATTTTACAGAAATCGTAGAGCTTGCTTATCAGTTCTTCGAGGCTTTCCTTTTCTGTCTTGTTGTTCCTGTGTATGATTTGAATTCCAGTCTGTTTTGATTTGGGGATGTGCTTTTCCACAAAGGCCCCGAAACCAGCCAAGTCCGAGGTGATGGTGGGAATACCGTTGGCAATTGATTCCAAAGGGGTATATCCCCACGGTTCGTAGTAGCTTGGAAAGATACCCAAATGGCAGCCCCGGACAAAGTTGCCGTACTCCATGCCGAACAAGGGGCTCATCGGGGTGACAAAGTCCGGGTGATAAACCACCTTTACCGGGTCTTCGTGGGCGTTAAAGAGCTTGAGTTCCCGGAGCATCTGAAGTACTTCGTCATTCTCCGAGTCTTTCATATTGTGGGTAACAATTGGGGGTAGGATGTCGCTCTTCCAGGCTTGAAGGGTCTTGCGCACCCGAAACTTCCAATAGTCCTCTACAAAGGAGTTTAAGTCCGGAATGGAACCGTCTGGGCTGGAGGCCAGGGCGCCGAAAAACTTCCCTTCAACGTCTTCCAGGATCTGTTGCGCGTTTTGCCTGAGCTCCATCATCATTGCTCGGCGTTGCAGCACATAGGGATTTAAACTTTCCGTGGGCTGCCGGGTGATGAGGAAAAAGACAACAGTGAAAGGACTCTTTTCTTCTTTGAGCTTCCCGTTCAAGCGGGCGAGGGCTTGGAGTGTCAGGTCGTAACCTTTGTTGTGGAACTCAAACCTGCCCGAGGTGAAAAACAACAGTGTTTTATCCAAGTCGAAAGTATAGGAGGGGAAGAAAAATCCTGTCAGGAAATCGTGAATTTTTTTCTTATAGGTCTGATGAAGGTTTTGGAATTCATGGAGGGCTGTGAAGCGCTGGATGTTCAGTCCGTTGGGCAGGAGAATATCGGGTTGGCGCCCCAAAAACTGGACGCACTCCCTGGCGGTTACCTCGGAAACGGTGGTAAAAACATCGGAATACGCTACGGCGTTGCGCTCGATCATGACCTGGCACTCGATCCAATAGTTTGCGGCCTCCTTCCTCCAGTCAATGGCTTCCATGTGGCTGTAAAAAGTGGTGTCGTTTGAAGCCAAATAACGACCGAGCATGGTGGCGTGGGTAGTGAAGAGAACACCCAGGTTTGGGTGTTTCTTTTTGGTCAGAGGCAGCCATGCCGCCGCCATCCATTCATGGAAGTGCGCCAGGATGTGATCGTTCTTCTTTTTTATCGCCATCACCTCGGAGATAAAGGCGTCAACAAGGTAGCCGAAGGCCGTGGTGTCCACCACCAGCGTCTCTTCTTTCCAATCCGGTAAACCAAGGGATAAAAGTAGTTCTGGCTTATGATCAACGATATGCCGTCGCGCCTCGGCGAGATCCACTAAGACAGCGGGCGGCAGCCCGGCTATAAGCCAGTTGCCGTAATGTACCGGAAGTCCATTAAGACGCAGGTTTTTGGCCGCCCGTGCAAAAATCGTATCCGAAGTAGGGTCCTCTTCCCATTCCGACAAGGCGTTTTTGGCCACGTATGGACCCACTAGGCAGTACCGGTCGCCCCAGACCTCGAGAGCTTGGCCGACTTTGGTGGAAATAACGGTATAAATGCCCCCGGACTGGTTGCAGACTTCCCACGCGACTTCAATGAGAATGGCGTTTTTCAACTTATCTGCACTCCGAGTGACGAGATCCGAAAATCAATCAACCCATCTTTTTGCGTCAATAGGGCGCGCCGGTCTTCTTTTTCATTTTTATTCCCTCGCTTGGACTTAGTCTAGGACGGAGAAATCAGGTTGTCAAATAATTTCAATTCCACTTTTATGACAGGTCGCGCTGTAATACCTTGGCCCCCTCTAAAAACCTAACGGTTA
>DYOB01000037.1 GCA_020720765.1 Borreliella garinii
GCGCCCTGAGCATCCCAGCTCCCCGGTCCTGTGTCAAAATCTCAAGCGCAACAGGTTCTTAGAAAAAAAATCAAACTCATCGTTCATTCCTTATCCTGGGGCTCTTAAATCCGACGACAATTCTTCCATTCCAAGGATTTTAGCATACGTTATTGCGCTCATTCCGAGGATGTCGGCGTGGTTGGGGTCGCCTCCTGCTGAAAAGATTTTCCGGGCGCAGGTTTCAGCTTTTCTTCCTACGGCCAGGACAAGCGCAGTCTGCCCATTTTTACTTTCCACTTCAAGCTCAGCGTGTCTAGCTAAGAGCATTTCTGCTACCTCAATCTGGTTTTCAGCAGCTGCGTCCATCAGTGGGGTATTCCCCCTATCCTGGGAAACTACATTAATCTGTGCCCCTCGAATGATAAGAACTTCAGCGATTTCCATCTGTGCCGATCTGACAGCGTGGTTCAAAACGCTTACTCCTTTGCGGTCCTTTGAGTCAGGGGAAAAACCCGTTTGTAGATACAGAAGGACATCATTCAATGATCCTTCCTTAACCGCTGAAACAAATCCGCTGATGCTGATCTCCTTCTCCCTGAGTTTTAGTTCCGCCTCCGCTTCCCTCTGTTTCTGCTTTTCATCCCATTCCTGGCGATCATCCATCAAAGATTGAACAAGATGGTCAAAATCCTGGCATTGCTGGAAGACAGCGCCTTCAAAGGGGCCAAGGTTGCCTTCTTCAGAGTGAATATACTTCTTTTTATGGGTACCCATGGCATAACCGGCGGCCCAGAGCCAAAACCCTGATTTCCAGCTTTCTAATCCAGGTAAAAAAACACTGTGAGTTGCGTTTTTCATACCTTCTATCCAAGGCTTCCACCTTGCGTTTTCAGAGGGTTCGGAGCTTTGCACTGCAAAGGTTATTTCCCGGAGTCGGAGCAGAGTGCCGAGACTGAGAACCTCTCCCTCTCTACCCGGGGAGTACAGGACGGTAACTGTCATATCTTTGTATTATTTTCGGCCAGTGCATCGCTCACCTTGAATATGTACGGGGTTTCTGTGGTATAATTTACCATGCTTCCGATGTCTGTCGATCACACACCGCTGGAACTTGCCCGGATGAGGACCAATAGCCGCCTTATGGTATTCACCCTAGACAACCATCAGGTTCGAGGTGCGCTGATACCCAATTTTTACCTTGCTGAGGTTGCCCGTCACAGACACGCCCTCGAGGAATTTCCAGCGTTAATCCTTACTCAAGCACTCTGCGCCGCTGCTCTTTTAAGCCTTTCGCTGAAAAACCAGGAGAAAATCAAACTCATCCTTCAAACCTCGGGTCCCGGCCAAGGCTGGGCTGTGGAAGCAAACGCAGCAGGAGAAGTCCGGGGTTACCTTTTCCAAAAATCATTTGACAAAATGCCCCTCGGACAGCTCTACGGCGAAGGAGATCTCACCGTAACCAGGTTCCTTGAGGGTGAAAAGTTTTCTCCCATGACAAGTACTATTTCGGGGAATATGGGTGACCTGGCAGAAGACCTCGAGCATTTTATGGAACTCTCAGAACAGATATCAAGTGCTCTCGTATTTTCAAAGGAATGGTGTCTGCTTCTTCAAACCCTTCCTGGGTGTCCCCAAGAAATCTGGAATAAACGAGAAGCAGAATTAAGGACTTCGAAGTTGGAATTTCCAGCTCCTACAAAGGACAATGACGCAAATACATTGCTTTCCGAGATTTTCACCGGAGTTGCCACAGTCCTCGATCACCGAAGGACAGAATTTTTCTGTGCCTGCAATAGAGAAAGATTCGCCTCGTACATCAAGGCTCTTCCTGCGGACGAGCGAAAAGAATTAAGTGAAACTGGACCTTTTCCCGTAGAAATCGTGTGCCAATATTGCAATTCTCAGTACCTTTATCAGAGAGAGGAAATTCATGAAATCTGTTAATAAATTGCTTTCGTTCTGTTTCTTCATGATTTTTCTTTTTCCCTTGGGTGCTCAAATAGCATCTACTGGTAACCTGGATTCCAGTTTGCTTCTCTGGCCGGAATTCGAACGGGATGTTTTATCCCCTCTTTATCCTGATGGCATCGGCAGCGGGCTCGCAGTTTTCTGGAGGGAGGCTTCCCCCGAACAGCGGCAGGAAATCCTTAAACTCTATAAGCTCTACCTTGAAAACCCTACAACAGCTGAAGAACTCAGGGTCAGAGCCATGAGGTCTATGGGAAACCCAACCGTGCTTTCACCAACCCTGGCGCTTATTCCGAGTATCTGGAACCTTAAGGGCAGAGATTTCTACAGAGTGCCCCATAATACCGGTGACCCCGATAACCATATTAGTGTCTTGCAAGGTGCACTTAATTTTTATTTCCAGGGTAAAAATACCATCGCCGAGGATGGCTATATCCGCCCAGGAGGAGAAACATTGGCGGCACTCAGGACCTTTAGGGCAGAACACGGGATGATTCCCGTGGAAAAAACTCTGCTTGACGACGAGGTTCTGCTGGCGCTAAGCGTCTACTGGCACCTAAGTCTTCAGAAGGCCGGCCCGCCCATGCTTTCGCCTCTCCGTATTGAGAATACGATGCCTCCGGTCTCGACGACGCTGTTTCCGGAGATGACGGCAAATTCCATCATTGAAGGATTAAATCGATTAACAGGGCGGGACTTGTCTCTTAACACCAATCAGCTCCCGGACCTTGCCATCATGGCCTTACAAACAGCACTTAAAACGTACCAAGGACCCATGCGCCCCTTCGAGATCACAGGGCGTATTCAACAGAGCCCTAGTGATCCCACCATGAGGGCACTGTACCGTTTTCAAATGGACAAGGGGCTTCCCCAGGGGACCCTGATGACCGACGATGTTATCGAACAACTCGCCCGCGTCATGCTGGGTTTTCTACCCTGAATGGAAAATCCTGCGTGGACCAGTTTTATAAGCTCTGAATGGAATCTCGACTACGTCGAACCCCTTCTTCCCCGCCTAGGTGATAGCGTAAAAATCCGTCTTAGGCACCCTGATTCTGCGCCTGTGGACCAGGTATGGCTCCGACCCATCCTGAACGGTGGCGACGCTAATATTCAGATGAAAGATGTAAAAGGTTCTCCAGGTTTCCGCTGGTGGGAGGCTCAGCTGCGTATCGAGGAACCTCATTTCCAGTATTCTTTTCTTCTTTTATCAGAACAAAGCTTTTTCTATTACACCCGCCATTCTGTAACACTTTACCCTCAGACCGAAGACCATGATTGGGTCCTTTTCGCCGACTGGGATTTTCCTGAATGGGTACCGGGTTCGGTTTTTTATCAGATTTTTCCAGACCGGTTTCGAAAAGGAGACCCGACCGTTGGGGTCCGTACCGACGAGTACAACTATGCCGGCGGAAAAACCATCCGTATGTCCTGGGAAAGGAAACCTTTATCTTGGCAGCAGGGGCACTGCCTCGATTTCTATAACGGCGACCTTGAAGGAATCCGGCAAAGTATTTCATATTTTAAAGAGCTCGGCATCAACGCTCTTTTCATAAATCCCATATTCGAGGGGCGGAGCACACACCGTTATGATTCAACAGATTATTTTCACGTCGACCGTCACCTAGGCGGCGATGAAGCACTCATAAAACTTGTGAAAGATTTGCACAAGGCGGGTTTGAAAATTATCCTTGATGTGAGTGTCAACCACGTCGGAATCGACCACCCCTGGGTTAAACGAGCCCTGGCCGATAAGCGGAACCCCGAGTCAAAGATGTTCTATAAGACCTCTAAAGGAACCCTTGAAGGTTGGTACGGGAGCCCTACCCTGCCGCAGCTCAACTATTCGAGTAAATTAGTAAGAAAATACGTCTATGGCTTGGGTGGACTCGTCAGACATTGGCTTAAAAAACCTTTTTATATCGATGGGTGGCGGTTCGATGTGGGCAACTTCACAGCCCGACATGGCCAAACCCAGTTAGGGAATAAGATCTTCCGCAAGATTAGAAAAGCTGTAAAAAAAACTAGACACGATGCCTATATTTTAGGCGAACACTGGATGGACAACATTTCGTTCCTCCAAGGGGATCAATGGGATGGTGCGATGAGCTATTTTGCTTCTGCAAGACCAATAAGATCCTTTCTAGGACAAAGGGACCCCTTTGTCCAGAGGGAAATCCATCAGCCTGTTCCCTATCAACCTACAACAGGCAGAATCCTGGCAGAACAGATAAGGCAACACCTCGACAGAATTCCCAACCCTCTTTTGTTTCTACAAATGAACCTTATCGATAGCCACGACGTCGCAAGAGTCCATAACCAGAAGGATAACTTCCAGAAAGAACTTTACGAGGCAGCTATAGCCTTAATGTTTGTGATGCCGGGTGTTCCTAATATTTATTACGGGGACGAGTTAGCCCTTGATGGAACCATAGATACTGTCGAAGGATGCCGTTATCCCATGAACTGGAACGAAACAGAATGGGATCATGAAAGGAAAAATTTCTTTAAGGATCTGATCCAACTCAGAAGAAACTCCCAAGCCCTGAGCAAAGGCGCTTGGGCTATCCTTCATGCCGACGAGTTCTCTATGTCTTTGGCACGGTGGTACAGAAACGAATCAGTGATCTGCGTTATCAACCGTAATCCCCATCCTCAGACGACGGTACTTGATACGAGTATCATAAACCTTACAAGTGTCTCCGACTGGAAAGATAAGAAGATCGCTACACTTTCTCATAAAAATCTCAGTCTCAATCTCGGCCCCTTTCAGGGATGTTTACTGCTCGGTATATCAGATTAACCTTCCGAACAACCCATCGAGCGTCTCGCGGTTCAATTCTATCCAAAGAGGCCTGCCGTGAGGACAACGCGGTACCGGCAGTTGAAAGACCTGGGTTAAAAGGTTGTCTGCGGAATACCTGTCGAGATTTTCTCCTGCCATTATACTCGACCTGCAGGCAAGTCTTGCGTAAAGTTCTCTTTCGAGGTCGGCTTCCGACCCTGTTTGCTCTTGTAGGAAACTTTTTATTTCTTCTTCCATTCCCTGACTGGCAGAAGGAACCGCCTTTAACAGCAGTGTCGATACTCCGGATCTTTCGGCTATGACACCTAAAGATTCCCACCTTGAACGGTTGGCTTCCCAGACAGAAAGAGTATCCTCTTCCAAATCTACTTCGAGGGGAACAAGAAGGAGTTGGGTTTTTCCGGACTGCCCTTTCAACCGGTCGAAGTTGATGCGTTCATGCGCGGCGTGCTGGTCCACTATAACAAGCCGATCCCCCCATTCTACGAGAAGGTAAAGGTTCATCACTTGGCCTAGATAGCGCCACTGGGTTTGGACAAATTCACCCACCGATTCAGGGTTTTTAGAGTCAAGTGGATAGAATGGAGAGGATGGAGCCTGGGTCCAGGACTTTTCCAGCATTTGAAAGGTTTGTTCGAAGGTCCTAGGTAGAGTCTTATTCTCAAGAAAAGACAAAGTCTTTTTCAAGGCATTCCGCAAAGCTTCCACGACGCCATGGTGGATCTGGGCAAGGTTTTTTATACGAACTTCACGTTTGGCGGGATGGATATTAAAATCAACCAGCGAGGGATCAATCTGGAGAAACACCACGCAATAGGGAAAAGCCCCTCCAGGCTGGTACTCGCCGAAGGCGTACTGAACAGCCTGGACGAGACTGAATTCCATAACCCTTCTTTTGTTGATATAGATATGGATCCAGCTCCTGTCTCGCCTTGAAAACTCTGGCTTTGCATAGACAGCGTGCAAGGTCCACCCCGAACCTGAAGCGTCGACACTGCTCAATGCAACTGTTGGGATATGGGAATTTAAGACCTGGGCCCCCCTTGAAAGGTGGTTTCCTGGCGGGTAGACATTGAGGAGTTTTGAGTCGATAAAGAGCCTAAAGGTGATCTCTGGAAAGGGGAGAATCTTTTCCTCGAAAGTACGCCTGCAAGCACTGAGCTCCGCACCTTGGCTTTTCATAAATTTTCTACGTGCTGGGACACTGAAAAATAAATCCCTGACCGAAACCGTAGTGCCTACGGCCCGGGGTTTGGGTGTTGTTTCCTGAACCTTGGAGTCGAATACGGTAAGAAGGTTTCCAACTCCGTCAAATTCTGCGGAATGAATCGTTAGATGGCTAACCGAGGCAATGCTGCTGAGAGCCTCCCCTCTAAACCCGAGGCTGTCCAGGGTTTCAAGGTCGCTCTCTTCACGAATCTTGGAAGTTGCATGGGGGAATACACTGAGTTCCAAATCCTCCAAGGACATTCCTTGACCGTTGTCGCTGACAACGATGTTTGAAAGGCCCCCGTTCTCGAGGGAAAGATCTATTTCTTTTGCTTGGGAATCAATGGCGTTATCCAAAAGCTCGCGTACAACAGAAAGCGGCCGGTCGATAACCTCGCCAGCCGCTATTTTACGTGCAACGTCTTCCCGCAGAATAAATATTCTACGGGAAGATGGATTAGAAATTAAGCCGGATTTCAACTGTTACGGTTGGTTGAATCTGGGGAGTGACACCATCGGCCTGGTAAACAACATTACCCTGGGCATCTTGAACAACAGCAGTGCTTACAAGCCCTACGAGGTTAAGAGTTTTTGCAAGCGGATAAATAATTTCACCCTTCACAACAGTATTAGCATCGAAAAGCGATAACTGAGTACCGAGCCATCCCATCAGGGTCGGTGCAAATTTCGTTCTCTCGTAGCTCACGCTTCCGTGGACATTGATGACAGGAACAGTATCCTCTTTTACAACAAGTTTAATGACAAGCTGATCGTTGTAATCGTAGGTGAGTTTTCCGTCTTCGACATACCAAGGCCAGAGGTAGGAAAGATCAAATGTGACCTGGTCGAAAAAATTGACGGAAGCAGAACCGTAGATTCCAGTGACATAGTAGTCATCAACGGAGTTCGGAATCCCTGTATAGGCGTTTTGTAGATACGAGTTAATGCTAGAAAGCTGTTCAACCTTGGTTCTGCTGTAGGTGGCCTGGAAAACATGAGGGTTATAGATACCTTTGCTGAGACGGAAGTCAAAGCGGTAGTCTACAACTAGGATGTTACCGAAAACACCGGCAGAAACGCCGAAGTTCTTCAGCTCATTGTCATAAAAGGCCTTTGAAGCAAAACCGACCGGGAGGTCTGGGTAGAGCGGGGTGGTATTACGGTAATAAGGAACAAAGGTTCCGAAGTCCGCGAAGAACAAGGCTGTAGCCGGGCCCATGGCGAGTTTACCTAAGATAACATCTGCACCCATGGCTATAAACAGCGGATCTCCGGTCAACCCTGCATCTGTGGCGTTGGCGGCCGGGCGGATATCCGTTATTCCCTGCACACCTATTTCGAAACCGCCGAAGAAGGGAACGTCTTCACTCAAGGGACTAAAAGCCAAACGTCCACCCATAACCTGGGGATTGGCAAGGTCGTCAAAAACGGCTTCCAATTCAAATCCGCCAAAATCAAATCCAAAATTTAAACCGATTTTTCTGACAGCTGGAAACTCTTCATCGTTGGCGAAACCGCTCATAAGCGTTCCCAACCCTATCGACATCGAGTTGAGACTTCCAACCCGCAAATACCAGGGGTCAAAGTTCTGTTTCCCGATTTCGAGGTATTTAATTTTAAGGGCCAAGTCGCTTGAAAAGTCATAGATCCTTTCCCACCAACGGTCTCCGAAACTCTCATCGGTTCCGAAGCTCCACTCGTAGTTTCCGCTTGGACGGTACCAGTCATTCGGGTCAAAAAGATTTTCAGTGTAAATAATAGGGAGGTAAAGTCCGAGTTTAGCCGTTCCAAGTACAAGGTTTGGCTGAAGAACGGCTTTTGAATACGTGACGCTGTCGATGGTCACCGCACCGAGTTCCATATTCAAGAACTTCGAGAGAAACTTGGACAATTCATCCTGCGTTTCTGCTGCGGTAGTGTCCGCAGGTTCGGCGGCATCAGTGGCTGCGGGAGGAGTGGTTGCCATGGCGGCTACGACTGCACCCGGGACAGTTGCAGGATTAAGTTTTTCAAAAGGAACGCTGTTGAAGATTTCATTGAGACGTTCCGGAGTGGCGTTTACAGCCTGGAAGGCCCCTAAAACCGCATCAGCAAACTGTCCGGTCTTCACCGCAATGGTCTGACCAGAAGTGATATTCGTGAAGCTCACTTCACCTTCCTGGACGCAGATCCAGTCGGTATCAACACCTTCGGTGTTTTTCCCAACATACATGGCAAAATCCGTTCCGCGCACACCCCCGACAGCCGAAGGTGTTTGAACGGAATATCTCTGATCTCCACCAAGCTTCGCTGCAACAGTTCTAATTCTACCACCAAGAAGGGCAAAATTATTGCTTGTACCGCCGTTGAGTCCCTGGATATCCTGCACCGTGAATATCGTATTTCTATTCAGCCTGATAATAGTTCCATTGGGTACGAGTTGAAGCTCGGCAGAGCTTGCGCCTGTCTGAATTCGAGTTCCAACTGGAATGGACATACCGAGTTCACCTTCAAGCCTCGTGCCGTTAGGTCCAACAAGTGTTAAAACAGTCTCATCCTCTGCATAAGCAAGAACGAGCTTGGGCTGTGCCTGTTGAGCAAATAAGGCACCCGTCATAAACAGGATTCCTAAGAATCCAAAGGTTGATTTAAGTCTCATTCTTTCCTCCTAAAATGACACAACGGTTTCAAGCTTGGATGTGACATCCCAGCTGGAAGTACTTGGCAAATAACGCAGGTTATATACCAGGGATACTATGGCAGGCGTGATTTTATACCCTATCTTGGCCCCCACTAAAGCGTCTTCCGCACTGAAAAGCGTAGCTAAATCACGGATATTGTCCTTATCGTAGAATGCTTCAACACTGACGGGAAGGACCCCTTCTGCGAGAAGAAAACGCGACCTGAGTTTTGGGTAAAATGCCGAGAACGAACCGATATCGGATGATGGTTCGCCGAGCGGTCCTTCTAGGCTTGCATAAAAGATCAGTTGATCGTCGAGCATATTCAGGCCCAAACTGGCCATCCAACCCAGATAAGCGTCGATTCCTGCAACACCCGAGATCAAATAGTAGTTTTCATCCCTTTTCAGGTCGTAACCGCGGTCAAAATACACAGGTAAGAAATTTTCACCGAGCCTACGCACCTGGGCTCCGTACGTCATGATTCCGAAGACTTTACCTCCGAAACCGGCCATTTGACCGTCACGGGTAAATTCTTTCGTACTCAGCCAGGTAACGTCTCCGAAGACAGCGAGGGAAAAAACATTTTCAAGGTTGACAAGAGGAACCCTCACATCAGCACCCACCGCTTGAACGGGTTCAATAGTACCGGGATCAGCGAGTAGAGAATGGCGCCAAGGGTCATTATCGCGGATGTAAGTCCCGCCGACTTGAAGGGCGTCAAACACCGGTATACCTGACCAAACAAGGGGACGGACGAAGAAACGCCCGCCGACAACATCGGGCTGGAGGAGGTCGCCTACAAATGTCTCCAAACCAATAAGAGGGAAATCAAAAAATTTTCCATCGATATCAAAAGCAAGCCCCGTGATCTTTTTCTCAGGACGAAGGACGGTGTTGTTGTAATTGGCCATAAGGAAGCCATTACCCAGGGTTCCGTCTTGAATCATTCCCAGTTTGGCGTAAAGCGGTGAACCTTTTTTTGCCCAGCGGACGTAAGCGATTTTACTTAAATAAAGCTCAGCCCAGTCCACAAAATCTGCAGAGTCTGCCTGCCAATCTTTCACCCTCGGGTAAAAACCAAATGGATCGCCGGGTTCGTCGTAAAACTGGAAGTTTATACGCAAATCCAGGCCCACCCCGAAGTCACCGAAGGCCAAATCCGGAACAAAACTCAAATTCTGCCAGGTTTCTCCGTCGATAACCTCAGTACCCAAACCTAATCCAAAACCAAAATCTGCAGCCCCTGCAACATCAGTCTCCTGTGCCACGAGCAAATTGGCCATGGATAAAAACATCATTAAAAGTAAGAGTTTCTTTACCTTCATTTATCTCTCCTTATCTCGAATATATCATATTTTCTGAAAAAAACCCCCAAATCTTCAAAACTTCAAACGAAGTTCTAAACCAGCCTCCGCTCCGAAGACATTGACACCCTCTAAAAATTCCATCCCTGAAACAATATAAACTTTTAAAACACCGTAAGGGTGAAAATACC
Organism: Borreliella garinii; assembly: GCA_020720765.1. Taxonomy (GTDB): domain Bacteria; phylum Spirochaetota; class Spirochaetia; order JABEVK01; family JABEVK01; genus DYOB01. Next base: position 10,124 of record DYOB01000037.1, read on the forward strand.
ACTCCGCCAGGGGTTTTATACGCACCTTTTTTATGGACCAACCCGCTGATGCAGTGCTGTTTCCTGCACCAGCATTTGCTCCAAACTGAAAAACCCATTTCTCTTGAAATCCGGCCGGGGTTCGCATGTAGGGGATTTCGAGGGGGAAATCAACAGGAAGGTCCCAACGCCACGTAATTCCCCCTGTCCACGTCCAAGTCGTCTCGATCTGATTTTGTACCATAATGGTCTGGTCCAACTTCCATTCGGTATCCTGTGTAAAAAAGGCCGCGTTTTGAAGAAGTGAAAAAGCCACATAACGCTCGGGGTCGGTTAAAAGATCGTGATAATCAAGCCTGAGGATCGTGCCGAACTCGTCCTCTTCATACAGCTGGGTCAAAGGTTCCGGGCTAAAACTTCCGAACTGGTTTAAAGCCTGCCACCTGAGAAGGAGGGAGGCGGATGGAGCCGGAGGAAGGTTTCCACCCGAATACTGTTGTGTCATTTCCCAGAAGACGGATAGAGAGGAAGGGAGGAAAAAATCGATTCTCCCAAATGAAGGAGGGCGTGAAAGTCCGCTGTCCAAACGACCCAGCACACTGAGCGTTCCGTATGCGGGTACCCGGTCCTGCCAAAAAGAAGCGGAATCGGGGTTCCATTCGCTAAACGGGAAGGATAGACCGTAGGTGTAATCTTGAATAAGTTCCTCACCCCAGAGGGAAAAAGCACCATTCAAAGTCGACGAAGCTCCGAGAGAGCGAGTCCCTGAGACTTTCCGGTTCAACCCAAGGCTCCATATCCATGGCCTTTGGAGGTCACCAAGCTTGGTTTCCGCTTTAAGTTTGAGATCCCAAACCCGCTCCCTCTTCCAGTTTTCCACATCGAGTTCCGACCAGGTTCCTTTGATGCTTCCTTCGATGCTGAAACTTTCGGTCTTCCAGGAAGTAGAAGCGGTACTGTCCCAAAACCGTTTCTGCAAGTAACCGGGTTCCCATTCGAAGAGCCGTATAAACGATTCAAGCCAGAGATCCACTGACGACTCCCCTGTTATTCCCTGGCCCGTGCCCTGCTCAAGGTTAGCATCAAGTCCGAGGGTCAACTGGGGGCCGAAAAGTTCCTGAAAAAAACCCTTGTGGGTGAAAGTAAACTTTTGTACCTTGCTCCATGCATTCCAACCAAGGTTCGCCTTGAGTGAGAACGTTCCTAAGAAAGGAATAGGTAGGTTTACCGCTTCCTCCCTTCGTCCGAGATCGCTATACGCTTCCCTTACAAGGTAACCGCCCAGTTGAAGACTCTCCTCGTACTGGTTCTGAACGCGCAACTCGGGAAGCCAACCGAACCTTGTCTCGACCTTACTTGTGAGTAATCCCAACCGCCCCGAGTACAGACCCCTTAAACTTTGATTATTTGAATCAAGTCTTGTCTCGGCTTCGAGAATCTGGCCTTCTGAAGAGAACCTGATAAGTCCTCGGAGATCCGGCTCCAACCGAACAAGACTTTCCCTTGCTGTCAGCTCATCCACCCAAATTTCCACCGCCTGGGTATCGTCATAGATCAAGGAGCCGACCCTGATCTCCCCACTCTGCGAATCCCAAGAAAAGGAACCTACAGGCACGCCGTCTATTGACCCTTGCCGGGTTTCCAAGTTCAACTCAAGTTTTTTCCACGTTGCAGACGGGCTTACGGTAAAACTCCATTCAACTCCTACATCCGCCGAGTCGAGGAGTTTTAACTTCAGCGGTACCGATGCTGGCCCGTTAGGAACCCGAATGTACAAACTGAGAATTCGGTAATCCTGAAGGTTCAGAGACTTCAGGGGGAAACGGATTTCCCACGGGCCTTCTCCGATACCGGAAGTTGCGTACAGTGCCCTATTGTCCTTAGATTCGGAGAAAATACTCGACTCCAGGTCCGACTGGGAAACCAGGCTGGTTTCCAACCTCTCCCAAACCCTCGGAGGAGTAACGGAAGGAAGGATAGCGGATGCCTGGCTTCCTTCCCATTCGATGCTGCTTACAAGGTAACTTCCGGTAAGGGACACGGCGTTTGTTGAAACAACGACTACCTGGAGACTATTGGTCTGGCTCAATAACCTTGCCTCATCCGCGTCAAGGTTGATCTCGACGGGTGTCCAGGACGACCCGGGAACCGTGATTTCTTTACTGATAACCTGCTGGTGCACCGGTGAAACGTAGTAAGAGCGTCCCTGGAAAGCCGTCCTTGCAGGAGAAGCTGCAGGTGTCGGAAAAATCATTTCAAGTCCTTCGGCTTGATCCTTCCAGGGTAATCCTTCCACTGGTTGGTATACCCGGGTTCTCACCGTTCCATTCGAGTCGGGGTCCTCGCCGAGACTCCCTATTAAAACAAAGATCCTTACCTGTGGACTTGCAGTTTCAAGCTTATGGGAAAATCTTAGGACGCGTGCGCCTGTCAGGTCTGTTACCCCGCCGTCATTGAGGAAAAACTGTGCAGAGACCCATCTGCGGGAAGCCTCCAACTCGTATTCGAGAACAGCTGCGGTATTTGTATTGCCTCCGCCTCCGGTAGCTAGAAAGGGCCCTACAGCCTCCAGAGAAGCGTAAGGGGCTAAAGCGACCCCGGGAGTTCCGAATTCCCTAAGAAAAATATTGCCGAAAACGTCGCGGGTAAAATAGTCGCGGTACCTTAAGCGCCCCCTGTTGCCTGCGGTAAGCTCCAGAACATCCCCGGGATCATCCGTACCCCAAACAGCATCCTGTTCGGGAAGGGTTCCAGGCCTTAGGCTCAAACCGTCTAGCGCCAAGGTTGAAGGATCACCTGTCCATCCCTGCCAGCGCCGCAGCCCTGTCGAGTCCGGGATTTCGGCGCGTATACCGGCCTCTAACTCCCAGTTGAAGTTTCCTTCTTTACCAATATAAATCGCCCGGCCTAGGATCGTTCCTGGAGCTTCGCCGCTTTCGTTCGTAAAGGCTCCGGCTTCCATAGTCCACAGTACCCCGGCCATGGTTTCAAGGGATTGGTTTTCCGATACCTGCCACCGGTTTCCCTGGAAGAAAAAAAGCCTTCCAGCCCCGCCGTCCGGGGTTTGCTTTAAGAAATAAAATTCCCAACGGTCATCGGGAAACACAACGTCTGAAATCGTTACCTGGCCCGAAGCATGGTCCACTGTGAAGGCGGAAAAAGTTAAGCCATTTCGGTACGCCCTGACTGAACCCGCCTGGACACCCGTTCCAAGGGAGATGCCCTCGGATCGCCTGAGAAGTTTTACTAGGACCTTATAATCCTGTCCTCCTTGGGTGCTCTGGCCGCCGGGATTATATAAAAGAGGGACACGGGAATAAAAGGGGTAATCTGGTCCCGGACTCAGGGTGCTTTCGAGAGTAATAAACCTGCCCGCTTCGTCTATGGATACCCTCATATCCGAGGCCAGACCGATATCGCTCCCGAGTTTAGATAGAGTGACGGTAAGGTCGAATTGCCCCTCGCGCCATTCATCGGGGAGGGGATAACGGTTTTTCAGCTCTAAAGAGGACCATGCCGGGCCGTCGGTCAGCACGAGCCAGACCTCGCTCGCAACTGTCCTGGTTTGCCTGGCCAGGACGGTGATGGGATCAACACCCGCCGCAAAACCATCCCAACGTACAAGATAAGTTTGTTCTTTAATTACCGGAATTTCCACAAGGCCGGTCGCAGCGTCCGCCACAACTTCCCCAGGGTCGGCGCTTCGGTAAACGCCCTGTGAACCGAGCAAAAATCTTAATCCCGTTAATCCCTTTTGGGGCAGGCGGAAAAACCTCCGTTGTATCCATCCGTCCGGGGCAATTTCCTTGGTAAGAAGTTCACGTCTTCCCTGAAAAACCTTTACCTCATCCTGCCTGCCCTCGTATTGGAGGAGAAGGGCATGGTTGCTTGTTTCGGTTTGAAGTCCCAGGTTCAATGCAGGTGCACCTGGTCTGTTTGTCGCTGGAGTGACCCCGGCTCGGGGGGGTATCGCGATGGGCGCAGTTCCAAGGTTCACATACTGAAGGTTTTCCCTTTCGGCACCGCGATACCCCAGAAGAAAGGTGTTACCGGTTTGGCCGGAAGTATAATGGAATTCGCTTAACCACCGTTTTTCGATAAGAACCCTGAAATGGAGGTCGGGTTCTTGCGCCAGGAAAAGTCCGCGTGCTACCTCTGACAAGCCCAGGAATTCACGGATACCCACCTCATCCCAGCCGAACCCCATCCCCACGCTGGTTTTAACGGTCCAGGAACCCTCAATAAAAAATTCGACATCGGCGTCACCCAGTTGAGTTTCCAGAAGTGCCTCTGGTGCTTCTTCTTCCATGGGTTCCTGAGACCAGAGCCCAAACGACGCCAGGAAAAAGAAAAGGACTTTCTTCATCACTCCGAGGGGAAAAGGTAGAGGTCTTTCAAGCGGTGGCTTGCGGTTGTGCTCGCAAAATCCGAAAACTGCTCTTCAGAAATCAGCGCTAACTCAAAACCGTAGCGCAAAGGATCATAGGCAGGGTGGTCGACCCGAATTTCCAAATGAAAATTCTTACGCTCGCCAGCCTGCTGAGCTTTAACCGGGTGGGGCCAGAATAGGTAGGTTCCAGCAGTATTTTTAACCATTTGATAGGGGTTCTGCCAGTTAGGGTCGATCACTTGCATATTCTGTCCATTTTCAAGGAGATGAACCGAGATGTCGCTCATAGGGGCAAAATTGAGGCCGTTAAAAAGCCGGCCGATGATGCTGGGGAAATTCCAATACGGACCAAGGTTTACTTTTTCCGCAGGCTCGTCGGATCTCAGTCTCTGGTTTCCGGCCACTGCACCCATACCTTCACGGATAAGTGCGGTGATATCGGCCATACGCTGGGTTCTTTCGGAAAAATCTTTACTTTCTGAATGGGCCATTCCCCGCCCAGAAACGACATAAAGAGGAGGAACACGGTTGAGAACGTAACAGAGAACGTCCATTTTGCAAGGCTCGGACCAGCACATGTCAGGATAAACTGTCTCGTCCTTGGTGTGGAAGTATTCTTCCACCTTTTGGGAGACGAGATCCATCATCAAGTTATGCACACGCATGATTTTCTCCTTGGGTCAGGCCCTGGTACAGTGTAAGACTCCTCAAGGTATGAAGCAAGTGTATAGAAGCTAATTTATAAGGCTAAGAGAGCACCGGGTGACCCGATTTTCCCCAGAAGGTCCTTGGGTCCGCATACTCGAACTCGTTTCAAAACCTGGGTGAAACTCGCCACGACCTCTTTTCCGAAAACTGTTCCGCTTTCAGGAAAAGGAACAATCGTTTTTCCACGGAGGATGGGCAATTGGACCTCAAAACTTAAAGACCGGGGTATATCCAGGGCTACTTCCTGGGGAAGCACGGTCCTGCCGGCAACCTTGCTGAAATCTTTCGCCAAACGATCCTCGATCCCGATTCTGAAATCCGGGTCCGAAAAGCGTGAAGAGACAAGCGAATTTTCATCAAAGGGTTCCTCATACAGGGTTAAATAACTGCCCTTCACCTCGGCCTTACCGACAATATCCAGGCTTGGATGGATTTTGGAAAGCGTGGAGGCAAAATTATAGTCGTCTAAAAAATAGAGGTCGGTGTCTTTAAGGATGCCCGCGCGGAGGGCGACTTCCATTGTCTTACGAATAATACTCGACGGGGCCCTTACACCCTTGTGCCAATATACCGAACGGTACATAAGGTATTTGGAGAACAGGACATTCTCCACACTCATAATGCCTTTTGTCGTCAGGGCAATCTGGTAACTCGGGAGCGGAACCATTTGGCTTATTATAAAGTCGGTATCCTGGATTCCGTAGGGTATGCCGCAAAAATATGCGTCCCGGTTGAGGTAGTCGAGTTTATCGGGGTCCAGAACACCCGAGAGCAGTGAACGGTAAAAATTCGTTTCTTCGATCCTATCCTCGAGGGGAAGAGATGTATTCACGATTGAAGCTGCTAGGTAGGGATCGGTGCCAATATCCTCCCGCACGATGTTTTGAACTTCGGGCAAGAGCAAGGCTTCGGCGCTGAGTTCCTCGTGGTCCGTCAGTCTGATGGAATCTTCGAAAACATGGGCGTAAGGAAAGTGTCCCAGATCATGCGCTAAACAGGCAACGAGAAAGGCTTTTACACCTTCGAGTGTGAGTACTGGACACTGGGGATGGTTGAGCAAAACCTGGATCATCCGTTTCGCAAGGTGAAAAACGCCCAAACTATGGTTGAGCCGGGTATGCACGGCACCAGGGTAAACCTGAAAAGCAAGGCCGAGCTGTCTAATCCGACCAAGTCGTGCGAAGGGAGACGTTTGAAGAAGTTTTTCCATCCCCCTGGTTAAATAAATATGCTTCCAGAGCGGGTCACGGATAGGATGGGTAAATTCGAGGTTTAAATAGTCGAGTACAATCTTAGACACAACCAGATAATACCTTGCCACTACTAGAGAGTCCAGCTTAAAAATGTTATAAAGGCCTTATGCGGATTTTTTTCTTGACACTACTTCTTCTTGCCATCTCCTGCACCCCCAAGCAGGAACCCGCTACGGAGGAAACCCAACCCCCGCCTGTTCAGGAACCCGTCACTGTCGTACCAACTCCTCCAAGTCAGGAAGAAGCCGAAAGACGGGCGCTAGAATACCAACAGAGTCTGCCTCCCGCCGAAGGACTGCCTCCCCCCGCAGAACCTGCACCCGCAACCGAAACCGTTCCCACAACCCCGTCCGCCCCCCTCACCCCTGGCACTCCCCCCTCAGTGGCTCCAGCAGCCCCGAGTTTTCTACGGGGCAAGGAATTCCTGGTTTCGGACCGCACGAGGCCCGATTTCCCCGCTCCTCAGGACTTTGAGATAGGCAAACTCTGGGACGAAGTCCCCGTCCGGACACAAGACCCCGATGTCGGCAGCCTTTTCAGGCGTTTCCTCTCGGCTCTCGGTCGGGGTGAAGTCAGTGTCAATCTTATCGCACCAGCCTGGTTAAACGCCGTGCGAGGCCCCCTTCAGGAAGTGATCAACAGGGGCTGGCCCGGGGTTGCTGAATACAGAATAGGGGAATTTGTTTGGGAATCCGACGGCTTGGTAAGGGCATTTTTCACGCTCAGGCGGGGTAAAGCAAGGGCCAGCGGGGTCATCTATGCTGAAATGGTACGAGGCCAGTGGAAGATCACCGACCTAGTAGCGGACCTCAATGAACTCGGAAAGGACAGGGAACCCCCCGAAACGAAATTTGAACCCGATAGTTACCCGCTTCTGAGGGAATTGCCTTAGGAAGCTGTTTCTTCTTAAAGTGCATTTCGGAAATATTTCTAAATCATGCTATCCCTGATTAAAAGAAAGCTCTGTGCCCAACCATTCCTTCCAAGGCAAAACTGTTACGAAATCCAGTTGGTATCGGTGGGGTACCTCGCAAACGAGGAAACAAGGCACCTTCGGCCAGTCTTCTCTAAAACTTCGAAAACCAGAAAGGTCGCTTCCGCTGACAGTTCCCCTTGCCTTAAATTCCACCGCAACCACGGGTACGTTTCCAAGTGCCAAGACTAAATCGACCTCCGCACCGTGATTAGTGCGCCAGAAATACATTCTTTCATCCCGCTCCTGCCACGCCAAATTCTGCCGGGTTTGTTGAATCATAAACTGTTCAAATAATTTTCCACGGACAACGGGTTCCAAGGGAGCAGACAAACGGTAAGTCAGCGCATTCGTGACTCCATTGTCAAAAAGGTAAACTTTAGGATGGCTTACTAAGCGCTTTAGCGGACTTCTCGCCCAAGATTCCAGCCGAAAAGAAATCAAGGTATCCTCGAGGACTTCATAGTAAGCGGTCACTGTTTTTTGGGGCAGCCTGGACTCTTTTCCCACAGACGAATAATTTACCATTTCGCCGGCGTAAGAAGCTGCGAGGTCCAAGAATCTTGTAAAACCACCTATGTTTCGTGCCAATCCTTCCATTTGAATTTCCTCCCGAAGGTAAATCTCTGTATAGGCACGGAGATTATCCCTTGCATCCTTTTGTGAAAGTTCATTAATCGGTGGTAGGGTGCCGAATTGAAGCGCCCGATTAAGGTCAAAGGATTCTCCCAGTTCCTGCGGTGAAAATGGAAACATTTGTCGGTACAGTGCACGACCTCCTAAAAGATTGGCCCCTCCACGTTTGAGCTTGCGCGCCGATGAACCTGATAAAGCAAACTTTAACGACGTGCATTCCATCAGAAGGTGAACCTCATCCAAGAGGGCAGGAATCTTTTGAATTTCATCTAAAACAATCCATTTAACACCATGGGTTGATTTGACAAGTGCCTCTTTAAAAAAAAGAGAAGGATCACGTACATACCGGTTATAGTCGTCACCGGAAAGGAGATTAATGATCCAGGCTTGTTCACTGTGCAGGGACTTCAGCCATGTAGATTTACCCGTCTGCCTGGGGCCAAAAAGGAAAAAAGACCTTAGAGGGAAAACCATGTTTCTCGGTAGCATGATGCTAAATTGTACGGTATTTTAGCGTATATGTAAAGGAATACAGACGAACAGGCCGATGGCCCCCTCTAAAAACCTAACGGTTATCCCCAAAAGCCGATATGATGGAACTCTTTTACGGTTTTGATAGTGCCCCCGATAGTGGTCAAAACAAAAATTTGAGGAAATTCAGGCTAAATTTGATGAAAAAAACGTGATTTTTTGTCAAAAACCAGCTGTTAAAAACTTTTGACCACTATCGGGGGCACTACCCAAATCTTACATCGAAAGCATACTCGAAGAAAAGCCGTTCTTCAACCTGGTAATCTTGGCCGTCAACTTCCAGGAACGTATCGAAGGCAGTAAACAGTTTGACATCGGCCTTTTTCTTAGGAGCCTGTTGCGCTTGAGACCGCAGGAATTTACTTGAGGTTGAACTGTGTGATACTTTGTTGCCCATGGCGACACGATACAAAAGCATTCGCATCGACCGGGCTGTGGAATTGGAGAAGGAACTTTCAGAGAAAGTCGCTGAATTGCTACAGAAAGCCAAGGACGCCGATTCAAAAGAAGAAGGAAAAGACGAACATTTGAACCAAGAAATGAAAGTCCTTGTTTCGGTGGCATCCGAGTCTATCAGGCATCAAAGGAAATTTGACTTTCGTCCACACTCCCACACCCAGCTCCAACCGCCGAAAAAACACCACAAGAAGTGGGTCGCGGATATGCAAGAAGCGATGGAACAAGAGCGGCAAAAGGAACTCTACAAGAAGCGAAAGAGCACCGTCGAACCGATCTTTGGAATCATCAAACAGGTCCTGAGTTTCCGGGCGCCCAGAACACCTCATCCAAAGGGCCAGAGCCCAGCTTTGGCCCTCAGTCTTCGGCGCCCTGAGCATCCCAGCTCCTCTAGCCCGTGTCAAAATCTCAAGCGCAACAGGCTCCTAGGGTACGGTAACGACGACGAGACTCCACCGAGCCGAAACCTGGGAGGAAAGGCCCAAGTCCCGTAACCGTTAGGTTTTTAAAGGGGGCCCAATATCTTCGCGTGGAATATATGAAAAACCTGCAATACTAGGAATCTGGATCGTTTGCGGCGTTTCAGGAATAAGGCTCCCTTGATAATCCTGCCAAAAACTCTATGCTTAACCTATGAACGAATA
>DYOB01000207.1 GCA_020720765.1 Borreliella garinii
ACCTACTTCAAACCTTAAAACAATACTCAGATAGCGACCCGTGACGCCCGAAGGGTTCGTAGTAGAAAATTGTGTTTTTCGCGGGCTACAAGAGATTTGGAGATAATGGTGATATAGATTTTATCAAGTTTCTGATAAAAACCCCTGCTCCCACCACCTGACCTGCAACCCATTGCGTCAAACTTGCGGCAAACGGGTTACTTTCGGACTACAACATGGTTGAGATAATAGATACAAAAACTTATAAAGTGTTCTTACCAATTTGCCTGCGAGGGTAGCTTTTCAGATGAAACACAAATGCCACAGATGGCGTCAGAGCGGCGAGAACTGTTCTTCGCGATGGCGGTGATGTTGATCCGGATGTTGCCAGGTTACTTGGCAATTTTGGTGATGAGGCAGGCTCCTTAGGAAGTAAAGCCAGCAAACAACTGGATGAACTCAGAACACCTCGCCCACCGGCTCTTGACCCAACCGGTACACCAAGGGTAGGATCGCAGCTGGATGATCCCGCTGGGAGGGTGGGAACACCAGCTACAACAAGTGGTATACGACAACCAAGTCTTTGGGAAAGACTAACATCAGGAAAAACCGTAAGGACTAATTCCCTGTCTCCTAATCCTGCAGATGAGTTTACAACCTTAGGACCAAGTGATACTGCCCTGAGTGCCCATCGAACTACAATTAGGTAAACGGGTACAATATCTGAACCAATAATGGTACGACAAAATGCTGATGGATCAATGATGATAGTAAATGGTCATCATCGTTGGCAAGCAGCACAGGATATGGGCTTGAAAAATGTACCGATCAAAATAATTGAGTGGGGTCAATAAATGGGTATGGAAAGTTTCTTTATCATGGCACTTCCAAATGGTATTAGCCATAGAAAGGTCCAGTCCGGCGTTAATTATTATGAGGGAAATAGTGAAATACATGTTGGTGAATTATGTCCTTTGCTTAATACAATTGGACTGACAGACATTTTCCAGGCGGATGATTTTGTTTATCAGTACAAATCGAGATATCTACTAAAGGCAAATATAAAAGAAGATAGAGTTTGTAGCATAAACATTGAATCTTGCTTATGGTACCTGAGCAATGACATGTCAAACATAATTAAGATTATTGAGTCATTTTCTTCTGCAGGATGGAGAGTGTTCCATCCAGCTATTAGCTATTACAACAATTTGCCTGCTGATTATGTGGATAAGATAGCTTCATTTTACAAAAGAAAAACGGAAGAATTAACTGTGAAATACCATTCAGTTTTTGAGAAGGGCGACATACTCCCTGGTGAACATTTCTATAAAATGATTGGAGCTAAGTAGCCATTGTAATAGGATGATATTTTTAGTATGCAAGTGAAGCCTAATTAGAGGATCAACCTGACTCATCAGACAAGCTGGTTCGCAGGTTATCCTGGACATTAGGCCCACTGGCGGGGCCTGGGAGTTAAGCCGTGAACCGCAGGTGAATCGGCTTGAACGACATTTAGGCCGCCCCTTCGGGCGGAGAAAACGGGAATCGGTCGAAAGACTGGTTCCCGTTTTGCATTTTTGGACTATGCCTCTACCAGAGGTGGGACCGTCTCCCACCACCTGACCAGGAACCCGATGCATTAAACATGCGGTAAAGGGGCTTGCTTTCGGGCTGAAACAAGGTGGAGATAATAGATTATATGGAGATATTGGAGCCTGTTTTATCCTACAACCGGATTCTTTGGTAATGCGCCGGGACCGTGGTTAAAACGGGGAGGGCGCTGGAATGCGGGGTTATACCTGGGTTTAAATAGGTTTGGAGATAGTGGATATATGGAGATATTGGAACCTACTTCAAACCTTAAATCAATACTCAGATAGCAACTGTCATCACCGGTGATAAAGTTCCTATAATCACCGGTTTCCTGGTTCCCCTTTTGACACCCGGTTTCAAAATTTCCATGTGAGTGACTGGAACTTTGGCGCGGGGTTGTTTACAAAACCTGGGGATGATTGAGGCCCCCCCTCCCTCCACCTATGAAACACAACTGAATCAAAACCTGCTTTGCACTACCACTTTGACCGGCCCTGTGGTCCGGGGCCTTGGAGTTCGGGTACGAACTCCGACGGCTAGGTGTGAAGTCCATCAAAGAAGTCGTTAAGCGGCGAGCGCCCGGGGAGGCAGCGAGTCCGCTTGAACGGCCTCTTTGATGGCGCCCCTAGGAGATTATTGAATGATGGAAGCTCCGGGAGACCGGGGCTTTTTTGTTTAGTAATGGAACTTACAAGATACGATGAAAAGCGTGTCCTTTTCGACCTTGTAGACCAAGCGGTGTTCTTGAGTGATCCTGCGTGACCAGAAACCTGAAAGGGCGTGTTTGAGGGGTTCGGGTTTGCCGAGACCTTGGAAGGGAGTGCGGCAAGCGTCTTTGATGAGTTCCACAATCTTTTAAAAAAGCTTTTTATCTTCTGTTGCCCATTCCTGGAAATCTTGAAAAGCCTCGGGATCAAAAGCAATTATCACAGATCATCCGGGTTCAAGGTAACAAGTTTTGAGTTTGAATGAATATTCTAGATGGAGCGCATAAGGTGGTCCCTGTTGGCCGATGTGCTGAGAAGGTATTCTGTTTCGTCTTGGACTTCTTGTACAAGGATTTCGATTTCTCTATGATGATAAGCGTTTTTGAGGGCTTGAATGAAATCATCTGAGAGTTCATCGGCACGAAGCCGGAAAGTGGACTGCATGGAAAGACCTCCTTGGTAAGATTCTTGATTATAACGCAGAAGCGAGGGGATTTGAAGTGGGCGACCCGGTGCACCATCCAACTGACCAGCAACCCCGAGGCTCCAACTTGCGGCATACGGGCTGCTTTCGGACTACAACAAGGTGGAGATAATGGAATATATGGAGATATTGGAACCTGCTTCAAACCTTAAAACAATACTCAGATAGTGACCCGTGACGCCAGATGGGCCGTGGTTACAAATTGTGTTTTTCGCGGGCTACAAGAGATTTGGAGATAATGGAGATATAGATTTAATCAAGTTCCTGATAAAATCCTCTGCTCCCATCACCTGACCTGCAACCCATTGCGTCAAACTTGCGGCAAACGGGTTACTTTCGGACTACAACATGGTTGAGATAATAGATTATATGGAGATATTGGAGCCTTCTTCAAACCTTAAAACAATACTCAAATAGCGACCCTTGACACACGAAGGGGCCGTGGTTGAAAATGTGCTTTATCGGGGTTAAAACAGGGTGGAGATAATGGAGATATGCATTTTATCATGTTCTTGATAAA
>DYOB01000208.1 GCA_020720765.1 Borreliella garinii
ATCGATTATCTCCACCCTATTGACCACCACATTACTCACCCCTTTTAATTTGATCAGTTAAAAATATATCATCTGACAGGTTGACCTTGTCTCTATTGACATGCGTTCTTCGCCCAATCCAGAGCCTGTTTTGCCAGAGCTCTTGCCTCATTTGCATCCTCGATCCCCCAGGTCATTGCACCTTCTTCATAGCGTCTAACCAATGCAAAATCCGACAATCGGGAAATTTCATACCCAAAAGGCGGCTGAACATCTGCGGGAAATTTAGCCAAGAGTATTCCCAAATCATGAACCAGGGGAACCGGGATTCCCAAATGGACGAGAACCGCTTTTAAAGCTTTTTCGATTGTCTGGTGTACCATGAAAAAATAATTTTCTCCCCGAATCTTTTCTTCCTTTAGACCAGTTAGAAGAAATTCCGCTGTCTTGCCATCTGCGATTGCTATAGAGAGAAGTTCAACTGCATAGGTTTTCCTAAACAGTTTTTCCTGCTGCTTAGGACTCAAAGCGGTCCTCCAAACAGCAAACGCCCTTCCAAGGCAATCAGCTCGCAAACTCCCCCACGAATCTTTTTCACATCGTATTCGCTCCGGTTGTAGAACAGAAAATCCACAGCCCAAGAAACCGCTGGCGGACGGAGTCGCAAGTTCCTCCGAGCGTTCTCACAGGATTCCTCGTCGGGGAAAATCAAAGCTAGGTCGAAGTCCGAAACCTCAGTCATTTCCCCTCGTGCGGCAGATCCGAAAAGAATGACCGCACTGGGGGTATCGAATTCCAAAATCCACTTGAGTAAAGATTGAAGCATATCTTCAACATCGGATTCCTGTAACTTTAAAGGTGTAAGCAGTCCCATACGTTCAGCGTAAACCTTACCTTAGTGCAGCGTCAAGTTCATCTAATCACTACCGCAGTGAGCGAAAGGCCTTCATCTAAAAGTGGAACGTCCGGCCTAGGTTGATTTTTTTCCTCAGAACGTAGTGCAGATAAAAGAAGAAGAAGGATAGAGGAATAAAAACCAGAGATGTCAGGATGGACCACGAGACCAGAAACGCAGACTTCAAATACAGAAGGATAAGCCCATCCAGTACAAGAAGAAATAGCGTAATGGCAGCGTTAATGATACCCAGGATATTGTACCCCTTCGTTTTGACATTGAGGATCAACGCATAACTGATTATAAGTGTCGCCAAGAGGTCGACAAGAATTGGAAGTCCAAGGGTAAGAAACCAAGGCTGGTACAAATCTAAAGCGTCGAGTCCCGCAAGCATCCCGGCTGTTATGGCTAAATATGACAATGTTAACGGGAAAAAGGCGTGGTAAAGGCGGAATCCGAAAATGAGATAAGCAAGGGTGGCCAATAAAACCAAGGCGGGTGTCAGACTCCAGGTTATTTTGCCCCCGCCGATTCCTCCACTGCTGTAAAAATCCACTGCTAAGACGACGATGATTGCCAGAATGACCAAGCCGGCCAGCACAGCCAGAACCTGGTTGCGTGTCTCTTGTTTTGTCGGGTAGGTTTTAGCATTGGGGTCCTGTTCGGGCCAAGGTGCTGTCGTTTTCGTAATATCACCTTCAACGACAGGTACAGTTGTTGCGCAGAGCGGGCAGACACGGACCACGGCGTCGAGTTCGACACCGCATTTTGGGCAAAACGCCATCAGGGTTCCTCCGAAACTATAGAATGATTTGTTTCAATTTTGACAGGAAGGGCGAGTTTCCGTAGCCGGTGGAAAAACAGGGCTTCTATCCAGCTCCCTTGGGCTATCCTTCCAAAACTGATACTCAGAACGTTTTTAAAACTCACCACTGAGGCGGCTATACGTGCTCCCTCGCTGGGCGGAGGAATAAACTCAAACCTCTCGATTTTATCCGCGATTTCGACAGGAAGACGAACATTCCCAAGGTTCGAGAGACTGCTCGTGACCTCTTTCTCGCCTGAACGGTACATGTATCCGAGAAAGATATTTTTGATCCATAGGGGCATCATTCTCAAGATAGCGTACTTTTCACCGCGGAGGTTGCCATTGATCTGAGGAAGGATGGATTTGGAATTGACCTCTATCTGCATAAAATGGTGTACCTTCTCGAGGACCTCTTCGAAGGTGTATTCACCTAAACGGGGGTCGAGTTCCAGGGGAATAGTCAGAAAGAAGTTCAGCATAGTGTTGCTTTTATAGAGCTTTCTTAGGTTGACGGGGATGGTGAGGCGGATGGGACCGAGTTTTCTGTGTTTGAATTTTTTTATCTGGAAGAAAAGGTCCTGCCAAGCCATAAAAAGTACAGATATCAGAAATTCAGTCAACGAGACTCCACGCTCCTTTGCCCTAGCCAAAGTCAAATCCAGTGGGAGATAACCTTGCGTGATGAGGTATCGATCTTTTGGCACAAATTTACCGGGGTGTTTAAAGGAATGCTCTTTTCTCGGGATAAGCGGAATATCGGGGTCGTAGGGGAATTTATAAGAATCTTCCCTTTCACCTTTTTCCGGAGTCTGGTGAGGGAGGAAAATATCCCCATAATCCTCACAAACCACACCAAGGAGACGGAAGTATTCGGCGAGAAGCGAGCGCAGGAAGGTCAAGGCTCCTGTACCGTCGGTGAGGGAGTGGTGGAACTCGACGCTGAGGCGGGTTTCAAAAATCCTGACGCGGAATGGGTGCCTGCCGCGATAGTGTTTTCCTAGTGGAAGGTTTGGGTTGGGGGAATCGGGGATTACCAAAAGCGGGTGTTTGGAAGGGATAAAGGTATGCCAGAACAGGTTGGGTATGATTTCCACGTTATAATAGGGAAATCGTGGCATAACATTTTCCACTGCTTCCTGAAGGACCCCTTTTCGAACGGGTTGTAAAAGAACGCAGGAAATCCGGAAATACCCTGTTATCCTGTCAGAGGCTACTGAGGGGAAAAGATTCCCCACGTTGTCGAGCCTAGCCCATCCCTTATCTTTTAAATCATCCTTCATAGGTAAGAATATACTGAATTCCTGCGAATTAATCTTCTAAGTGTACCGGTGGTGAAAGAAAGACCTCCAACCCGAACCCAGGAAGAAAGCTACCGAGGTCAATGAGTTTCTCCATCAGCTTCAGCTCGGCTTCCAGTGTTTCCATCTCTGCTTTTAACCAACTCTGCTGGAATTCCTCCATTGTCGCCAGACTCGATTCTCCGTTTTTATACGCGGCCTCATGGCTCTGAAAACGCCTTCTCTCCAGGTCGGACTGGGATTTGGCAAGAGCTGCTACGCTCTCTAG
>DYOB01000005.1 GCA_020720765.1 Borreliella garinii
TGCATCCCGGCTCCCCGGTCCTGTATCAAAATCTCAAGCGCAACAGGCTCCTAGTAAATCCGATGTATAAATAGATTAATCCTGTTTTCAGAAGCTTTTTTTGTCCTTGTAGTTAATTACACTGATTCTCGGTAAGAGGAAGAGGACGAGAAGAATACCTGAAAGGGTAATTTTCAGAACAGAGTCTATAAAACTTACTGATTTACCCTGTAGGAATGAAATTTCATAAATAATTTGGAAAATTGCCAGAGACACAAAGAGTAACCGGGCCCAACTAAAGTAATGGCTTTGTTTGTAAGGCAATTCTATTCCTAACTTATAAAAGATATCTTTCAGTAGCATCTTATTCTTTACATTTGTTTGCTCCCAAAACTTTGGTTCATCTTTCATCTGATCAATAATTTCTTTAGCTTTTTCGTTAACCTGAATATCAAGAGGCTCAGGAGAATATTTAATTGCTCCGATTTCTTGAAGTGGAGAGAGACTTGTTCTAATATTTGTACTTTTACTTTTGTGAAGAATTTCACCGGAAAGTTTTCTAAGTGAATCGTATTTTTTAAGTTGTCCAGATTGGTTTAAGACAAACAAGCAACAAAGAACGTGAATGTCCTTAGCTTTAACCTTATTCGACTTCCTATTATTAATAATTTGGGTGGAAGGGTCTCTTGACATAGTTAATTTCTCCTAAACGCTTTAATTCAATATAACACAGTTCTGAGTAAGCTCCAGATGTTTACAGGTGTTTAGAAATTGAAAACAAATTTCTATCCTCAAATTCGTTTCCTGTGGTACCTTCGCTGCAAGGAGGGCATAAATGCTCAAAAAACACAACGGTTCCGATCAATTGGTTGGAAAAGCAGAAGCGGCGGAAATCCTGGGAGTTTCGCCAAAGACAATCAGCGGGTGGATCCTGAAAAAGATCCTTCCCTTCCCGGTCTACCGTGTCGGGGGGCACCTGAGGTTCCGGGTTTCTGACCTGGAGAAGTACCTGGAAAGTCACATCGAGGATCATGGGACTAATCTTACACGGGGAGGTCGCTCGTGACCCCAGAAGAAAAAACCCCGTTTCCGGCGGCCACCGAAAGCGGGGTACAGAAGACGCCTAAGGAAGGCGCCGAACCTACATCTAACTCTATCGATTTTCCTGAGATAGGACAAGCCTCGGGAATCTTGGAAGGGTGGAAAACCTCTGGGAGAAAGCCAAATCGTGCGCCTATCAAGATTTCCACGAAACGTCCTGTCGCAGAAATAACCGCGGAGGTTGTAAAACTCATTCCCTTATTCAACAACCCTCCGATCCTTTTCACCAAAGACCGTAGCGTTCGGGTAGTAGAGAAAGATGGCGGTTCTATTCGGCTGGACGAGGTGGACGTTAATATTCTCTCACACCACCTCGACCGTTGGTTCCGGTTTGTCGATAGCGATTCCGGCCGCACTAACAAAGGGGCGCCTCTTCGTGTGGTTCGCGATCTTCTGGCACTACCGCAGTTGCCGTTTCCGGAGTTGGAGCGAATTACTACAGCTCCATTCTTCGACAAAGCAGGGTCTTATTGGTGCCTTCCGGGGTTTCACAATGGAACTTTGCTTTTGGGAAAGCGTCTGGAAAGGAAAAAGATTTGGACTCCTGTAGAAAGCCTACGATATCTTAAAGAAGAACTCCTAGGAGATTTCCCCTTCGAGTCTCCTGCTGACGGTACAATGGCCTTGGCCCTTGGAGTGACTGTCCTGGCCCGGGAGCTCATCGATGGCCCGACGCCACTCTTCTCTATAGAAGCTCCGCAAGCGGGAACAGGGAAAACCCTGCTAGTTCGTTCCATTCTCCAGAGTATTCTCGGTAGTCCCTACGGTTGGAACCACATGAGCGCTGACATCTCAAACGAGGAAGAGTGGCGCAAGCGTCTTTTCTCGGTTATGCTCCTGGGTCTACCTGTCTTAGTACTCGACAACCTCAGTATCCCGCTAAATAGTAGCTCCCTATCCTCCATCCTCACGTCACAGAGTTATACAGACAGACTCTTAGGAAGGTCTTCAACGGCCAGCATTCAGGTAAGAAATGTGTGGATCCTCACGGGTAATAATCCTTCCTTCAGTTCCGAGCTGGCACGAAGGGTTGTTACTATCCGACTCAATGCAGCCTCAGAGAGTCCGCAACACCGTAGTGGTTTTAAATATGTCGACCTCTATGCATGGGTTACCGAACACCAAGCTGAATTGATTGGTGCTTGGGCCAGCCTGGTTCAGAATTGGATTAAACAGGGAAAACCACTTTACAGCGGAAAAACTCTTGGTGGTTTCGAAGCATGGGTGCAAACTGTAGGCGGGATCCTGGAGGTAAATGGAGTGACAGGTTTCTTAGAAGGTCAAAGTAATAAAACCATCGTTCACGACATTGAAACCGAAGCCTTACAAGCTTTCATCCAAACCTGGTGGGACAAGTTTAGCAATCAAATTGTCGAAAGCATGAAAGACCTGGTTCCAATCGCGAGGTCCATCGACGGTTGGGATTTGGGTAGGCGTGAAGATCAAAACCTGTCCATTGCCCTCGGGAAAAAACTCAATTCCATCCGTAGCAGGAGGTTTCGGACACCAAATGGTCTGGTTGCCGTGCAATTTCTAACGAGAGTCCATGGAAAATCCCGTTACCAATTAGCCCTCATCGGGTAGGGAAAGGAGGAGGTGGAAGGGGATTTTTCTTACCAACTAAATTTTTTGATAAAAAAAAATAAAAGAAGGTAAAAATCCCCCACCACTCCCTTCACCCCCTACCTGGTCTCTTTTTATAGCCTCGTCGTTTCAAGCTTTTTCAAAGCTTGGAACGGAGAGGCAACTTGCCAAATTTTATACATTCGGGTTACAGAAGGAAACGGGAGGAAGTTCCATATTAGGTGATGCATAGAACTTCCCGCACCCTTTTCACGGTGTACTAGCTGACTTTGGGATAGAGATCCCGGCCTTTACGGCAAGCAAATCCCATTTGGATCAGTTTTCGATGGGCCCGCCTCAGGCGGCCCGTAGGGAGGATCCTCTCCTGCTCTAATTGCCCCCGTCCTCTCAGTGGAAGATCTGGTCCCCGGTAACTGGCTTCCAAAACTATTCTCATATCATCGTCCATCGATTCTCGCTGTAAGGGGCTCTTTGGATGTATTTCCTCAAATTGTTTGGAGAGCACAATAATCCCGGCTTCCAAGGTTAAGGCAAGAATGCTGGCTAAGACCAGGACTAAGACTTGCGGAGTGGTGTTCAGTATTCTGGCCAAAACTGTTCGGAATGCAACACCTCCTGTCTGAGCCTGTCTAACTGGTTTCTGATCCCACACGGTTGATTTTCTAGCGTCTAAGGCGATAAGTGCTTCCGTTAAGCGGATGCGAGACGTCACCCAACCTGCTGGTAACCGGTCCCGTTCCAACACCAGAGCCGCGCGGTCGACTTCCAATGTGCGAAGAGTGTTTTCCCATTCAGTCGTTGCTTGAAAAAAAGATGCCTCCATGTCTTGACGTATCTCCAGCATATCGATCGTCAAACCCATGGTGGCTGCCAGGGAAAGTCCGGTGAAGACCATCCCGAAGATCAACGCGTAGACTTTCTTTTCAATGTGCCATCGCGACCATAGGACAACTTTAGAAAGTTCAAGACCCAAAGCCGTGAACGCCATAATCACTCCGGAGAGCCCTTCCCCAAGCGTATACCAGAACCAAATGCTGATAAGAGTAGCGGCTAGCCAAAGTACTGCTAATGCAATTTTTTGAAAGAAGTTATTCACTGAATACCCCCTTGACCATCTGCCCTGCAGATTCAGCTACGGGTCTTAGTTCTTCCAGCCGGGCATTATCATATTGTACGGTCATACGCTCGGACTTGTGACCCATAACACGGCGGGTATTCGCTCCTCCGACACGTCCTAAGAGATATGTTTCATAGTAGGATCGAAAAGAGTGAAAATTAAGTCCACGGCTTTTTTGTTCTTCTTTATTAATACCGATTTTTTCTAGTGCCTTAGACAGATTCCATCGAATTGTACGTACTGTTTCCGGATCACCATTTTCCCTTGATACCACATAACCCTCAGGGCGTCTTATAGTCATAAGAAAGTTTGATATTTCCGGGGCAAGTGGAGGAGTGGGGGCGGCTCCTGTTTTGGTTTCCGAAGTCTTTCCATCAACACCTAATTGCCTGTCAAGTCTGACATAAGGAATCGGGGAATCAAGAAAAACCCTGTCCCATGTAAGACCGAGAATTTCATTGAGCCGACCACCCGTTGATGACGACAAGAAAGCAGAAAGCCAACTGTTAAAGCTCGATATATTCAAACCCCAAATCTTGGACATGGTTTCATACTTAAACAGCATCAAAAACTCGTCCGGTTCAAGCAGTGTTCTTTCCCGCCTGTTTATTTCTGCTACACGCTCCACGGAATTAAGCGGATTATTGTCAATGATGGCCAACCTAGCAGCTTCTTTGAGAATTAACCCGAGGGCTTGAAAAATTTGGTTTACACGGCGCCCGCTTAGGTTGGCACCTGTAGACCTTACACCTTCATTTTCTTTTAACTCTAGTTTCCATTTTTCTAGATCAGAAGTTGTTATGTTGTTTAATTTCCATGATGCCCATTTAGGCATGATGTACCGCTGTAAATCAGATATATAATTTCTAAGAGTCCCGGGTCTTAGGCCCTTACCTTCTGCAACACGTCGACGATTAAAAGGACACTTAGGACCGAACCATTCACCCGCCCATTCTTTAAAGGTAGGGATATGGCGCTCTTTCACCCACTGAAGGAAATAACCTTCACCCGGGCAAGGCGGCGCCCATTCAAGCACATAGGACGGTTTAGGCCGTGAACCATGAACCCACTGAAGAGTATTACCAGGATTTTGGAGACCATTCTCCTGAACATAGGTTCTAGCGAATAAATCAGCCCTAGTCTTGGACGTCTCCCCGGTGGATAGGCGGTGCCTGACACCATCATCTGAATAAAAATAAAAATAGTAGG
This sequence comes from Borreliella garinii, assembly GCA_020720765.1. Lineage (GTDB taxonomy): Bacteria > Spirochaetota > Spirochaetia > JABEVK01 > JABEVK01 > DYOB01. The sequence goes on from DYOB01000005.1 coordinate 4,991, forward strand.
CACCTGTGGATTTTCTGCGCACTAATGAATAAGGAAGTTTCATTTTTCGACGCATAGCCCCCCCTTTTTATTGGCACTTATTTGATGCCACACCATAATATCATGGAAAATAAGGAACTCAAAACCTTGACTTAAGGAAATAAGTCTATATGCTAAAATGATTTGTTTATTAGCGCCCAGTGGGAGTCGAACCCACGTCTTCAGCTTGGAAGGCTGAGGTAATAGCCGTTATACGACGGGCGCAAGGACTATGAAATATTAGAGAAAACATGGTTCTTTGTCAAGAAGTTTTCTTTCTAACTTATTTAACTATCCCGCTGAATCCCAGAAAAGCCAGGCTCATCAGGCCAGCTGTAATAAGGGCTAACGGAGCGCCACGCATAGGTTTGGGGACTACGTAAAGGTCGAGCTGTTCGCGGATGCCGGCAAAAAGTGTAAGAGCAAGGCCAAAACCGAGGGCCGTCGCAGCTGAAAAAAGTACTCCTTCACCGAGTCCGTAGCCTTTTTGGACCGTAAGAATCGCTATTCCCAGGACTGCACAATTTGTGGTGATGAGCGGGAGAAATATTCCCAGGGCTTGGTAGAGGGGCGGTGCGGATTTTTTCAGAATGATTTCCACCATCTGGACGAGGGCCGCAATGACTAGGATGAAGACTATGGTTTGAAGAAACTCGACATTCCAAGCGACCAAAAGTCCTTGAAGAAGCGATGTCACAAGGGTGGCGAGTGCCATAACAAAAAGAACCGCTACCCCCATGCCCAAACTCGTCTCGACCTTTTTACTGACCCCGAGAAATGGGCAGACCCCGAGAAACTGTGTGAGGACGACGTTATTGACGAGTACGGCACCGATGATAATGAGGAAATAGGTCATGCTTTAGCTCCTTTGAGTTTGGCGTATTGGAGGAGGGCAATAAGGAGTCCTAAGAGCAGAAAGGCTCCCGGGGCTAGGACAAATCCCGTCATGGTAAAATCTTCCGGTAGAATCTTGAGAGTAAACCACGTTCCGCTGCCGAGGATTTCCCTGACGCTTCCCAAGGCGGTAAGACCTAGGGTAAATCCTAGTCCCATTCCCAATCCATCCAGGATGCTGGGTAAGATGGGGTTTTTCGCAGCGAAGGCCTCGGCGCGGCCCAGGATAATACAATTGACCACAATAAGGGGAATAAAGATTCCCAAGGTTGCGTAGAGACTGGGAAGGTAGGCTTCCATAAGAAGCTGTATCACTGTGACAAAGGTGGCGATGATCACTATAAAGGCGGGTATTCTGACCGTATCTGGGATGACTTTCCGAAGAAGGCTGATAATAAAGTTGGAACCTACCAAAACCGCAGCTGTGGCTAAACCCATACCTATGCCGTTGGCTGCGCTTGAGGTCACACCCAGAGTCGGACACATTCCGAGGAGAAGAACGAAGGTGGGATTCTCATCGATAAGTCCCTTGGTGAACTCTTTGAGGTTACTATTCATGGCATGCCCTCCAGGGCTTTGGTATTTGCAGAGTCGAACGCTTCAGTAAGGGCGTTTTGGGCTTGGTTGAGGGCATCCAGAAAGGCTCTGCTGGAAATTGTTGCAGCGGTTAAAGCGTCGATACCGCCGCCGTCCTTCTTGACCTTTAAGGGAAATCCGCTGGCTTGAAGGTTTGGAAATTGGACGAGAAATTTTTCCTCTTTGAGCTTGGTACCAAGTCCAGGTGTCTCTTTCAGTTCGAGGACTGTTGCTTTAATAACTGAACCGTCGGTCCTGAATCCTGCGAGGATAACGATATCGCCCGCGTACCCTTTTGAAGTCACTGACCTGACTGCTATACCCGAAAGTCCATCTTGGTTTCTCGCAGGATAAAAGGTCAGGTTGGGATAGGCTTCCAAGGTAAATTGTTCTGTACCCGGGTTATTGGTAAAGTTTTCGAGTACCGTTGCCAACGTGTCCTGAAGGCGTTGTGCTTTTCCCTGGACTATGACCGGAGAGGTAATCAGCTGGGTTGCACTGAGCAGGACACCGCTGATAAGACTGATGGTCAGAAGGGATACTATAAGAGTTTTAAGGGTTTCAGATTTTTGCGACATAGTTCGTATTCCTTCCGAAGGGCCGGGGTTTGAAATATTTGTTCATCAGGGGAACCACTGCATTCATTATGAGAATCGAGTAGGCGACGCCGTCCGGGTAGGTCCCCCAGAGTCTGATTACACCGCAGAGGATACCCGCGCTCAGTCCGTAGACTACCTGGGCATTCCCAAGCATCGGCGAGGTGGAATAGTCGGTAGCCATAAAAAATGCACCGAGCATCACCCCTCCCATTACGAGGTGGAAAAGAGGATCAGCGTATTGCGTCGGGTCCATCATCCATGCGGGAAGCAGTACGGCAACAAGTCCCAGGATATAGGTGAGGGGAATTCTCCAATTAATGACACGGGTGGCTATAAGAAAAAGACCGCCCAGAAGAAGTGCAAGGGCGTAGATTTCGTAACTCCAGAGTTCCGGCTGGAAACCCCCGGCAAGTTTCTGTGTCCAGGATAAGACGCCCGTCGGATCCGTTTCTTTTAGAAGGGAAAGCGGTGTGGCACTGCTGACGGTATCCAGGCCGAACCAGCCGTGTGCGAAGGGTTTCGGCCAGGAGGTCATGGCTACCGGGAAACTCGCTAGTAGAAAAGCCCTTCCTACCAGTGCGGGGTTAAAGGGATTTCTGCCGATTCCCCCAAAGGCCATTTTACCGAACCCGATGCTGATTACAGCACCGACAATTATCGGGTAGGCTGTCAGGGAACTAGGAACGTTAAGGGCTATCAGGACCCCGGTGAGTACGGCACTCAAGTCTCCTATCGTGTTGGGTCCTTTATACAGAAACTTTTGAATAAGGGCTTCCACGAGAACCGACGCCAGAATGCTTATTGCAAGAACGAACAGAAACGAGGTTCCAAAAAACCAGGTTTGCACAATGATGGCCGGCATCAGAGCAATGATCACCACACCCATGATCATGGAAATATTGACAGGTGCTTTAGCGTGCGGACTTTGCGAAATATTGAGGAGGCTGCTCATGTGGGTTTTTTCTCCCGTTTCAGTTTGAGGATCTTTGTTTTTGCCGTTCGGATATAATCGAGAATGGGGCGGTTGGAGGGGCAAACCCACGAACACGAACCGCATTCCATGCAGTCTAAAATTCTGCGGTCTTCGGCCTCGGCAAGTTTTTGCCTTTCACCGAGTTTTTCAAGAAGGTAGGGTTCGAGACCCATAGGACAAACTTCTATGCATTTACCGCAGCGTATACAGCCTAAAATTTCACGTGGTCGGCACTCTTTTTCTGTGACTATAACGATACCGCTCGTGCCTTTGGTAACGGGAAAATCAAGCGTCGAGCCCGATTTTCCCATCATAGGGCCGCCGGCAATGATCTTTTTGACTTCTTCAGGTTTGACTCCCGTTGCTAAAAGGAGGCTTTTGACCGGCGTTCCCACCCTGACTTTGTAATTTGAAGGACGCTCCACACTGAGCCCAGTGATGGTGACTATGCGCTCCATCAGGGGTTTGTGTTTCAGGACGGCTTCGTAAACTGCGAAAGCGGTGCCAATGTTATTCACAATACAACCGACGTCGATCGGCAGTTTTCCGCTCGGGACTTCCCGGTTCAAGGTGGCTTTAATCAGCTGTTTTTCACCGCCCTGGGGGTATTTGGTCTTGAGTGCCATAACCTCTATTTCCGAGCGGTGGCTGAAACTCTTTTCCACAAGGCCTTTGATGGCTTCGGGTTTATTCTCTTCGATGGCGATAATGGCCTTTTTGACGCCCAGTGCAATCATCATCAGGCGCACCCCGTGGAGGATCTCGTCGGGGCTTTCGAGCATAAGCCGGTGATCAGCGGTTAAATACGGTTCGCACTCGGCTCCATCGATAATCAGGTAATCCGGTTTTTTTCCTGGCGGAAGGGCGAGTTTGATATGGGCGGGAAAGGTCGCTCCACCCATCCCTACGACACCCGAATCCTTAACGGCCTGGACTATTTCTTCTGGAAGGATATTGCCTATGGCCATCAGTTCGGAGGAATGGATGATACCTGGTTCCCATTCATCGCCTTCGACCTTAATATACACCGATAAAATCTTGTACCCGTTGGCCTGGATAGCGTCCTCGATTTTCTGGACTGTACCGCTGACGCTTGAATGAATCCTCGCACTTAAAAAACCCTCTGCCTCTCCTAGAAGTGTACCGACCTTTACCTTGTCGCCTTTTTGCACCAGACACCTGGAGGGAGCGCCGACGTGCTGGCTTAAAGAAATAACGGCAACCTCCGGAAGGGGGAAAACCTCTATCGGGCTGTGTTCGCTGAGTTTATGTTCTTTTGGATGAATCCCGCCCATCGGAAAGGTGTGGAGTTTCATTCGGTCACCTCTTCTTTTAAATTCTTGTTTTCCAAAGTTGTAAGGATGGCTCCTGTGGGGCAGACTCCGACGCAACTGCCGCAGGCGGTGCATTTTAGGGGGTTGATGGTTGCAAGGTTATTCACTACTTCGATGGCATCGACAGGGCAGATATCACGGCATTTTCCGCAGGCTATGCAGGTAACCTTGCAGGTCTTCATGGCTATGGGAGCTTTTTCGTGGTTTTGACACGCGACCCATACCCTATTATTTTTTTTGCCCCTGGGAAGGATGGCAATAAGATTTCTAGGGCACGCCTTGACACACGCCCCGCAGCTGATACACTTTTCCGCAATGATCACGGGTAACCCGGTGAGTGGATCCATATACATGGCCCCGTATTCGCAGGCGTCGACACAGTCGCCGAGCCTCAGGCATCCGCTGGAGCAGAGGCTTGCGCCTGCGCTGAGGTTATGCGCCAGAGAACACTTGTTTGGACCATTGTAATGAACCCTTTCCGGTGCTGCGGCGCGGCTGCCGCCGCAACGCAAAACAGCTACGGTCGGCTCGTGTTTTTCAACGCTTAGACCGAGAATACCCGAAACTTTTCCCATGACCGTTTGCCCTCCGGGCGGGCAAAAGAGTCCTGCGATAGAACCTTGTTTTGAAGACTTTAATAAGCCTTCAGAGAAACCCCTGCACCCAGGAAAACCGCAGCTTCCGCAATTGATCCCCGGAAGGACCTCAAGGATGGAATTGACCCTGGGATCTTCCTGAACGGCAAATTTTTTCGAGGTGCCGTAGAGCAGCATCGAAGCGAGTAAAGCGATTGCACCCAGCAACCCAACGGCTACTCCTAGGATGACAAGGTTTCCGGCGTTAGCGGAAAGGAATTCAAACATGCGGGCATTCTCCCTTTATCAAACGGGGTTGAAACCAGTGGGAATATTTTTTACTGACTCTGGAGGTTATCAGCCAACCTAAAGCAACGGCTGCCAGGGATAAAAATGCTGCGAGTGTATCACCGCCACCCATCCCGAGTACCGAAAAAAGAGTGAGAAAGGCAAGAATGGTGGGCAACCCGAAGGCAAAGAATAAAGAAATGACGATTTGGCCACTCGTCAGTCCTATTTCCACCGAACTTCCTTGGGAAAGAGAAGAGTCGGGGGCGATGTCAATTTTTGCAATGCGGTTTGAACCGCCGCACTTTGTGCAAGATCCGCAACTTGAACCCATGGCGTAGGAAACCCACGCTTCCTGTTCGGATACCTTTTGTACTGTACCTATCATTATATGTGAATGATAGCACAAAAAAAAGAATTGTCAATTGATAAAAAGCCCATTATGCTACATGATAGGTTAGGGGGCAGAAATGCGATACGAAGAAAAACTGCTGACACATTTTCTAGGTATGGAACTTAAGAATCCCATTATCGTCGGTTCCTCGGCTCTGTCCGGCAGTCCGGATGGGGTTATAAAGGCTGAAAAAGCGGGTGCGGGCGCGGTGATTTTAAAGAGTCTCTTTGAAGAACAGCTCCGTTCAGAATCCGGGATCTACGGCAATGTCGATACCCTCCACCCTGAAAACTGGGATTATATGAACGGTTTTGGTATGCAGATACGCCCCATGGATTATATCAAGCTTGTAGAGTCCTGCAAACGTAGTGTCAAGATTCCCGTTATAGCCAGCATCAATTGCCAGGAAATCCCCCATTGGAACGAATTTGCCATCCTTCTCCAGAATGCGGGCGCCGATGCCTTGGAACTCAATATCGCTCCTTTCAGCATGGACATTTCCCAAGCTCCAGGGGTTGCGGAGAATCTCATTCTTGAAATCGTGGATTCTGTAAGAAAACACATCAAGATTCCGCTTATTCTCAAGATCAGCCAGCATTTTTCCGCTCTACCTTGGCTTGTAGACCAGGCCGGAATCAGGGGCGTTGGTGCAGTGACGCTTTTTAACAGACTGTACAGGCCCGATATTGATATCCACAACCTGACCTGGACAAGCGGGGACAGGTTTTCTTCTGAAAATGAATTCACTTCGATCCTTCGCTGGATTGCTGTTCTTTCTGGACGCGGACCCCAAGTCTCTGTTTCAGGAGGGATTCATTCTGGGGAGACTATGGTTAAAGCACTTCTAGCAGGTGCAACAACGGTTCAACTAGCCTCGGCAATCTACCTGAATTCTATGGAGATTATTACAACGATCCTCGAAGGTGCTGTCCATTATATGGAGGAAAGAAGGTGGGAATCACTGGAAGATTTCCAGGCCGCCTTTCGCTGGGACCGTGGTACAAACGCAGAGTTCCTTTCCCGCCGTCAATACATTCAAAATCTTATTGGAAAGGAAAATTGAATAATGGGCCTTAAAAAACCGTTAATAGAGAAAGAGGTTTTTCTTGGCCAAAACATACCGCTTATCTGTCGAGGAAGCTAAAACCTTTCTCCAGAAAAAAATTCAGGAACTCATAGGTCAGATACCGACCGAAGTTATTTCGGACATTCTTTATACTTCTTCCATATTCGGCCTCCAGCGAGTAACGGATATTTCCTATTGGTTAAAAGATTTTAAGACAACCGCAGGGGCTTCTGTCCTGGATCCGGCTCTTCTGGAGGAACTGAGATCGACCCTTTTAGGAATTTTAGATTCCTGGGAAATACCCCGGGGTTACGGCGAATTCGTCAAATCAAAAAACGTTGCCATGCGTCCCTTGTTTTCATCAGATGTGCCCATCAGGCCTTTGGTTGAAAAACTTCATTCGGTAGTTAAGCCGAATTGGAATAACCGGATTTCCTTTAAACTGCCCGTTTCCATCAGCACGAGTTTTCCTTACGCCCTTCGGGTTCCTACTCGTTTTATCTCCCATGCGGATGAAGAGAATTCTTTAAGTCTGGTTTATATCGACTGGAATCACCAGAAAACTCTATCTTGGGTTGAAGCCGGGAAAATCCTCAAGCGATGGGAAGCCCAAGGAATACTTCTTTACCATGGCGCCCTGGAGATACCTGCAAATCAATTTTTGTCCCGGAATGATCTTTTACCCTACTATGCCCTTTTGCGTTTGCCGACATCCGGTGAACAATTCCTGCGTGAAGAGGGCCTCCTGGGACATGCCCTTCAGCTTCTTGGTCCTGAAAGCTATTCGGATGACTTTGAGGATTTAGCCGAAGACAACGAAACTCCATCGCTCCTTAAGGAAGCGGAGCGTCGAAAACTCCGGGCGCATTCCCCTCAAAAACTCGACCCGGAGACAGAAACTGATCAAGTTCTTCCTTCGCCCCATCTTGTTGCAAAAACCTTGGAACCGCTCAGCCTTATTCCTTTCCGTGTAGAGGATATCCAGAATCCCGATTACACCTGGCCTAAACCCATGGCGGAAATACGGATGATGGAAACCGAAGGAAACGTCGAAACCGACCTTGTGGTTATAGATGAAAAACCTAGACTCTCGGTCGAAACTCCGCCCACCAAAAAGCTCAAAGTTGGAAAAAAGATCAAACCACCTAAACCCTGGAAAATGCGTTTACGGCTCGCACCTAAACTGATGATGATGATGGCATTTTTCCTTGTTCTTAGCCTTTTAACTGTGACAACTTTCTCCGTCATATTCTTCAAGCAGGATGCTGCGAGCCGGGTAGAAGATTCGAACCTCCAGATTGTGACCATGACGGCTCTGAGTGTTCAGACCTCTTTTCGAGCTATGGAGGAAAAAACACGCATTATCTATAACAGTGCCTTATTAAACCCTGAAAAGTCATCAGCGCTTATCGAATCTTTTTGGGAAACAAATCCTCGGGTCTTAGCCATCGGGATTGCAACCGAACCCAGTGCTCCAACCTATAATAATACCACCCTTATCAACGATTTAAAACTCGACGCGGGAAAATTTCAGTCGTTGTTCCTTGGTGAAAGCGAACGCTGGAAAAAAAGCCAAATTGGAGAATACCTTGTTACTAATTCAACGCTTTTCCTTCAGGTACCCAGCCTTGTTCTGAGTTTCCCGTGGGAATACCTTGGGAAAATCCATACCCTTTTTGCCGTTACGACCATTGACCCGTCTTTTCAGGAAACAGTAGCTTCGAATGGTCTGGCAGAAAGTTTTGTTCTTAACGACAGGAACGATCTTATCCTCCACAACGATCCGGAACAGCTTTCAAACCCGCAGCTTTTTCGAGGCCACCCTATAGTCGACCGTATTCAGACTGCACAGACCGACCGTCAGAACTTTATTTATAACGAGACGGGTATGGATAATTATTTTGCCTCCATCAAGCTGATCCCGAGCTATGGATTGGTTGCAGTTTCACGGGTATCCGAGACCAAGATTTTAGAGGGTGTCAGGTTTATTGAATATGGAAACTACTTTTTTACCGGCGCTTTGATCTTTGTGGTGATGATCTTTATCCTCTTTTTTTCCCGGTCCATCACCAAGCCCCTTGGAAAACTCACCGATGCCGCGGACAAGATCATGAAGGGGGATTTTGATATTTCGATAAAGCCCTCATCGAAGGATGAGGTGGGTTTTCTTTCCTTGAGGTTTAATGAAATGAGCAAGGGGCTTTCCGAAAGGGAAAAACTAAAAGACGCCTTCGGCCGCTTTGTGAATAAGGAAATCGCCGAACTGGCCTCCCGCGGTGAACTGAAACTCGGCGGTGAAAGAAAAGACGCCACAATATTTTTCAGCGACATCCGAAGTTTTACGGCTATGAGTGAAATCCTGCCCCCCGAGGAAGTCGTTGTACTGCTCAACGAATACTTTTCAAAAATGGTCAATATTATATTCAGCACAAATGGGATTGTTGATAAATACATCGGGGATGCAATAATGGCCACCTGGGGGGTACCTCTTTCACACGGTAACGATGCTTTTAACGCCGTCGATTCAGCTTTACTGATGCGAAAGGCCTTGCTGGAAATGAACGCCCTGAGAAAATCCAGGAAAAAACCCGAGTTCCATATCGGATGCGGTATCAATACAGGCCCTGTTCTAGCCGGACAGATAGGAAGCCAGGACAAGATGGAGTATACGGTTATCGGCGACGCTGTGAACCTTGCCAGCAGGATAGAAAGTCTCAATAAACCCATGGGTACGGATATTCTCATATCACAGCAGACATATGAATTGGTAAGAGAAACATTCCATACCCAGCCCATGGAAAAAATTACTGTTAAGGGAAAAACTGATGTCCTCCAGATTTACGCGGTCCTCGGACGGAGGGACGACCCACAGTGTCCGAAAGACCTTGTTGATTTAAGGCTGAAGTTCGGGATTTCCGAACCCAAGGGTTCGGCAAACGAGGAAGAAGTCAAATACTCGATCAAAGGCGCTAAGTCCCCATGAAATGGAGGGACTTGCCTTTCCTGCTTGTTCTATTAGCGGGTGCTTCGGGATTCTCCTACCTTCTCTACCAGCATTGGTTCGGTCCGCTTTCACCAACGGCACGCCAGCCTGTGGGTGATCTTGTAGAAACGACACTTACAATACAAAGACAGTTTGCGGACTCGACTTTGTGGAGGCCAATTCTGGTTGGAAACCAGCTGTTTGCTTTTGATAAAATCCGCACCAACGAAGGCTCCCAAGCGACTGTTCGCCTGCTTGACGGGACCGTCTTCACAGTTCAGGCCCAATCCCTTGTTGTACTGAGTTGGTCGGAAGGCAGGCCGCTTCTATCCTTGGAAGAAGGTGACATCAAGGTTACCGCTGACGGTGAGTTCCAGGTCCAGGTGGGGGAGAATCTCGTGATACTCCCGGAAGGTACAGCACAAATCTCCAACGATGAATCCGGCCTCGAAGTCTCCTCCGAAACAGGAACTGTGAAGGTCCGAGTCGGAAACGAGGAAAGAATCATTGACACTGATTCGATTTTAAATGTCGGTAGCTCCGGTGTCGTAGAATCTGTCCGAGGGTGGAGAGCCCTTTTTCCGACCCAGGGTTCACAGTACTACATCCACGGTGACTCCCAGGAGGTCGAGTTTAAACAGTCGGTACTCGAAGGTTTTCAAATTACTTCATCACTGATCAAAAACCCATCCGGTGAAATATTTCCCCTTTCAGAAAACAATCGCGAAAACTGGACTCCTGGCACTTGGTTCTGGACGGTGAAAACCGAAAAGGACCGGGAAGTTAAAGAAGAAACTCTGCGTTTCGATATCATAAAAGTTCCCATCCCAAGACTTGCCACACCTCCTGACGGTATGCTCTACTCGTTTTTAGACACGCCGCAACCCGTCCTCCTTTCATGGGAAGCTTTACCCATGACACAAACATACAGGGTCAGTATTTCAAAAAATTCCGATCTTAGCGAACCCCAGTTAGAAATGATGACCCAATCTTCTTCCTTAAACCTGTCAAATCTTGCAGAAGGGACCTGGTATTGGGGGGTCGAACCGGTTTTTGCAAGAGATGTTTTAGGAAGTCCGGCAGAAAGGGAAACCCGTACTTTTCAAATTTCCAGGGTGTCCTTGGATTTTGAGCCGCAAATCATCCTCCCAAGTGCAGATGAGAGTTTTTCCCTTGTCGATGTGGCGGAAGAAGGGATTGTTTTTCAATGGAAGGTCCCCGTCGACGGTTTGGATACCGAACTATCGATTTTTTCCGATGAAACTCGGACTCTTCTCGTTGAAAGGTTTTTAGGGAAATCGGTTTTAACGGCGTTTTTTGAGTTTAAACCAGGTACCTATTATTACACCCTTCGTTCCCGGGCTTCGGAAAATAGGTATTCTCGGAGCAGTCTGGGTAGTTTTAAAATACGTGAACAAGCCACCAACCCGCAATGGCTGGAACCCCGTCCAGGTACCGTTGCTATCCTGGATCCAGCAAATCCTTTGAAGTTTACCTGGGATAAGGGCGGTGCACCAATTCTCATTTTGCAATACACACAGGATTCAACGTGGGGTATTTTCGAAGCCTTACCCCGTTCTCAAAGCGATACGGTTGAATTTATGCCGCCCAGGTCGGGTCAATGGTTTTTCCGGCTCCGGGGTATCCAAAATAACGGCCAGTTTTTAGGTTTTTCCGAAGTTCTAACATTACAACTTAATCCACCTCCACAGGGACCGCTTATCCTTACTCCCCTTGAAAATCGGGTCTTCACTTTTGTCGACGCCGTTCCACTTACCGCGACCTGGAAACTCGACGGAAGTGGACGCATAGACTGGGAACTTACCGGACCCGATGGTTTTTCAAAAAAGGGTTCCGGAGAAAATCTTGAAAGTGTCGAACTCGACCCTGAAAAATGGCCTGATGGTAAGTATATTTGGAAGGTGAGCTTAATTTATGCACCGGATAAACCTCCGCTCGTTTCGGAAAGAGGATTTTCTCTTGTTACCCTGACAAGGTTAAGGGCCCCTTCGGGTCTTCAGCCTGGCGGAAACTTGGTGTTGAACATGGATTCAGGGGATACTTTTCGACTTTCCTGGATCGAACTCAACGAAGCCCAGTTTTACGAGGTGATAATCCGAGGTCCAGGCAACAGGGTATTGTTAAGCCGCCAGGGTATTCGCGATAATTTTCTGGATATCGAAACGAATCTTCTCCTTCAAGAGGGCACCTACCAGTGGCAGGTAAGGGCGATCCGGTTCAGGGAGGGGGTGGAAGATATCAGTTCTTGGACCACGGCAAGGTTCGAACTCACCTTACCGGTACTCACAGTTCCTGAAGTCACTGCCCCGGACGTCATCTATGTCGAATAAGCCGTATTTCCTTTTTACGTTTTATTTCTTTTTCTTTCTCGGAGCCGTTCCTACATTTTCCCAGGACACTCCGGCTAATGAGAGTTTTCTTTCATGGACCGCTGTTCCCGGGGCCAGGGAGTACCAAATAGAAATCCAAAATGAAAGCGAACAACTGTTACTCGAAAGGCGGCTCTCAGAGACCCGGTTAAAACTCGACCTGCCTCCCGGTATCTACCGTTACCGTATCCGTGTAATTGACAGATTTAACCGTACAGCCGTAGGAGAATGGCGATCACTCACTGTCAGAAGAAACGCACAAGTTCTCCTTCCAGCCAGGGCTCTTAGGATCGAACCCGAATCTGTGGTTCAAGGCGGTGTTACCAGGGGTGTGTTTCTGAGCTTGGAAAACGCCTTGGAGACTGACAGGATAGTCTTTCGAGGGCCTAAGGAAATCATTCCCCTCTCTATTCTACGCACCAGTCAGAGGTGGGAATTAGTCCTCGACTTGAAAGAGGCTCCAAATGGAAACTATGAAGTTTTTCTAGTTCGGAGTGACCAATTTATCGCTACTGGTATAAATTTGAGGCTGCTTCCACTCGTAACGGTGGCAGTAAACCAGGAAAAACCGCCCGAAGTTCCACCTGATGCTGTTAGGCTTGTGCAACAACGCGACAGGTTTTCAGGCCTTGCCTCCCTGCCTATTAGAAAACCTGAATTGCCCCTTCCCCTCCTTCTTCCAATTCCCCCTAATCCTCCTGAGGAAGTGTCAGTTCAAATAGATACACCTCCGGAACTGCCCCCGGAGAATACTGCACCAGTACCGCTTTCACAATTAAGCATGACTTTAGGTTATTCAGTCCTTCTCCCGCAGGGATGGTTTGCAGAGATAGTTGAACCGAGTTTGATCGGAGGTCAGATTTTTATCCGGACGGATTCGGGAAACCTTGCTGTGGATGGTGGTTCGTTAATGGGGATGGGTCTTGAGCTTCAATATCATCTCTTTCCTGGTAAAGGAATTTTAACCAGCGGAACCTCCATACACCTCGCCCAGGGTTTTCTCCATCTCTATCTGAGAACCCCCTGGCCAGAACCCGTGGCTTTTTTTCTCACAGGTGGAATAGGGGTTTCAATGAATTTCTTTTCAACCGAATCAGATTTTGCATTTCTTTCAACCGATCCGGCGGTTCTTGCCGGTGCGATTCTCCGTTATAACGCCGGAAATTGGTGTATAGAGATTTCAGGTCAATACCACTGGTTTTTCTATATCAACAAGCCCAGCAGCGGGATGAATTTCTCGGTATCAACGGGGTTCCTTCTTCCTTGAAATACGAGGTTACTAAAGATAACTGGGAAAATTTTCCTTTGTGGGGTTTTTTACAGGATGAATCGAAGGAAGCCCTCCTTTCACTGGGGAAGACCTATCGATGGACATATCAGGAAAAGCGTATTCTTATCGACACCCTTCGTGAAAGGGAACAGGCGGGGAGAAAGGGGTTTGATTGGACTTTTCTCCATGGATTAGAGAAAAAACGGTGGTGGATACAGTTCACCGAAATCATGAAGAAGGAAAAGGGCAAAAGGGATTTATGGGAGAATTTCTCCCCGAGTTCTGCACAAACGCCGACGCTTCTCCAGGAAGAAGGTCTGGTATTGGGGCTGGGAAGGTGCCCTGTATACAGCCCTAAAACACGGTGTTGTGGGCTTTATACCCTTGATGTCGTTCAGGGATGCGGGTTTTCATGCAGGTACTGTAGTTTGGGGGCCTTTCTTGAACCCGGTGAAGGTAAAATTGCTGTGGATGCGGCGGATCAAATACGGAAAATAAACCTAGGTCCCGAGGTAGGACACCTTGGCACAGGCCAGAGTTCCGATAGTCTCTTCTGGGGAAATGCCGGAGGGGTTCTCGATGCGGTCCTGGACCTTGCGGAACGCCATCCAGGAACCGTCATTGAACTTAAAACAAAATCCGTCAATGTAGGCGGATTAAAAAATCGAAAGATTCCTCCAAACCTTGTCGTAACTTGGAGTTTGAACACAGACATAGTCCAGGAAATGGAAGAATTGGGAACACCTTCGGTTGCCCGAAGAATTCAAACTGCCAGGGAAGTCGCGGATCTTGGGGTTAAAGTGGGTTTCCATTTCCACCCCATGATAGACTACCAAGGGTGTGAATCCGATTATCTAGGAATCATCGAGAACCTCTCTAAGAATTTTGTAGAAAATGAAGTTGTGATGACGAGTTTTGGCATTCTCACCTATTCTCCAAGAGTTTTAAAAAAATTACGGGAAAGAGAATTAACTTCCCGTTTGTTCTCTCTCCCTTTAACCTCGTATGCAGGCAAACTGACCTATGATTTCGAAACGAAGTTGCGTCTTTTAACCCCGGTGGTCTCGATGCTAAAAAAGGATTGGCCCAATGTATTTATGTACCTGTGCATGGAAGAACCAGAACTCTGGCAACCGGTTTTAGGGCGTACTTATCCCGATAACGACGCTTTTGAAATCGATATGGTAAAAACGTATAGGTTAAGAATGGGTTTGATAAAGGATTGACAAAAGGTGCGATCCTACATAAAATAGGTTGATTTTCATAGGGAGTGATTATGGGAAAGAATGCTGGTGTATCAAAAAACGCAAGGCGCGAAGGGGCTAAAGAGGTTCTTTCTCGTTGGGGTGGAAAAATTATCATGCGGTCGGTCTTTGAAAATGGTAAAATGAAGCATTTCGCCGTTTGTGAAAAAACCGGCACCCAGGCTCGTAAACCTAGCGAGCTGATGTAATTTTTCTCGTCATTAAAACAAGCGGGGAAAACCCGCTTTTTTTATTGACAGGGTTTGACAGTTTAAGTTAAAAAAGGGTAGTATTCCCTATGTTTGTATCCACTGCGTGCGATTTAGGAAGCGAAGACAGCCGCATAAAGGTTCATGATCTTCTTATTCAATATGGGTTTAAAAAAATTCAGAATCAGCTCTACGAAACTGCGAGTCTCAACGAAAAAAATGTAGCGAGAATGAAAGTGGACATTGATAAGATTACGGATTTCTATGACAAGATCCGGATTTATCAGTACCCTGTTGAAGGTACTCTGATTATTACCTCGCTTGAAGGTAAAAAATGGCGCCGGCTAACGGCAGTAGTCTAGGAGGATTTATGTTAACCGATTTCACACAGAAAATTTCTGCACTTCACGATCAAGCCCTGACGACATGGGGGCGTCTTTGACCCGGAACGATTAAAACTCCTCGTTGAAGACCTTGAGAGAAAAACCGAGGCACCCGATTTCTGGAATGTCCGGGAAAAGGCGGAAAAAACCCTCTCAGAAATTCGAAAGATTAAAGCGAAAATCGAACCCTGGAAAGAACTCGTCGACAGATTGAACGAGCTCAGGGAACTCCAACAGATGGCACTTGAAGAGAACGACGAGAGCCAAGAACCCGATATTGTTCAGATTTTTGAAAAAGCCCAGGTGGATTTGGAAAGGATGAATATCCTGGAGATGCTTTCAGAGCCCGAGGATAGCGCCGACGCTTTTTTATCCATCCATTCAGGAGCCGGGGGCACCGAGGCCTGCGATTGGGCGAGTATGCTTTTAAGGATGTACCAACGCTGGGCTGAAAGACGAGGGTTTAAAACAGAAATGCTCGACCTCCTTGAAGCAGAAGGCGGGGTTAAGAACGTCACCCTCCAGATAACAGGGGACAATGTTTTCGGGTTTTTAAAGAGCGAGAACGGGGTTCATAGGCTTGTTCGCATCAGCCCCTTTGATTCCAATGCACGCAGGCATACAAGTTTTGCTGCAGTCAACGTGAGTCCTGTACTGGACGATGAAATCGTTGTTGATATACAGGATAAGGACCTGAGGGTCGATACCTACCGCTCAAGCGGTGCGGGCGGCCAGCACGTCAATAAAACCGACAGTGCAGTACGGCTTACCCATTTGCCAACGAATATCGTTGTGGCCTGCCAGCAAGAAAGAAGCCAGGTAAAAAATAAAGAGCTTGCTATGAAGCTCTTAAAATCCAAGCTCTATGAATTCTATAAAGAACAGAGGGACCTTGAAAGGGAAAGCAAGGCTCCTGAAAAAACCGACAATGCTTGGGGTAACCAGATTCGAAGTTATGTGTTTCAACCTTATACGATGGTAAAAGACCATAGGAATAAATGTGAAACAGGGAATATCCAAGCCGTGATGGATGGTGACATCGATAGTTTTATCGAGGCCCAGCTGAGGTATATTTGGATAAAGAAGACACAGCCTGAAGGATGATCCGAAACACGCTCCTTCTTTTTTTCATGGCCTTTTCACTCGTTCTAAATGCCCAGGAAAAACCGCAGTGGAAGTGGGCCATCCTCCCTCTAGTAGTAAATTCGGAACAATATAAGAAAACAGCACAAAACATTGAACGCAATCTATCGCGAATTCTTATAGAAGGTCTTTTCCGGGAACCCAGCCAGCTCGATGTTGATAGACTCGTGGAAAAGATATTCCAGGATCAGCTTTTGCAAAAAGCCAAGGCTGAAGCTACAGCGAGGGAACAATGGGAAAGATTAAAACTCTTGAACATCGTTGAGAACCTTGAAGTCCTGAAAGCCCAGGCTGCCTACGAAGCTGCTAGACTTTTAAGGGTACAAACCGAGGAAGCCGGCGCAGTGGCTTACACGGATACACAGCCCTGGGCTATGGCACAATGGCCCCAAACAGGGGTTGTTGCTGATAAGCCCACCTTGGAACTTAAAGATTGGGTTCATCAGAATCAACTTTCTGCCTTTGTCACGGGGGAATTGATCGAATTGCGGGGATACCTCGGCATTAAACTCTCTGTAAGAAATCAGGAGCTTAGCGTTATTTCAAATTGGGAAGAATGGATGAGCCCTGAAGAAGTTCCCATGAGGATACCCTCGCTGGAAGGATGGCTGAGAGGCGTCCTTCTTCAGAGGCCTTGGGCGAGGCTAAGCATAAAAGTTGAACCGCCTACAGCCGAGATTTGGGTGAATAACCAGCTTCGTGGCTTAGGCGCCCTCGATCTAGGAATCCTTACGCCGGGCGACTATTCCATCACCCTACGTAACGAGGGGTTTGAAACTTACCAGGAGATTGTCACGATCGAAGAGTCAAGTGAACTCAGCCTTCTTAAAACTCTCACGACACTGCAAAAAGATTTTACTCTGATTCAAACAGACCCAGAAGGCGCAAAAGTTTATGTAGGTGGTGTTTTTCAGGGAATCACCCCGCTTGAAATCCCAAGTTCCGGTGACGCTAAATACTTGGAAATTCTTAAAGAGGGTTTTAATCCTATAACCTACAGCCTTCTCCCAGGTATGCCTGTCCAACCTTGGGTTCTTATACCGTCGAGTCCAAAAGCCAGCATTGAAGATGCACGGGGATGGTTCTACTTTGCCTTAGGAAGTTTCACGGTCAGCTTTTTTACAACAGTCATGTTCCGAGGTTTCGAAGCTGAATACAAACAACTTTCTGACGCCTACGTCAGGGATTATTTGAATACAAATGTCGCCTTAAGAACGCAAGAGCAACTCGACAAGGTTCACCAGAGTTATACTTACCAGCAAATCTTTCAAAAAGGCGGTTACACCTTGATGGGAGTGACTGCTGTTCTCTTTGGATGGACTATCTGGGAACTCTCCCGGTATATTGATGCGGCAGAGGAAGGGGAATAGAGATGGGAATATGGTCGAAAATGGTTTCCTTTCTGACCGGCGACCATTTTTCTGAAGAACTGTACGAGAAATGGGAAGACGTTCTTATCGAGGCAGATTTTGGATATCAGAACGCAGCAGATATTTTAGCCCGGTTAAGAACCTACGCTAAAGAAGGGCGGCTCAAGGATCCTGAAGCCTTAAAACTCAAGTTATTAGAAGACGTTTCCTCGCTGGTTCGTTTTCAGAACCTTGAATTTACCGGGCCGAAACCGCACGTAATCCTTTTTCTCGGCGTCAACGGGGTGGGCAAGACGACAAGTTTAGCGAAACTAGCCCAGTGGCATATCCAAAGAGGCATGAAAAAAGTTGTTTTGGCCGCCGGGGACACATTCCGCTCAGCCGCTACGGACCAGCTTCAAATATGGGGTGAGAGGTTGGGATTGCGTGTTGTTTCCCAGGGGCAGGGAGCCGATCCTGGTGCTGTCATCTTCGATGCGATCGAGTCCGCCAAGTCCCGCAGCGATGAACTTATTCTTGCGGACTCCGCCGGCCGCCTCCACAATAAGACGAACCTTGTGAAAGAACTGATGAAGGTCGATAAAATCATTTTAAATAAGGTAGGCAGGGATTCCTACAAGAAACTCCTTGTTATAGACACAGTTACAGGCCAGAATGCTGTACAACAAGCAGCGGTCTTTCACGAAGCTGTGGGAATCGATGCACTCATTCTTTCAAAATGGGACAGCTCGGCGAAAGGCGGTGCCGTTTTGAGCATTGCTAAAAAATTCAATATCGGTGTAGCTTTTGTAGGTACCGGAGAAAAAGCCCAGGACTTCAAGGAATTTGACGTTCATGATTTTGCGAAGGTAGTCCTAGAATCGTGAAAGTAGCTGTCTTGGTGTTTCTTTTCTTTACTGCCTTCTTCCTTACTGCCCAGCCGCGGACCGTACCCGAAGGAGAATGGTACCGTTCAAACGCCCTAGGCGCACTTCTTGAGGAAACCCAGTGGTTCCGCCGTGAAGAATGGGAATGGGTAGTTCAAAAGAAGGCTCGCGAAAACGGTGATACTCTTATACTTTACCAGAACAATGTTGCCCTGGAAACACGAATCCGTGATTTTGACGAAGAAAAAAGGGTGAGAAAAGTCAAGGTCATTCGAAAAAATCAGACACGAGAACTTTATGATCTGGATGAAACAGGTATGATAACCCGTGAAGAATTTTGGGTGGAAGGCCGCAAGACGGGAGAAGTACGGTACGTCTATGAAAACGGTGTCCTGCTGGGGCGCCAGTTTCGCGGTATCAATAATCGGTTGGAATGGACCGATGAAATATTCCGAACACCTACAGGCCGTATACGCAGGGTGGTGAGAACGGGAAACCAAGGTGCCAGAGAATGGAACACGTGGAGTTGGGGTACCAGGGGCTTGGGTACCGAATCGGGACTCCAGGGGGTGGAAAGATTTTTTAGCGCCTACGAACCCGGTGGTCTCGTGCGGAGACGTGAACTGAGTATTGGGAATGAATTGACCCAGGTGTCCGAGTTTCAGTATTTAGAAGGGGTTGTCGTACGCAGGGTCGACCAGATAGTCCCTGAAGGTTTTCAGGAAACTCGGCGCTTTGACGGTGAGGGGAGGTTGATCCTCCTTGAGATTCGAAGGAATTCACGTTTGAGCGCGCAGGAAAGACGAACCTATACTTCCGATCTCCTTTCCCAGATCGAGAGAGTATCCGGCGGCGTAAGGGAGCTTCGTAGCTTGACCTATAATGAAAAGAATGAACTCATAAAAGAGGAAATCAGGCAAAACGAGGTGCTCCAGGGAATACTCATGTATGAAGATGAGAAACTGGTGCTTGAAGAGGTTTATCTTGACGGAAGAAAGGTTATTCTGATCCTATGGGAAAACGGCGAGAAGGTGGAGGAAACATATTTTGACAGTTCCGGCAATTCCAGGGTCCGCGACCCGCGAAGGTCTTCATGAGTCTTAGATGGATCCCCTTTCTAGCCCGAAGATACCTATGGAAGAAAAAAAATAAGGGTATAACCTCGGCGGGGCTTTCCATCCTCGGCATTGCAGTAGGAGTCATTACCCTGAATGTCGTCCTTGGCGTTATGAACGGATTCCAAATGGGATTTATGGAGACCCTTCTCGAAGTGTCGTCTTCGCATATCCGTATAGAAATGCCTTCCAACAGGGAGCTGACAGCGGATGTTCAGCATAAAATTTTACAGGATACGAGTATACGAAATCTTATCCCCTACTATGACTCCCAAACCCTCATTAATGGTTTTTATGGTACACCCAGAGGCGCATTTATCCGCGGCTTACCGGAGAAAGCGATATTTGAAGACCCTGAATTCGGAAGACACCTTGAGATGATAGAGGGAAGCTGGGACTTAGAACGCGGGGAGAAAATTGTTTTAGGAGCCGAACTTGCGCGTTCACTCGGTGCAAGGGTAGGCGACCGGGTGAGTTTACTCGCTCTAGGTGGAGAAAATTTCAGCCTTTTGCGGCCCAAGGAAGTCTTTTTCCAGGTTACAGGTGTTTTTCGAAGCGGTTTTTACGACATTGATCTGGGTTGGGGTTTTATGAATATCGAAAATGCTTCAGATTTTTTCGGCGCTGAAGCCCAGAGGATTTTCGGCATTAAACTCAAGAACCATTTTGATGATCTTAAAAGTCTACCTCTCATTTCATCCATCGTTGTCCCCTTGGGGGGAAAGGTTGAATCCTGGCGTGAATTCAATAAGGCTTTCTTTGGCGCTCTTAGGTTGGAGAAACTCACGATGATGGTACTCATTGCCTTGATTTTTCCAGTTGTATGGCTGAATATCCAACATAGTCTAAGGCGGACCATACGCGAAAGGCGGGAAGACATAGGAATTATGAAAGCCCTAGGTGCTTCAATCCAGCCAATAAGGATAGTATTCCTTTCTGAAGGGGCCTTCATCGGTTTTATTGGCGGAGTCATAGGGACCTTGGTGGGTTTATTAATTACAGTCAATATGAACAGCATACTTTTCTGGATGGAGGATGCAGTTTCCTTTGTTCTTCAAATTTGGACGAAGTGGACCACGGGGTCGATGGGCAACCGCTTGAATATTATTTCCGGAGGCGTCTTTTATTTGAAGGATATTCCAGTACGTGTTCTAGCCCATGAAGTTTGGATCATTTTTCTTTTTGCCCTTGGCTCGGCTAGTGCTTCAGCCTGGATGGCTTCGGGCGAAATTCTAAAAATCAGGACCAAGGAGGTCTTACGGAACGAATGAGCAACATACTCGAAATCCATCAAGTGACCAAAAGATTTAATACCGACGGTGAAAGCCTGCTTATTCTCGAAGACCTCGATTTTTCCTTGAAAGAAGGTGAAACAGCTTCCATCATCGGAGAAAGCGGGAGCGGGAAAAGTACCCTCTTGCATTTGATTGCCGGCTTGGACAGTGTCAGTTCAGGGATGGTGATAGCATGCGGCATTCCCGTTTCTGAAATGAATGAAGAAGATCTGACGAACTATCGACGGCATAAAGTTGGAATGGTTTTCCAGTTTCACTTTCTTTTGCCTGAACTTACAGTCTTGGAAAATGTTCTTATGCCTGCTTGGATGTCCGGACTTCAAAAACCTGTGGCAGAGAGAAAGGCAAGGGAACTTCTCGATCAAACCGGGATGTCAACCAGACTTGATTTCTATCCTTACCAACTCAGCGGGGGTGAGCGTCAGAGGACTGCTCTGGCGAGGGCTCTTGTCAACGATCCTGAAATTATCCTCGCCGATGAGCCCACTGGAAATCTCGATGAAGACAATTCAAAGATTGTGGAGGACCTTCTTCTCGGACTAGTAAGAGACCACGGGAGAACCCTCGTCCTTGTAACGCACGACGCCAAGCTTGCGAACCGGGCTTCCCGAAAATACAGGATGGAGCATAAGAAACTGTGGACCCTATAAAAGAACCTTCGCTGTGGTACCTGGTCTCAAAATTTTTTAATAATGTAATTAAGGGCAGGGAAGAGAGCAGGGCTCTAAGAGGGAGTATTTTGGGAATGGCTTTGGGTCTTGTTCCCCTATTGACTGTGATCGTTGTGGCTGACGGTATGATAGACGGGATAACGGCACGGTATAGAGAAACCCTCAGTTACCATTTACAAGCGCATCCCTTCGGTCTTTCAGCACCCGAGGATATCGGCCAAATCAAGGCCACCCTCGCCGGTATCGAGGGAATATCAGGTTCTTTTGAGGAACGACAGGGTTTTGGACTCGCGTATGCAGGGTCGAAGAGAACCGGAGTGACACTGAGGGGTTTGGATGATGCACTGCTAAACGACCCTGGTTGGAAATCTTATATTAATTTTTCGAGCGGCGGACCGAATTTCCATCATGACCGTGAAGTTCTACTCGGTGAGGAAGTTGCTAGAAAACTCGGTGTTAGCGTCGGAGATGATATCAAGATTCTCACCACGAGAAGGGCTGAAGGGAGAAGTTTTCTCCCTAAAATCACCACCCTTCAAGTTGGCGGAATTTTTTCCACCGGATACCAGGATCTCGATAGGCTTTGGGTGTTGATCCCCATCGAGGCTGCTAAAAGACTCTTACCCGAAGGTGATTATTTCAGCATCATTGGAATAAAAATCGAAGACCTGACTCAGCTTACGGAAAAATCCTGGGAAATTCAGGAGAAAATACTGGTCGGTTGGAGGGTGAAAACATGGTTCGAGATCAATAGGAACCAGTACCAAAATTACCAGACAACGAGGGCGCTGCTGATGATCATCATGAGCATGATACTCCTCGTTTCCGCGGTCAGTATTTCCTCATCTTTACTGATGACGTATTTAGAGAGGAGAAAGGAACTCGCCATTCTCAAAAGCCTGGGTTTCTCGCCCAGCTTTATTCACAGGTATTTTGCCCTCTTGGGTTTCTTTTCAGGTTTGATAGGAACGACTCTCGGTATTTTTCTCGGAACATTAACAGCGGTGAATATCAACGGTATCATCCGTGGGATAGAGTCCTTCCTTACCTGGGCGACATCTGCTATTGCTTTACTCACAGGTCAACCGGCCGACCCTAATTTTAAACTCTTGAGCGATGCCTATTACCTTGAAACTATTCCCATCAATCTAGACCTTTCGACTATGTTTTTGGTTGCACTCTTAAGTCTTCTTTTTTCAGTCACAGCGTCTTGGATCCCTGCACTTCAGGCAAGTAAACTCAAGCCTTTAAGTATCCTCAGAAAAATATGACACCAGATCAATTAAAGGAACTCCGACAAACCCGCGAAGAAAGAAGTTTATCAGCAGAAAAGGAAGGTGTTGAGGCTTTTAGGGTATGGGAATCTGAATCCCTGGGGTTAAGCCTGGATGTTTTCGGAGGAACCTACATCCTTTGGGTATCTAAAGAAGCGCCATCCGATAAAAACCTTATCGCCCAGGCTTTAAATATAGATGTTTCTAACTTGATCGTTAAAAAAAGGACCATTCAAACCCGGGATTTGAAATATCAAAAGATGGCTAAAAGCCCGTGCGGATTTTGGATTCAGGAAAAGGGGTTGAAGTTCTGGGTCGATCCGTGTACTTACCACGATGTCGGTCTTTTTTTAGACCAAAGAATCTCTAGAAACCTCATTTCTTCTTGGTCCAAAGGGAAAAAGGTGCTAAACTTATTTTGTTATACAGGTTCCTTCTCAGTATACGCTGGGGCTGGTGGTGCTAGGGAGGTACACAGTCTTGACATGAATGAAAATTACCTTACTTGGGCAAAAAAAAATTGGGAAGCCAATTCTCTTGGTAAAACCCTCTCTCGCTGGTTATCCAGGGATGCCCTTGAGTATCTTCGGTCCCAGACACCCCAGAAGTACGATATGATAATCCTTGATCCTCCCACATTCTCTTCAGGGAAAAAAATGCGCGAAAGTTGGGATGTCCAACGAGATCACGTTTGGGCCCTGAAAAAATGTTTTCAACTTCTCGAACCGGGCGGGATGGTGTATTTCTCGACGAACTTTAGCCACTTCAAACCCGATAAATCCCTAGTTCTATCTGAAAATTTCAAGGAACTGACCAAGGAAACACGGACCTTTGATTTTCCAAAAGGCGGACACAGAGCATTTATTTTCAGGGACGTCAAACAATGAAAAAAGAAACCTCCGGATTCTGCACCCATTGCGGTTTGACAAAAAAAGAATGGAATGAAACCCATTCACTGGGGTGTTCCCGATGTTATGTCATATTTGCAGATGAGGTTGAGGCCTACCTAAAAAAAAGGAACTTCTCGACAAATTATACCGAAGGCCTGAATTCTACGCTCGAATGGTCCTTAAAACAGGCATTAAAACGGGAAGATTATGAAGAAGCTGCGAGAATTAGGGATGTCCTTCAGCACTCGGAGGAAAAATGAAGAGTTCATTATTTCAAGCCCTCCATCCAGACTGGGTTTCAGAGGCGGGTAATTTCCAGGAAGTTATCATGAGCACGCGTTTGAGGCTTTCAAAAAATATCGTTGACTATCCATTCCCAAACCAGATGAACATAAACCAAAAAGCTAAATTCTTGAATTCGGTAAAAGTTTATCTTGAAAAGTTTCAAAAAGACCATGTATGGAACGAGTTTGGAAACCTCAGTGCCCTTCAAAAAAAACTAACAACGGAAAGGCGATTGATCCACACAAGCCAAATTTTGGATTCATCCCAAATTATCTGCCTTGGAAACAAGGAAAACGAAGCTGTAACGACATCGGGCGTAGACCATTTTCAGTTTATCGGGTTTAGCGGCGGATGGAATTGGTCGAAGGCTTATGAAAGGGTTTCTTCTCTTTGGGAAAAATGGTCAGAGTCATGGAATTGGGCTTACAAAGAAGGGCTTGGCTGGCTCTCCTGTGAACCTAAAAACTTGGGATCGGGTATAAAGATATCGGTAATAGCGCATTTACCTGCTTTAGAGATGAGTGGAAAACTTATTGACGCCATGGAATTGGCGGAAGAGAACAGACTTATCTTTCGGGGATTCGCTGGCGGCGGGGATAAGAGCCGGGGGTGTATTTATCAGATATCAACCGGAGCCAGTACGGGAAAATCAGTCAACGATCTAGCCGAAGAGCTCCATGAATGGGTTTCAAAACTGAATGCGATGGAAACACACGAAAGGGAGAATTTGAAGTCGAGGTCTTTTAACCATATTGAAGACCTGGTTTGCCGCGCTCTGGGAATGTTGATTCATGCCAGGATGATGTCGGAAGAAGAGGCACTCGAACATCTTTCCTATTTGCGATTTGGCGTCCTTGTGGGTATATTTAAAAATATAAGTATGGGAGAAATAAACCGATTATATTATGGGATCCAGCGCGGCCATTTGATGTTTTGGGCGGAGGCGAGAAATCTGCAAACCACCGACTGGGATAGAATGAGGTCAACGTATTTAAGGGATTCCCTGAAGGATGGTACTTTTTATGATGTTTAAAGGGCTTACTCAAAGGGCTCAAAGAATTCTCACTGTTGTTGCTCAAGAAGAAGCAAAAAGGTTTCATTCCGACCAGCTCCACCCCGAGCACGTCGTTTTAGCTTTACTGCGCGATGGTGAAGGGATAGGCTACAAGGCCCTCCGCTCAATGAATATCGACCCTATGCTGATGTTCAGGGAAATAGAATCCCTTATCCCTAAAAAGCAGGGGGGATTCATCCTTGGTGATGTCCCGCCGTCCCGAAGAGGGAAAAAAATCCTCGAGGACAGCGCCGTTGAAGCACATATACTTGGTCATGACTACATTGGTACAGAACACCTACTCCTCGCCGCAGTTGCCGAAGCCGGAAGTGCGGTACAGAATTATCTACTTTCAAAAAACGTCGGCATTGAAGCCTTGCGTGAACTCATCCACGAGTTTTCCGGCGGCGGTGGCAAGTTAAGGGAAGAACCCGCAGCGTCACAACCAAAATGGAAAAAACCCCAAACAACTTTTGTTAAAAAACCCACACCCGTTCTGGATGAGTTTTCACGGGATCTGACGCTTCTCGCCGCCAAACATTCCCTAGATCCTGTTGTCGGTAGAGAAAAAGAGATCAATAGGGTTATTCAGATTCTGGCAAGAAGGACAAAAAATAACCCGGTCCTTATCGGTGAACCAGGGGTAGGCAAGACGGCCATCGTGGAAGGTTTGGCCCAAAAAATTAATGACGGGGAAGCACCCGAACTCCTCCTTAATAAGAGAGTTGTATCCCTCGACCTTGCCGCTCTCGTTGCCGGAACAAGGTATAGGGGAGAATTCGAGGAAAGACTGAAAAAACTTCTTAAGGAACTGACTTCAACGGGGAATGTTATCCTTTTTATCGACGAGCTTCATACGCTTATCGGAGCCGGTGCTGCCGAAGGTGCAATAGATGCTTCCAATATCCTCAAACCTTCCCTGAGCCGTGGCGAGATTCAGTGCGTTGGTGCAACCACTATGAATGAGTATAAAAAATACATTGAGAAAGACGCTGCCCTCGAAAGACGGTTTCAGAGCGTCCTGGTGAAGGAACCCAGTGTTGAAGAGTCCGTAGAAATTCTAAAAGGGCTGGCTTCACGTTATGCCCAGTTTCACCATGTCAGGTATACCCAGGGTTCCCTGGAAGCTTCAGCCCACCTTTCACACAGGTATATTTCCGAGCGTTTTCTCCCGGATAAAGCTATAGACCTTATGGATGAGGCCGGCTCGAAAAAAAAGATCAGCCAGGCAGGGGTGCCACCCGAAGTTGTCGAATTTGAATCACAGGTCGAGGCCCTTCTCAGAGAGAAATCCGAACTCGTCAACGGACAGAATTACGAGAGAGCCGCCGAGATCAGAGATGAGATCCGATTGCTCCGTGAAAAAATAGAAGAATTGAGGTTATCTTGGCAGACCAGGTCGCTCGAAACCGCCCCAGAAGTCACGGAGGAGGATATTCAGTCCGTGATCAGCGAAATCACAGGAATACCCCTGGATAATATTGCAGCAGGGGAAGCAGAGAAACTCCTAAAGATGGAATCCGTTCTCCAAGGAAATGTTATCGGTCAAATCGAAGCCGTTCAAGCTGTTTCGTCTGCCATACGTAGGTCACGCACTGGGATGAATTCCCCGAAACGCCCTTTAGGTTCTTTTATTTTCTTAGGACCTACGGGTGTGGGTAAAACCCTCCTAGCTAAGACACTTGCTCAGTTTCTCTTCGGAAATCAGGAATCCCTTGTGCGCATCGATATGAGCGATTATATGGAGAAGCACAATGTCTCAAGGCTCGTTGGTGCTCCTCCGGGGTATATTGGATACGACGAGGGCGGGGTTCTCACAGAAAAGATCAGAAAGAAACCCTATTGCGTTGTTCTTCTCGACGAGATTGAAAAAGCACACCCCGATGTTTTTAATCTACTTTTACAGATACTGGAAGAAGGTGAACTTCAGGATAATCTAGGCCACACGGTGAACTTTAGGAATACCATTTTCATCATGACAAGCAACGCCGGTGCCCGTCAGATTACTAAAACGGGTTCGCTTGGGTTCCAAACCGGCACTCAGGAATTGAGCCATAACGAAATCAGGTCGAGCGCCATGGGTGAATTAAAACGGCTGTTCCGGCCGGAGTTTCTCAATAGGGTCGACGAAATCGTTGTTTTCAGGGCTCTCACCACCCAAGATGTGGAAAAGATTTTTGACTTGCTTTTCGCTGAAATCCAGGACCGCCTACTTGAACGCAATATGAGGCTCGAACTTTCTCCTAAAGGCCGTCAATACTTTGTTGAACAAGGTTACGATCCGACTTTCGGAGCCAGGCCTTTAAGAAGACTGATCCAGAAAGAACTCGAAGATCCTTTAGCCACTGAAATTTTAAAAGGAACCTTTAAAGCGGGGGACTTGATACTGGCGGAGTTTAAAAAGGATAACCTCACCTTCCGTTTAAAGGACCGCACGGTGTACGAAGTGAATGTTAGCCAAGGCTAGTATACTCTTTCTTCTCTTAGTAAATATTTACCTAACAGCCCAGACTCCGGAGGAGGATTTTGCCCGCATCCGTGGTCTGTATTCAACACAACAGTACAGACTTGCTGTAAGGGACCTGACGAGGTTTTTGGAAAGATACCCTACTTCCCAAGATAAAGACGACGCAGAATACCTTCTTGGTGTGTGCCGTTTTGAAATACAGGATTATTCAGGGGCCTTGAGCGTTCTGCGCCGCTTTGAGAGGTCTTACCCCGACTCCCCCTACCTGAAAAGGATTTATTTTTGGAGAGGGCAAGCCTTAAAGGCAACGGGGCAAAATTCAGAAGCCCAAAGGGAATTTGAAAATCAAATCCAGATGGAACCCCAAGGTCCTTTTTTCGGACCGTCTCTTTTCTTTTTGGGCCAGGTTCTTGAATCGCAGGAAAAATTATCGGAAGCGGAACAGACCTACGCCCGAGCCGCACGTGCACTCAGCCTCAGACCACACGGCGCAGCAAGTATTCTCAACAGAGCCAGGCTACTCCGGCGTCTAGGGAGAAACCCTGAGGCCAGGGATGTTCTCAACCAGGTTTTAAACCAAGGTGATTTGCCCAATTCCAGAGAGTTGATTCTTGAGTACTCCAGAGTCCTGGTCTCCCTCGACGATTCTGAAGGTTCGAAACGTCAACTTGAACGTCTTTTAACTGGATCTCTCAGGGATGAAATTTATTACAACGCTGTGAGAGAATACTTTGCACTCTGTGTAAAGCTGGGTGAGAAAGAAAAGGCACTCGAACTTTATGCTCGGGCTGAACCCTTGTGGCAAACCCGTGAAGACATTCTTTCCCTTCGTGCAGACCTTTTACGGGAAACAGGAGACATAAAAACAGCCCGGGATATTTGGAGAACCTTGGTCCAGAAAACGGGCACCCCTGTCGCTCAAGCAGCAGCTTGGAACCTAGCTGTCTCTTTAAAAAGCGAGAACCCGCAGGAGTCGGGTGTTTTTTTTCTTATCTGTGAAAACGGTCCCGACGAGGTGGTTTCCCGCAATGCAAGATGGGCGCGGAGTTATTCTTTAGAGGGTGAAGAACTTTTCAACTTGCTGGATCAAGTGGTTTCGGACGAAAAAGATAAGAACCGTCATTATTCCGCCTTACTCCGGCTTCTTGAATGGGGACAAAAGAAAGGAGACGCGGTGGTTCTAATTAGAGTCTTGGATATGCTGCTCAAGGATTATGCTGAATCGCCCGCTTATGATACTTTTTTATACACTCGCGCCCGTTTGAGAGGGGCTGAAGAATCCGATCTCGCCCTTGCTGAATTGCAGACTTTATTAAAAGATTTTCCGGGTTCCATCCACCGTGCAGAGGTTTTGTATTTTATCGGAAATATTTATGCCCGGAATGCTGAGTTTTTAAGAGCTGAAGGATTCTTTCATAATGCTTCCCAGGTGGCTCAAGGCGAACTCAAAGAACGGTCCCTTCTTTCACGTGGTATTTCTCTTATCAACGGGGATAGGCGAGAATTAGGGATAACAGTATTTCAGCGGCTGCTTTCCGAGTATCCAGAAACAACCCATAGGGTTCAAGCATCCCTGACGCTGGCACAATCTTTAACCCAAACCAAAAGGTACTCTGAAGCAGAAACGCTCCTTCTTGAAACCGCCTCCAGGGTTCCAATCATGGAGGCGGAAGTATGGACTGAAATGGGCTTTGTAAAAATAAAACAGGGCGACTTTTCATCGGCATCATCCTGGTTTCAACGAACGCTTGGAAAACAGGGTTCAGATTCAAGGTTAATTGTAAGGGCTCTGGAAGGTTTAGCAACCTCCCAAATCGCTTCTTCCCAGTGGCGTGAGGCAGAAACCACCTTAAATCACCCAGCCTGGTCTTCAACGCAGAAAGAGCCGGTAAGACTTGCCTTTCTCGCCTTGGTCTACGCTGAGACTTCAAGGTACAACCAGGCCTTTTCAGTGACAGACACCCTTTATCAAAATTACCGAACCAGCTTATCCGCTAGGTCGGTCCTCCTCGATCTGGCTACCCGCGAAAGCATCCCTCCGGCTCAAGGTCTCAGGGCCCTCAACCTCCTCAAGCAACGTTTTCCTGAGTCTGAAGAAAATTATCAGGGAATGTTAAGGATTGCTGTCATCTATTTGCAACTTAAACAATCCTCTTTACTGGAACAGTCTATTCAGGAATGGCTGGAAAAGTTTGGGAAGGATTCCTTGCGTTTTTCGGGTGCAAGAGTCCTTGCAAAATTGTTCAATGAAATATCAGATAGGGAAATACTCGAAAGAATTGTTAATAGCGGTTCGAATCTTTCAGCCTCGATTTCCGCCGAATTCTACCTCATAAGAGCAAGACAGCTGATGGAGGCTGACGAAGACCGGGCTAAAACTTTGCTTCAGAGAATCATGCAAAATCTAACCACCGCCTCCCAAAAAGAAGAAGCAAACGAAATCCTAGCCGGAGCCTCGCTGAGAAAACGGGAATACGAGGAAGCCGATACGATTTACCGCCGACTTACTCTCAGCCAGGATTCTGAAATGAGGTCTTCGGGTTTCCTGGGCTTGGGTTTGGTTTTAAAGGCACGCGGGATTTCTTTGGAAGCTGCACAAAATTTCCTTCTTTCCGGAAAACAGGGCCCGTGGGAAAATAGCGCGAGGGGACTATGGGAAGCGGTTCAAATGTATAAGGGTTTGGGAAACAGTGTAGAAGTAGCGAGGATTTCAGCACAACTCAGGACCGATTTCCCTGACAGCCCCTGGACCCGACGGCTCGAGTAATTTACAATCACACTATGTTGGTTGAAAAAATTGAACAGTTAGCCGGCTTGCAGGTTTATATGGTGGGTATTAAGGGAACGGGAATGGCCGCCCTTGCAGAACTTATCCACGCGGATGGAGCTATCATCAGCGGTTCGGATGTTCCTGATCATTTTTTTACAGAAGAACTTTTAAACTCGCTGAATATCCCCTATTTCGCAGGGTTCAAAGCCCTCAATGTTCCAAAAGACTGTGATATCGTTATCCATTCGGCCGCCTACGATTCCAGAACGCATATCGAACTTCTGCGGGCAGAAGAGCTGGGTATTCCCGTCATCAATTATTCCCGCGCTTTGGGTCTATATTCGCGTCTGTTTACCAGCGCGGGAATAGCAGGTGTCCACGGCAAAACCACCACCACAGCCATGACTGGCCTCGTATTAAGAGGGCTGAAATTTCCTTTCCGGCTTCTTACGGGTTCCGTTGTTCCCGATTTTGGCAATTCCGCCACTCTTAAACTCGGCGGCCAGGATTTTATCGCTGAAACCTGTGAATACCGGCGGCATTTCCTCGAGTTTCAACCCAGCACGATTCTTTTAACCTCGGTAGAAGAGGACCACCAGGACTATTATCCTGACCTCAAGTCCATAACAATGGCGTTCTCCGAGTACATACACAGCCTGCCTCCGAATGGCGCCCTGGTTTACTGCAACGATAATACGAACGCCCGCAAACTTTGCGAGGCCTTCAAACTCGAAAGGCCCGATATTCAACTTTTACCGTATGGGTTCAGCGCCGAGGGTGCATATCAGATTATCAATTACCAGAGCTTGGAAGGTGAGACGCGTTTTCAATTGTCCGGTTTCTCTTTAGAATTTAAAATGCACATCCCTGGAAGCCATAATGTCTTAAACGCCGCCGGTGCCTGGGCGCTGGGTTTATGCGTTTACCGCAATAGGTTGAAGAGAAATCCAACTCTAATTGAAATGGAAGACGCTCTTGATGCCCTTTCCCGGTACAAATCCTGCAAAAGAAGGTCGGAAATCGTGGGCGAGAAAGACGGAATCCTCGTGCTCGATGACTACGCACACCATCCTACCGCCATCCGGTTAACACTCAGGGGGATGAAAGAGTTTTATAAAAACCGAAGACTCGTCGTGAGTTTTATGAGCCATACGTATTCCCGTACCCAGGCCTTATGGGAGGAATTCTCGAAGGCCTTTGAGGATGCCGATCTCCTTATCCTCCATAAAATCTATGCTTCTGCGAGGGAACAGGCCCATACAGGCGTCAGCGGTGAGGAACTTTTCAAAGAGACTAAAAAATTCCATAGCAACGTGCTATACTTTAAAGAACCTGAAGAATCTCTTAAATATTTGACTGCTCACCTTACAAAAGGCGATATATTTCTTACTATGGGTGCAGGGGATAATTGGAAAATTGGAAAAATGTTTTTGGAGGCACGTGAATGATCAGCATGACCGGATTCGGATTTACTGAAGGCGAGTCCGACGGTTGGTCGTATACCATCGACTTAAAAAGTTACAACAATAGGTATTTAGATATGATGGTCAACCTACCGCCCATACTCCAGCCCAAAGAATCCCTAATCAGGGATTTTTTTCAAGGAAGAATATCTCGGGGCAGGGTTGAATTTACAATTAGGATGAAAGAAAGCCAAGGATCCTTTCACCTTGAGGTGAACCCTCTAGCAGTAAAAAACCTTGTTCAGGTCCTGGTTCAAGTCCGGGATACGGCCGAGATCGGCGGACCTATCCAACTTTCCCATATTCTTTCCTTTCCGGAAATCTTTAAAGAAAAAAATACCAGCGATATTGAAAGGCTTTGGAGTATCGTTAAAGGACCCTTTGAAAATACCTTCGAAGACTTTCACAAATCCCGTCAGAAGGAAGGCCACAGAACCAAGGTGGATATCCTCAACCACCTACAGCTTATAGAAGAAGGAAGACAGAGAATTGCCCAACGCGCCTCGGAGCTGGAAGATATCCTTAAAAGCAACCTTAAAAAAAGATTTCTGGAACTGCTGGACGAAGTCGATGAGAACCGGATTCATACAGAAACCGCCGTTCTCCTTATGCGTTACGGGATCAATGAAGAACTTTCAAGACTCGACAGCCATCTTATAAGTTTTAGAGACTACTCGGAGGCGGAAATACCGATCGGGAAAAAACTTGATTTCCTCTGCCAGGAGATCAGCAGAGAGATCAATACCATCGGTTCAAAGACAATGCTTGCTGAAGTTCAGAATATAGTCGTAGAAATGAAAGATGCCGTGGAAAATATCAGGGAGCAGCTCCGAAATGTGGAATGACGTGAAGATAGCAGTTTCGGGTAAGAGCGGCTGCGGAAATTCCACACTCTCACGCTTGTTGTCTGAAATCATGGGTGTCAGGCTTATCAACTTTACCTTTCACACCCTGGCGGAAGAGATGAATATGGACTTCGAGGCTTTTTGCCAGATGGCCGAATTGGATTCCCAATGGGATAAGTTCGTCGACCAGCGACAGGTAGAATTAGCAAATTCGGGGCCATGTGTTCTCGGATCAAGACTCGCTATCTGGATTTGGAAAGAAGCTGAATTCCGTGTCTATTTGGATGCCACCCCGGAAGTCCGTGCTTCAAGGATCCAAAAAAGGGAAGGGGGGGATTTCACCTCTGTCCTGGAAAGGACCGTTCAACGTGACAAGCGGGACCATGAACGCTACCTACGGCTCTATAATATCGACAATAATAACTTTGAGCCGGCGGACTTGATTATCGACGTAACTTTTCTAAGTCCGGATCAAGTTGCTTCAAAAATCTTGGAGGAGTATTCCCGGCTGAGGGGCTTGAAGAATCCCAGGGTGTAGGGTATTGTTGGGCTATGGCAGTACCCTTAGATCAAATCATTAATTTCAACGGAAATAAATACGAGATGTCGAACGCTGTGATTAAGCGCGCGCGACAAATTACCGAGATTGGCGACGAGGACCTTTTGGTCCATGGTTACAAGGTAGTAAGCACGGCCCTGGATCACGTTCTGAACCATAAAATTTATTATCAGCTCCAAGACTAAACAGCTTGTTTTTACCGGGCCGACAGGTTCGGGAAAATCGCACCTCCTACTTGAGACTCTCCAAAAAAAAGCAGAAATCATCTCCTGTGACTCGGTTCAGGTTTACCGCGGACTGGATATAGGGAGTGCAAAACCGACTCTGGCAGAACGCTCATTGATAACCCACCACCTTGTGGATGTTCTGGACCCTATAGAACCGATGACCTTGGGTTTCTTTATCAGGGAGGCAAGTTCGGCGGTTAAAAATATTGAAAATAAGGGTTTGCTACCTGTTATCGCGGGCGGAACTATCTATTACCTTAGGCACTGGCTTCTGGGACCCCCCGAGGCACCACCTGTCGATGACCTTATCCGAAAGAAAGTCGAGGAACAGGTGAGAACCATGGGAATAGAAGAAGCCTACAAAAAGCTCTGTGAGGTCGATGAAACCAGCGGAAAAAGAATCCATCCCAACGACCATTACCGCATTAAGAGGGCCTTGGAAGTCTGGGAACAGTCGGGCAAGCCCCTGTCCACTTTCTCTCAAACATCAAGGACGTCTATTGATCAATCCATAAGAGTTGTCTCCATTGAAGTCGAACGCGATGTGCTGAGAAAGACCTTGAGACAGAGGTGTGTTGAAATGTTTAAAAACGGCTGGGTGGATGAGGTGGCGACTCTTTTGAAAATGGGATTGCCTCCAGATTCTGAAGGACTCCGCACCTTGGGATATGCCCAGATCACCAGGGAGTTAACAGCGGGAAGAAACCCCGAACTTATAGTCGATGAAATCGTCCATCTTACCCAGCATTACGCAAAACGGCAAATGACCTTTCTCAGGTCACTTCCTGAAGTCACTTGGATACCTCCAGTAAAAGACCATGTATTAAAAATTCTTGACGAGATGAATTAAACCAGCCTTTTCTAAGGAGTTGATAATGATTATCCTTTCTGCATGGAGTCCATCCAAAACACCAACCATTTAGAAAAGAAGAAGCCTCTTCTCGGCCCTAAACCCGAGTGGCTGAAAATCACCAGCGTAAAGAACGAAGAATGGTCGGATATACGTGTTCAGTTAAAAAAACGAAGACTCCATACTGTCTGTGAGGAAGCGTCGTGTCCGAATATCCATGAATGTTGGTCGGCCCGAACGGCGACCATTATGATTCTCGGTGACACCTGCACCCGCGGCTGTAGATTTTGCAACGTAAAAACAGGAAATCCCGCAGGTCTTATCAACCACTCGGAGATAACAGGTACAAGCGAATTGGTGGCCTTGATGAAACTCAGGTACATTGTACTGACAAGCGTAGACCGGGACGACCTGAAGGACCATGGAGCTGGACATTTTGCCATGGTTATTGAAAGAATACACCTGGATCACCCGGACGTTTATGTCGAGGCTTTAGTACCTGATTTTGGCGGGGACGAGGCGCGGATGGATATTCTTGCGGCTTCGAAGCCCTACGTTGTCGCACAAAACATGGAGACTGTTCGGCGTTTGACGCATCCTGTCAGGGATATCAGGGCGGGTTACGACATTACCTTGAGTTGCTTAAAATATTACAAAGAAAAGCACTCTATGAGAACCAAAACCTCCTTGATGGTGGGCCTCGGTGAAATCTTAGATGAAATTGTTGCTACCCTGGATGATTTGCGTTCGGTTGGGTGTGATATCATCACCTTCGGGCAATACCTCCAACCCACGTCCCGCCACTTGCCGGTTCAGAAATACTATACCCCCGAGGAGTTCCGGGAATTGAAAAAAATAGCTTACGAAAAGGGCTTTTCTTTTGTGGCTTCGGGACCGCTTGTCAGAAGTTCGTATAAAGCCGCAGACTATCTTGAATTTCAGCAAAAGGATCAAAGGTAAGAATTTTGGAAAAAAAATACAGCGTCAGTGGTGAATGGATTCAGCGTCACGGTGCACTTTATCGCCTGGGAATGAGCCGGCTCAACGCCGATGAGTTGGGTGAAGTGACCTATGTCGGAAGCGCTGAAAAGGGAAAGATCCTGAAGGCCGGCGAGCCTGTTCTGGGTTTGGAGGCTGTTAAAGCCGCCATGGATTTTTATTCGCCGGTGGACGGTGTTGTCGTTGCGACAAATCCGCTTTTAATCGAACAACCCCAGCTGGTCAATGAAAAACCCCTGGACGAAGGGTGGCTTGTCGAAGTCGAACTTGAAAAGGTCTCACAGTTGGAAGGTCTGCTTAGTGAAGAAGAGTATTTAAAAAGTCAGGGTGAAAACAACGCGTAGTTATCTCTGGCTTAGCGGAGCCTCCGATGGCAAAACCAATATGGATAAGGACCGTGGTCTCTATGAAAAAGTCGAGACCGGGTGGGAGGGTTTCGTCCTCAGGTTGTACCGGTGGAAACCAGCTGCTCTGAGCCTGGGTGCAAATCAGGAATTGGAAAGTGTCGATACGTCTCTCGCAGAAAAACGATCGATCCCGGTTGTAAGACGGATAACCGGCGGGGGTGCCATCCTCCACGACGACGAACTGACGTACAGCCTCGTTATGCCTCGGAGCTTTTTGAGTGATACTTCCGTTCCAGCGAGCCTTGAATTATTTTCCCGTTGCCTCAAAGAGTTTTATTCAGGATTAGGACTGTCACCGGTGTTAGCAAAAGATGGAGATATACAAGGCACCTTCGGAATGCGGACTAGTGCGTGCTTTGCCGGAAACGAAAAATGGGATTTATTGATAGGTGGAAGAAAACTTGGGGGTAACGCGCAGAAACGCGGAAGAAAGGCCGTATTCCAGCATGGTTCGATACCTCTGACTCTGGATTGGCCTCTTGTATGTTCTCTGACAAGGACTTTTCCCACGCCTTCGGTTCCCCAGAGTCTAACCGATGCCTTGGAAGTTTTGGGCGAAACCCTTCCCAATTCAGAGGAGCTTGAAAGGCGTTTGGCTGAAGCGTTCGGGCGTGTTCTGGGTTGTGAATGGATCAATTTTAAGGAGGAAAATCTTGGCTGAAATCAAACTTCCAGTGCTAGGCGGGGGCGAAGTCACGCTCAATCCTAGAAATCTCATCGCAGTAGGTTTAAATTACCGCGAGCACGTTGCAGAAAGTCTGAACTACAACGTCGATGA
This sequence comes from Borreliella garinii, assembly GCA_020720765.1. Classification (GTDB taxonomy): domain Bacteria; phylum Spirochaetota; class Spirochaetia; order JABEVK01; family JABEVK01; genus DYOB01. The sequence goes on from DYOB01000005.1 coordinate 41,515, forward strand.
ACTGGGTATACCAGCCAGACCTATTTTGTTCAACAAACTTCCGGGTGTCTTGCTGGCCCCTGGAGAGGCTATTATCCTTCCAAGGCTTCCGCAGGAAGAAGGTTGGGAGCAGCCTCGCACGGACTACGAGGCCGAGTTGGCTTGTGTCCTGACGAGCGGGGGAAAAAACCTGACAGAGGAAGAAGCATTCCTTTCGATAGGTTACTACACTTGCTTCAATGACGTCAGCCAGAGGGACATCCAGAAAAACGACGCCTCGGGATGGTTTAGAGGTAAGAGTTTCGATACCTTTGGACCGGTAGGGCCTGTTCTAGTCCCAAGAGAAACACTTGGAAAGGCGGGGAATTTAAGAATTCAGGCGCAGTTGAACGGTAAGTTAGTCCAGGACGCCAGCACTTCCCAGATGATCTTTTCTCCCACGCAGTTGATTTCATATATCAGCAGGAACTTTACTCTCTACCCCGGGGATATCATCATCACAGGAACCCCCGGAGGTATCGGCCCCCTCCACGAAGGGGACACTATCGAGATTATCATCGAAGGTATTGGAACCTTGACCAATACCGTCCAGGACGAATTATTCTAAGACGGCTATAAGCTCGATCTCCACCAGGGCTTTCCTCGGAAGGCCAGCCACAGCAACCGTGCTTCGCGCGGGTTTATGAGGTCCGAAATGCTCCTCGTAAACCTTGTTAAATTCTGCAAAATGTGCCATGTCCGTAAGAAAAGCTGTTGTCTTGACGACATGGGAAAAGTCCATCTTAGCCGCTCGAAGCACCGCTTCCAGGTTGAGGAGGACTTGGTGGGTTTGTTCCTGGATCCCTCCGCTAACGAGTTCGCCCGTTTTAAGGTCTATTCCCAGCTGACCGCTCAACCAGAGGTGTTTACGCACCTTGATCCCTTGCGAGTACGGGCCAATCGCTTTAGGCGCCTCTTTTGATTCTATGATTTCCATGATTCCTCCTTAAAAAAATTCCATCCTCTTTTCCATCGTGTTAACCAAGCTAACCGGGCACCCTCGCTAGGCCACCTTTCCAAGGTTGCGGCGGCGGGTTTCAACCATTCCTCCCACGTGTGAAAAAGAAGGGGGTTTTGAGGTTGAATCGGGTTAGCTTTAAGTTTCAAGTATTCCATCCGGCAGTCTTCCCACCGTGAAGTTGTTGGAATATCTGTTTGTGGAGTTTTAGGTTCGGGAAGTTCTCCGCCCCGGGTCAGTTCTTTCCAGTCCGCGCTTTCAGCAACGCGTAGTCCTTGAACGGGCCAGCCTGGGGAGGCTCGGACTCCCGGAGGAATCCAGGAATTCGAGAGTGCCCCCTCCATCCATTTAGCGTAGAGCGGCATGCGCTGGTCGCTGAGCCAAAGAGAGCCTTCCTCATCCCTTGTCCTCATGAGTTTCGAGGACCAGAAAGTTGAACTGTTCAGTGTCTCGAGGGGCGATAACCTGTTTACAGCCCTTTGGTGCAGTTTGTGGATAAGGCTGGGTCTTGAATGACTCCTCCAGCCCGAATAGGCCAGGTCCAGGCCCACCCAAATAATCTGTTTGACGCCGAGATATCCTGCTAGAGTACCTGCCGCCATGGCGACGCTTCCGCCGCTGTACAAATGGGGAAGGGAGTCCGCCTCGATATCCTTAAGCATGGGAATCGAGGAACCCGAAAGATAAACCCGGCCGCGGTACCTTCGAAGGACGCTTGGCGGCGTCACCCATTCGCCTACGAGCAGCGTATTATTAGGCAGGGTGAGGTCCATATGCCGGCTGTTCCAGTACTGCGAATCCATACTGACCACGATGTCGGGTTCGACACCGTGACTGAGCAGGGTCGAAATGGCTGTGTCAACTGCAATCATCACAAAAGCTTTCTCTTTTGTAAGGGTTTTTAGCCGAGCAATTTGTCCTTCAAGACTAGGGCCGGCAGCAAAGATAACGGCGTTTTTTCCCTTGTAAACTTCTTTCAAATTGTTAAGAGAATAATATCCGCTGCACGAACCGATATTTTTTTGTGCCTGCCTTCCCCATAAGGATCCAAAGCGCTCTAAAGTTCTTTCGTTGACGTTAAGTCTGTCCAAAGTATCGCATAGACTCTGGTGGGCTGTTTTGATCTCGGGTTCGTCCTCGAGCCCCGGGTGTATTAGGATGTGGATGTGTTCGGGAAGGAAACCTTGGAGAAGCGGCGTCGGCACTCCCTCCTGACCCGAGAGAAACACAATCCAAGGATCGCTCTCAGACCAACCGGGGTAGGACCGGGAGGCCTGGGCCCTTTCGTTATGCGGTTCCCAAGCCACCAGGACCCTTTCGGGCTGATGTTGTCGGAGAGCCTTGATAAGGTGTCCGCTTCCCCATCCTAGTAAAACCAGAGCCGCACCAGTCGTGAGGGCAGAGGCCCTTCTACGAGCGTCTTCATCAGGTTTATAGGAACTCGTGAGGGTTTTTCCCTTCCAGGTGATTCCAATTCCGCCAGGTCCGGGTTTTTGAACCCAATCGGAACTTGGGATCATTCGAATTCCAATGTCAGGGTCATTCCCTCCTGGAAAGGGGATCCCGCCGGAGGGTCTTGCTTCTTAACGTGGCCTTCTCCGAGAAACCGTACTTGGATGTCGTCGCGGGCTAAAAGGGGAAGAAGCGTTCTTTTTGCCAATCCCCTGTAATCTGGAAGAGTATCGGCTATAGGCGGTAGGCTTGGGCGCTGGACCCTGATCTCTCCTTCATGGTCGAGTATCTGGTCTCCTTCCCTGGCTACCCCGTAGAGGAGCACAAGGTTTTCCGCAATTTCCCTTGCTGCCGGAGCTGCCACCATACCGCCGTGGATACTGGACCCTTGAGGGTTATTGACGGCGACGTAAATAATGTATTCGGGTTTCCGGGCTGGAATAAAGGTCATGATACTGGCTATAAACTGCGAATCGGAATAGGTTCCTGTTTCTTCGTCGAGCACCTGTGATGTTCCTGTTTTACCGCCTACCTCGACCCCTCTTATACTCGCTAGGTTCCCGAAACCCATATCGACGCTGGCCCTGAGCATTTCGAGCATTTCTGTGGACGTTTCCGGAGTGAGAACCCTGCGCATTTCCTCTCTCACGCTCTCATAAATGATTTCACCCCGTGGAGACAGGACCCTTCGGACGTAATGGGGTTTTAGCAAGACGCCCGAATTAGAGACAGCTGTTGCCGCCTGCATCAACTGAAGGGCCGTCAAGCCTATTTCCTGACCGAAAGCAACTGTAGGTTTTGTCCTGTAGGACCAACGGTTGACGGGTGCCAAAATTCCTTCTGATTCTCCGGAAAAAGGGGCACCCGTTGCACTCCCAAAACCAAAAGCCCTCAGTCCGTTGGAGAAGGTTTCCGGGTCGAGGTTATCGCTGGCCTGGGCAATTCCTGAATTACAGCTCACCTGGAGTATAGCCATGGGGTCGACGACCCCGTGAACACCGTTGCATTTGATACGGATAACCTCTGAGTTCGGGGCGGTTTTTTCATAGTATCCGTTGCAGACATACGTGGACCGTGTCGTGATGGCCCTGCTTTCTAAGAGTACGGAAAGGCTGAAGATTTTAAACACCGATCCCGGTTCATAAATCGTTTCAACCATGTGGTTTTTACGGACATCCGGGGTGACGAGCCCGAATTGGCTTGGAGGAAAACCGGGGAGTTGAGTCATGGCGAGCATTTCACCTGTTGGAGCGTGGAGAACAAGAGCTGTTATTCTGTCTCCTTTATTAAGGGTAAGAGTTTTAGCTGCGATTTCTTCCACAAGGTATTGAAGTGAACTGTCCATGGTTAGATAAACATCGGACCCTTGTAGGAAAGCCCTATCGTTGATCTCGGTCGGCATAAGAACGTTGTTATAGGAGTATTCAACCCCTGCCAGACCGACGTTATCCGTACCTACAAACCCCAACCAGTGTGCTCCTAGGTTTTCCATGGGGTAGACCCTCCCGAATTCTTCCTGGAGCTGTACACCTGATAAAGCACCCGAACGCAATAATTCCTTCATGGCACGGCTTTCTGCGGGAAGGATTTTACGTTTGATATACAAGAAACCATCAGAATCCCGCATGCGTTGGAGCAGGGCCGATTCCTCGATGTTGAGCGTTTGGGAAAGCAACTTTGCCGTTGAGGCGACATCCTCGACGTTGGGCATCCAAGCACTTACTGTATCGAGCTTCACCGTTCCTGCCAGGAGTTTGCCGTTGCGGTCGTAGATATTTCCACGCTCTACGATGGGAAGTAGGATGGAGGGCTGACCATCCCCATCTGTGTCGAAAACCATGATTCGTGCGAATTGAAAAAGGATATAGAGTGCTAAAACTCCTAAAGCGATCACAATAACGAGGATACGTGTTCGGTTCATCAGAAAGAGAATAACACCAAGCCCGTTAGAAAGGCAATCGGGACGGTCCCGTAGTCTCGCGAATCGGTGCTTCGTGAATCATTGATGCCTACTAAAAAAACTCTGCCCTCGGGGACGGTCTTTAACCCCTGCAAGCCCTGTCGTTGATAGTCGAGGATGGGTGTCGGGCCAAAGCTCCATTCGAGTCCATTCCGGCTGAGTAGTATTTTTTCTCCGCCGGGTATTGCCACCATTTTCATGGATTCCTTAAGGTGAACCGGGTGGTAAAATGTCACGACTTCTCCAACTGCAGGGGTCTTCCAAAAAAAGAGGTACTTGTTTAGGATAGGTAGGAGTGGACCGAATGCCCAACGAAAGACGACTACGTGCGAACCATTGCGGTAGGAAGGTTCCATCGACTCGCCGTTGACCGACTTGATTTCGAAGAGCGTGGTGAAAAGAAGGACAGAAAAACTCAGAATGAAAAGTATCAGTAGGATATTTTTTAAGGGGTTCTTGTCAGATTTAGGTAAATTGACAAGTTTATCAATCCGATGATAAGAGGGGAGGGAGACATGATTGTTCCTGTTAGTACGCAAGAGATAAAACCCCGCCACAGATTCGTGGAAAACGCCAAGGTTCTAAATCCGGTGCTGAAAATACAATCAGCACTTTTAGGTTGGGAAAAGTCATTAAGACAAAGTATCCATAAACAGCCAGCCTTACAACTTCCCTTTCTTGCAGCGTTACCTATATTTTTTTTAACAGCAGCTATCATCGGACCCTTTGTGATGGTACAGAATGCTCCAAATTGGCTCGCCATGGGTTTTTCCCTTCCAGCTGATGCTTCTGTTGAAAACCTTCTTCTTTCGATCAACGATCCCTACTCTCTGCCAGAAGCCGTCACCGATACCTCCGCAGGTCTTGAGGCGGAGGAAATCCAGGAAATTTTCCTTCCTGTCTCCTTTAAGGAACATTCGCTCGGCAGTGGGGAGTCCTTGTCAGGCTTGTCTTTAGAATATAATGTCCAGGTCGGAACGATCATAAGCTGGAATGAAATTCGCAACGCCCGCCGTTTACCCGCCGGTGTCGACCTTGAGATACCATCTTACGACGGTGTCCGTTATACGGTTAAGCGCGGAGATAGTCTGAGCAGTATAGCCCAGGCGAGGGCTGTAGATTATAATGCCATACTTGATGCAAATAATATGGACTCACCCGTTGTAACACCAGGACAAACGCTCTTCCTGCCCGGTGCAAGCATGACAAGAACAGAACTTCGTTCCGCCATGGGTGAGCTTTTTATCTTCCCAACCCAGGGACGACTATCCTCCCGCTACGGTTGGCGACGTGATCCTTTTACAGGGATACGGAGTTTCCATAACGGTATAGATCTGGCAAACAGGGTGGGTACACCTGTAAGAGCCTCGATGGAAGGCACAGTCAGCGATGTCGGTTACCATTCGGGTTATGGAAATTATGTTGTGATTCGACATAGCGGTGGGTACCAGACACTTTACGGCCATCTCCAGAGTTACAGTATCAGAAAAGGTCAGAGCGTGGCTCAAGGTCAGGTCATAGCCAGGATGGGAAGTACAGGGTATTCCACGGGTAGCCACCTTCATTTTACAGTGTTTTTAAGAAATAAAGATATCGATCCCATGAGAGTTCTGTATTAGGAAGGTAAAAATGAGGATTACAGTGATTTTCGCCGCTATTCTTTTGGCGGTATTTGTCTCGGTGAGCGCACTTACAAGTGTCGTTGAACAACAGGTCCTAAATGTATCTTATGAGACTTCCGCCCCTTTATAAATAAAAATATTGCCACACGGATTCATGAATAATCTCCTGGCATAGTTAGCTTTCATGGATTATGTTTGAACCATGAACTATTATCAAAAGGCCGTACACGTAAGCCAGAGTCCAACCGCCCCGGGTAAACCCATTCCCCAAAAAGCCTTCGATATAACTGATTTATTTTCGGGTCCTTTGCGAGAAAATACAACGGATGATGCTCATTCGGTCCTCGATGAAAAACTCCGCAAGGCGTATTTTTGGGTAGTCAACCGGGCCCTTATCAGTCCTTTTTATGATATAGAATTCCATTCGGCTGTACCCCAGGAAATTCGTTTTGGAACCACCAGCAAACTTACCCTTCCTACCGGTCAAAGTTATTCAAGTTTTATTCTTCTTCCACTTTTAACCTTGATGGTACGCGGGAAATGTCTCTTTGTGGGTGGTCCAGGGCGTGGTAAAACAGCCAGTGCTGTTTTGATGGGTTTGCTTGCCGGATACCCCCTCAAAGATATCCGGCGCGGAATCCAGCACGGACAGCCCCAGATGACGGTGTCGGACCTCTTGGGGAATCCCATTCCCTCAGATCTGATGAAAAGTGAAAACTTCGAATCTATCCGCATAGCCTGGAGAAAATGGCTTGGAATGAGGGTAAAAATCATCGATGAATACAACCGGATTCCCACTAGAACCCAGAGTGCGCTGCTTACTGTTATGGCTGACAATTACGCCGAACTTATGGATCAAGTTTACGAATGCCCTGATTCTGCTTGGTTTCTAACGGCAAATGACGACGCCGGAGGTGGGACCTACCAGGTCATCGAGGCCCTCCGCGACCGTATTGATGTCACAGTGCATGCCCCACACTTTAACACGAGGTTTATCGGTGATCTTTTGGAGAGGGTGGAAAGTGATTACCACCCCGAAAAGGCAGTACCATCTGAAATAATTTTCTCAGAAGAAGAATTGAACCTGATCAATGACGCTGTCCGGGCCCAGCCCTTTCCCGACGGGATTAGAAAGAGGCTCGAATACTTTGCTGCCCAGTTTGAATTTATGGAAAGTGCCGGCGAAAGGATGGAATACAAAACCAAGGACCATATCAAACTCAGCGGTGAAGACTTCGGCCCTTGGTCGGAGAAGGAATCTTCCAAGGATAAAACCAAAGATCTCGGTTACCAGACTCAAAATGGATTAAGTGTCCGTAGCCTTTTTACATGCTTTAACTATATGAAAGCGCTTTCGTATTTCAGAGGAGCCCCGGAAGTCGAGCTCGAAGATGCACGGCAAATCCTGCCATTTGTTCTCCACGATAAACTTATCCCTTATAAAGAAGCCGCAATCTTTCAACAGGATGCTTACCAGGTCTTCCGTGTCGACCGTGTTTCCTGGATCAGAAAACTCTTCGATGAAAGTTGTAAACAGTACGAAAGCGCGGGTCTCGAAACTGCTGATATATCAGGGGCGCTTTCAAAGGAATTTATTAAAGGACTTGAAGGGTTGAGCGCGGGGGACACAAAGAAGAGAATGGCCCAAGTGGAGGCCCGTTTAAACGAAATAGCTTCGGGCAAAAAGATCTACGGACCAACCTTCGATGAGATTCTCCACCTCAAGTACCTCCATCAGCGCTACACGAATTATCTTGCCTGGGTCCAAACGAAGGCCCTATGAAACTCTCGGGTAAGGTTGAAGAATTCTTAAAAATCCACCGTGACGAAGTCAATACACTTGTCCGCTCCAGTTCCTACCCGGGTTTTGACCAAGAAACAGCTGTATCAAACGGTTTGCTCTGGATGGAAAAAATTTTTCTTTTTTCGGGAAACTTAGGTTTTCAACCTTTAGTCCTCAGTCTCCAACTCACCCAAAAGGGATTGCTACAAAACAACTCTAACTTTCTTGCACCGATTGAAAGCTGGATTCGAGCCTTTCCTCGTGCTTTTTCAACTGATTCCATGGATGTCCTTATAGACTGGACCCATCTCTTGCTGAGACTACGGCCTTATCCTGAAGTCCTCAACCGAGTTTTATCCTGGGTCACTCAGGTCTCTGGAAAAGATTTGAATGCTGATGCAGTACGTCGGTTATTGACAGCAGCTTCTTGGCTAGCCGGGCTTTCACCCTGGCGTCAAGCGGGTATGGAAAGCCTTGATGCCCTGCCGGTTTCGGTGTCTCGTGAGCTGAAAAATCTTGCTACTGGGACTTCAAACCCAGGGATTTGGTCTTCTCTCAAGATCAACCCTTTAGGGAATCAGTCCTGGACAAGGCTTATCGGCGGTGTTCAAGGGTTTTCAGGTGAATGGGCGAGTCCCCCTAAGGTTTTGAGTTTTAATGGAAAACTCCTGGTGCAGGCAGATTCTAGGACTTGGGAAATAGTTTCAGATTATTTCGGTAGCCTTCTGGTCCCATACAACGAAGAATTCCAGCAAAACCCTTCGGATCAAAAGAACACTGTGCAGTGGCGTGTCGCCGAAGATAACCTAATCAGCCCGAAAAATCTCCGCTATCCCTTCCCCTATGGTGACCCTCCTGGACTCGAAGGCGTAGAACTCTCTTCAGGATTGGCGGCGGTTGTAAGCCTGGAATTTTTTTCGGTTGTCCTCACCTTTAGGGGTATCGCGTGACCGAACCCGAAAGAGCTCTCCAGAAACTCTGGGCTGGAGATTGGACAACCGCTACGAAACTTTGGAGTCCCTATCTGAGGCTTCGTTATCCGTATTTTCTGTGGACCAAAGACCAGGAAAATGCCGAGGGTTTGACCGGAAGTTTTGCCATGATCCGGTTTATGGACACCCAGGTTGTGGTAAGCCTCCGTCAAGTTATACTCGAAGGGCTTGAGACTTTTGGTGTAATGATCTTAGCCCACGAGATAGGTCACCACATTTATGCCCCCGGAGATCTTACCCAACACGGACTTATGCTCGGTAGGATGAAGCGGATGTTACCGGGGGCCGAGACCCGGGCTGCAGAGATTGCCAACCTGTACACCGATTTGTTTATCAACAACAGGTTAAAAATCCGCCATGGTTTACCTCTTGAACAAATCTATGAAAAAATTTCCAATGAGCAGCAGACATCCCGGCTCTTTTTATGGTACTTGAGGATTTACGAGCTCCTTTGGGACTTAAAACAGAAAACCCTCGCTAAAGGAGACTTACTACCTGAAGAAGAAGGGGATGCAATTTTAGCGAGCCGCATTATCCGACGGTTTGCCGAACATCCGGTTCAAGCCGCAGGGCGTTTCGCCGCTTTGGCTTTATCCAGGCTCGAAGCGGATAAGGCTGGATCTAAAGAGAACCGCTTAAAATGGATGGATACCTTAAATTCGGCCCAAGGGTCGGAAATCCCTGAAGGGCTGATTTTTGATGACATCGAGGGTGAAGATACCCAGCACCCTGCACTTGATACAACCCTGAATGATCTTAACTCCGAGGAGGCACCATCCTCTGAGAAGAAGGAAATTACTGGGGGCCCGGGCCAAAAACGGTCTCCCGACGCTTTTGTTCATTTGTTATACGATATGGGTTTGAAGATTCCGGTTGAAGACGCGGTGATGAAATATTACAGGGAATTGGCTGCACCACTTTTAATTCCATTTCCTAAACGTTCACGACCTCCATCGACGGAAACTTTGCCTGAAGGTCTGGATATTTGGGACGTAGGACGGCCTTTGGAAAAAATCGACTGGTTGGAATCCCTTCTCAGAGGTCCGTACGTCATCCCGGGAGTTACAACCGTCGAAAGGCTGGAAGGTGAGAGCCCGGGGGCCGAGAAGACCCATAAACCCCTGAACCTCGATATTTATGTCGACAGTTCGGGTTCTATCCCCGACCCCAGGGTCAATTTCAGTCCCTTATGCTTGGCGGGTGCGGTGATGGCTACGTCTGCCCTACGTGCGGGGGCTAAGGTCAGGGTCGTCCTTTGGAGTGATACGGGACAGGTAAAAAGCACGAAAGGTTTTACCCGGGATTTGAAGGACATCTTTCATACTCTTACAAGTTACTTCGGCTCCGGAACAGCCTTCCCGATACAAAACATGACCAACTTTTACGAGGCACCCACAGGGGCCGACCGTCTGGAAAAAGGGGAAAAAAACCATATTCTTGTTATCAGCGACGAAGGGATCAACACGATGTTGGTTTCTTCCGAAACTCCCGAGGCTGTCGATGTTCGCCTTCGGGGCATCTTGGAAAAGGCGGGCGGCGGAGGCAGTCTCGTCCTCAATCTCTACGATCAAACGTGGATCAACGGTAATATAGGAAGACGTTTCACCAGCCAAGGATGGGTGGTTTATAGAGTACAGAGTTGGGAAGAGACGGTAATCTTTGCTAAGGATTTCAGCAAAAAAACCTGGGGAGGAAAGATTGAATAGTATCCATTGGGAAGAACTCGACAACCACCTCAGAAGTATCAACACGCCCTGGTCTATCGGCGAGGCTGTTCCAATAAAGACGCTTTTCAACGAACTCTTTCTCAGGCAATCGGGCCGGTTTCCGGATTACCAACTTTACAATTCCCTTATGGAACCGCTTGCGGAACCTGCATCAAAACTCCTCAAGTTGGTGCTGTGGATACTGACACAACCGATTTTTTATCTGAGTGGAGAATGGACAAGAGGGTTTTGGAATCTTCTAGAGAAGGTGGGAGTTCTTGCATCCTATGTTGCACCGGGACTTTTTTTAAAAGACCCTGAGCGGCGTGAAGAGTTGGTGCGTCTAGTTATGTCGGGTATGAATGTCGGTGTTGAAGGTGAAACTCCTGAAAAAGGCCTGGAAAGAAGCGTGACTCTCGACTCAGTAGCGAGGGCCAAAATTCTCCAGGAAACCCGTGCGGCCCAGGCCCGTGCCCAAGCCATCCGTGAAGCCTTGGCCAAACAGCAGGCGGAAGAAGCTGCGAGCAAATACAACAGGGAATAGGGGTAAAGATGCAGGATTTGATTTGGCCAGAATATATTAGCAGGATTCCAGGGTGGCAGGAAAATTTCAGGGAATCCATAATACTTTTAAATAACGAAGATGCACCTGTCTGGACAGGGTTCTGCGGCGACAGGAGGACTCGGGAGGATGAGGCTTTTATCGACGCCTTCGCTAATACATTACGTTACCCTTGGAATCGTTTTTCCTCTGATGTACCCGAAGGGATTTTAAATTGGGTTCAGGAGAGGAAGGATGACACGTTATGGTTTCGTAAAAATCTTCAGTTTCAGGATTTGGATCAATGGACGTCGCTCCCAACGATGACCCGTCACGACCTTGCATTGAGACTGGAAGAAATCATACCCGAGAACGCCGACTTGAAGGGGCTTGTGATCAACCCGACTTCCGGGACTTCAGGCCAGGTGCTCCTATGTCCCAACCATCCGCGGGCAGTGGGGTGTTACGATGCTGTGCTGGAATATGCCCTTGAACTCTACGGTATTCATTGGGATTTATCCCCGGGAAAAACAGTAGCCGTCCAGGTATGTTACCAAACGGAGACACTGACGTATTGCACCACGCATGGTCGGCATAAGGGGGCTGGTTTTGCAAAAGTCAACCTCCATCCGGCTTATTGGTCCCGGGCCCAGGCCTGGTTTGACAAGGTCCGGCCGCAGATCCTTACGGGGGACCCCTGGAGTTTTCAGCAAATGGTAAAGTTGGGAATTAAAACTAAGCCCAAAGCGCTCCTTTCTACCAGCCTCCAGGTGACCGGGGAGCTTCGGGGTTTATGGGAGCAATTCTTTCAATGTCCGGTGATCGATCTGTATTCCCTTAACGAGACCGGGCCCTTGGGAATTTCACTCCCGGGGGAACCTTCTGTTTTCCGTCAGATCTCCGAGGATGTTTTTCTGGAAACCGACCCGATAACCGGTGAACTCCTCGTCACCGGGGGAAGAAACCCCTACCTTCCGCTTTTTCGGTACCGTACAGGGGATAAAGCAAGTTTTGTCCAGGGGAATGATTCTCATCCACGGTTCCAGCTTATACAATCGCGCCAGCTTGTAGTTTGGGAAAAGGCGGATGGGTCGCACACCCAGCCGCTGGAAGTATCCCGGATTTTACGCGACTACCCCGAGGTTCTTAAACATAACATCGAAGTTATCAACCCGAGGCATATTGTCTTGCATGTAAAAGTTGAGGGCGAAGCGCAAACGATAATACAAGAGGTTGAAGAAAGGCTTGCTTCTTTCTGGGAAGGTAACCTGGAGGCTGGGAAATCGGGACGCCGAGGGTTCGCATACACCTCGTCTAGTACAGTCCGCGTCGATACCTTGGTCGAATGAATATTTTTAGCGTAGAATTTTATCTCTTTGACCTTCTGGGATGGAAACCCAGCCTGATGGAAGTCTTAGGTGTAACCAGCGGATTTATGACCGTCTACCTCACTTCGAAGGAGCGGCTATCGAGTTGGCCCTGGGGAATGGCAAATGCACTCTTTTTTACCCTTGTGCTTTTTCAAGTTCAACTCTACTGGGACACCTTTCTCAATGTCTTTTATTTTGTAGCGAGCGCTGTCGGTTGGTACGTTTGGCTCCACCCAGGAAAAAAAGACGCAACCCAAGAAAGCAGGGGAAGGGGGAGCCTTGCGGTGAGCGGACTTATCTTTCCTTGGCATTTTATTATTATTGGTATCATCGGAATCGGTACTGTCACGGGAGGATTCCTCGGAGCCCGTATTCATCTTTGGCTGCCCATGATCTTCAGCCAACAGGCCTCTTTACCCTACCTTGATGCTTTTGTTACTTTAACTTCACTGACAGCCTTCGGTCTCCAGTTAAGAAAAAAATGGGAGAGTTGGGTCCTTTGGATATTGGTTGATATCGTCTCCGTCATCCTTTTTTCATACAGAGGAATTTATTTGATGGCTTTCATCTACGCTGTTTTCGGTGGGGTTGCTTACTTGGGGTTAGGTCAATGGACCACGGCGAAGAAGCAAAAACAATGAACCATACTGCACTTATTATTGGGAAATTCATGCCCTTCCATCAGGGTCACATCGAGTTGGTCGATTGGACCTTAACATGGGCTAGGGAGGTAATCGTCCTAGTCGGAGTCTTGGCAAAAGAACCGATAGGCGGGCCGCTTCGATGGGAGTGGGTTAGCAGGTACTACCTGAACAATCCTCGAGTCCGGGTGGAATACACGGATGAAGCGCTCCCGACGGCTCCGGTACCCGACCCGGAAGTGAGTAAAGTTTGGGGTGCCTACTTAAAAAAAAGATTCCCTGACGCAACTTGTATCAGTGCGAGCGAAGGGTACGCTCCGATGGTCGCAGGTGCCATGGGAATCAGCTCAAAGGTTTTTGATATTCAACGTGAAAAGGTGAATATCTCCGCCACTAAAATCAGGGCAAACCCCTGGAAATATTGGGAGTATTTGCCAGAGGTCGTGCGACCGTATTATAGAAAAAAGGTCGCACTTGTGGGTGCTGAATCCACAGGGAAAACAACGCTTGCCGAAAAATTGGCACGGCATTTTTCGACCTTATGGGTTCCGGAACTGGCTCGTGCCATTATCGATAAAGCCGGGGGATATTCCGAAAAACTTCTGGGGAACATTGTTTGGAGCCAGGAAGAGGCTGTAAGGAATGCAGCTGACAAGTTCCGCCGTTGGCTTTTTGTGGATTCGGACTTTCTGACGACGTGTTTTTACGCAAGGAAATTCTCCGGACCATCCTTTGTACCGCCCATCACACCGCTTCTAAAATCTACCCATGATTACGACCTCTACCTTTTTTGCGAACCCGACATCCCCTATAAGAAAGACTCTCAACGGTCGGAAACCGATAACCGTGCAGAGGATTCGCAGACGATGTTGGAAATGTACCAAAAAACAAAAACTCCCCTCTACCATGTTAAAGGTATAGGGGAGAATCGACTGAAAAATGCGTTGGAAATCCTTGGAAGTATCACTGATTGAGACTAAAGAGCTTTTTTATACAATTCTCCGACTTTATCCCAGTTGATAACGTTAAAAATTGCTGAAAGATAGTCGGGTCTCTTATTCTGGTATTTGAGATAGTAGGCGTGCTCCCAAACATCAATACCCAGAATAGGAATATCCTTTTCCATAACCGGGCTGTCCTGGTTAGGGGTGCTGTAAACAGCTAAGGTTGAATCAGGTTTTACAACAAGCCAAGACCAACCAGATCCGAACCTTGACGCACCTGCTTTTGTCAAGAGGTCTTTGAGTTGATCGTAGCCGCCGAACGTTTCGTTGATCTTAGCAGAGAGCTCACCCACCGGCGACTTGGATCCTCCGGGTGTCAGAATCTCCCAGAAAAGGGTGTGATTTGCGTGACCGCCGCCGTTATTGCGGACTACTGTGCGTTTATCCTCCGGAAGTTTAGCCAGGTTTTGGAGAACCTTATCCAAATCCCAGTGTTCCGCCTCGTGGCCTGCTAAAGCGGCGTTGAGGTTGTTCACATAAGCCTGGTGATGTTTGCCATGGTGGATTTCCATAGTCAACGTATCAATAAAAGGCTCGAGAGAATTAGCGGGGTACGCCAAAGCCTGAAGGGAGAAAGCCATATTTTACTCCTTTATAAATATCTTCCTGAAAGATAAACATATTTTTTAAGATTAGGAAATTTTTATGCGAGAACCGCTTTCAGAAATAAAAGACGATGCGAAAACCGGAGTTTACTGGGGGTAAATGAGGATTTGAGCGAGTTTTTTCACACTGATAAACTCTCCGCAGGAGTTTTGAAAGCGGTTCAAGGCATCCCTGAAGTTTCAGGGATGCGCTAAAGTTATTGTACCTTGATCAGTGTGACTTCGAAGATAAGCCAAGAATTGGGAGGAATGACAGGAGGTGATCCTCTTTCACCGTACCCCAACTGGGGAGGAATTATTAAAGTGCGTTCCTCACCGGGCCGCATATCGATTAAAGCCTCGTCCCAACCCGAGATGACCATACCTATCCCAACTTGAAAATCGATAGGCTCTGAACGGCGGAAACTGGAGTCGAAGACACTGCCGTCTAAGAGTTTGCCTTCATAGTGTGCGCTGATGGTTGCACCTTTGGCGGGTTTGTTTCCATTTCCCGACTTTTTAACGATGTAGCGCAGACCCGAGCTGGTAATAGTTGCACCCGGCCAGCGTGATTCGATTTCAGCCATAACTGAAGCATTCCTCTCCGCTACGGCACGAATCTGCTGGGCCTGCATATCATCCATCATGGTCTGAAAACTTACTGCTGTCGGTCTAAAGGCTTCGGCTTCTGTCCCGTTGCGGATGATCGAAAGAGTGAGGATTTGGTCGCCTTTCTGAATGCTGTCTACCACGTCCTGGCCCTTAATCACGTGTCCAAAAACAGTATGTTTTCCATCAAGGTGGGGAGTGGGAACATGGGTAATAAAAAATTGCGAACCATTGGTTCCGGGACCAGCATTTGCCATGCTCAATATTCCGGGTCTATCGTGTTTCAGATCTGTGATTTCATCAGGAAATTTATAACCTGGGCCGCCCGTACCATTACCCAAGGGATCTCCGCCCTGGATCATAAAACCGGCAATTACACGGTGGAAAACCAATCCGTCGTAAAAGGGTTGTCCTCTTCTCACCTGAGGTTCAAGCGCTCCCTCTGCCAATCCCACAAAATTTGCAACAGTGACGGGGGTTTTCTTGAATTCAAGAGAGAGTATAATATCACCCTTGTTGGTTTTCATCAGGGCAAATAATCCATTTCCCTGGTTTTTTATAAAGTCCACGCTTTCTCCTTGTATGGCCTGAGTTGAATTGTTACTCTGAGACTGGCTTCCGCACGATGTTAATACTCCGAAGATCATGGGGAGAACCAAGAATAAATTTCGTTTCATATTACCTCCACCCAGAATCTATCATAAGATTATCTCTATGAAAAGCAGTAGGTTTTAAGAAGGACTTCCAAATCCGACATACGTACGGGTTTGAGAAGGCTGGAGCTAAAACCCAAATTTTCAAGGTTTGTCTTATCTGAAAGAATATCGTCACCGCTGACCACGACCATAGGGGGGCATGGGTGGATTTCAGCTTTAATACGGGCTGCGGTCTGAGTTCCGCTTATTCCGATAAGGTTCCAATCGAGTAAAATTAAATCGGCTTTTGATTTTTTTAGCCATTCGACGGCGGGTTCTCCAGAGGCAAAGGCGGTGACAAAAGCGCCGAGCCGTCCCAAAAGACGGCTCAGCACCTCCCTGTTCCCTTGATCGTCATCGACTAGGAGAACAGAACAGGGTTCTGACAATCAGCGGCATCCAGCTATGATGCGTACCCTGACAACACCGTCTATTTCCCCAAGTGCTGCTATAAGGTTTTCATCGACCTTTCCTGCAATGTCGATAATATTGTAGGCCACATCTCCTCTGTGCTTATTGATCATATCCTCAATATTGTTGTTCTGGGAGGCAAGAACCGTTGTAATCTGTCCCACCATATTGGGAACATTTTTATTGATGATCAAAAGCCTGTCTTTTCCAGCGGGGGCCATCTCACAGTCGGGGAAATTGACTGAGTTCTTAATATTTCCACGCTCTAAGTATTCACGCATTTCATCGGCGGCCATAATGGCGCAATTATCTTCGCTCTCCGGGGTGCTTGCTCCAAGGTGGGGAATGCAGATAACTCCAGGTACGCCTAAGAGTTCTTCTTCGGGAAAATCTGTGATGTAGGCACTCAGGCGTCCTGAAGAGATTTCTTCCTTCACAGCAACATTGTCCACAAGACCCGAACGGCTGAAATTGATAATGCGGGCATTTTTCTTGGTACGTGCAAGGCGCTCTTTATTAAAAAGGCTTTTCGTTTCGGGTGTCAGAGGTACATGGATGGTGATATAGTCGCTCTCCGCCGCCAGAGTATCGAGACTAGCTGCTTTAACAACATCGCGGCTGAGTTTCCAGGCACCTTCGACGCTGATGTAGGGGTCGTAACCTAAAACTTTCATACCAAGTGCTGTAGCTGCATTGGCTACCATAACGCCGATGGCGCCGAGACCTATAACGCCGAGGGTTTTTCCTTGGAGTTCGGGACCGACAAATTCGGCTTTGCCTTTTTCCACAAGTCCGGGAACTTCATCGCCCTTTCCCTTTAAGGACTGGGTCCACGCCATGCCTTCCGTGATCTTTCTCGAGGAAAGGAGCATGGCGGCAATGACAAGTTCTTTTACACCGTTGGCGTTCGCGCCGGGAGTGTTAAAAACTACGATTCCTTTTTCAGTGCACTGAGGTATGGGGATGTTGTTGGTACCCGCACCCGCACGGGCTACAGCCAGCAGGGAATCGGGAAGTTTCATGGCGTGCATTTCCTGGCTTCGTACCAGGATGCCCGCGGGGTTTTGAATATCCGTTGCGGTTTCGTAGGTCTCTCTGGGAAGTCTTTCGAGCCCGCAAGCGGCGATTTTATTGAGTGTTTGAATGGCAAACATAGTTACTCCTTATCCGTTCTTTTTTTCAAAATCTCTAAGAAACTCAACGAGCTTCTCCACGCCGGCCTTAGGCATGGCGTTATAAATACTGGCGCGCATACCGCCGACACTTCTGTGACCGGCTAAATTCACCAGCCCCGCAGCGTCGGCTTCCTTAACGAAGTTTTTATTCATCGTTTCGGCCTTTTCAGCATCCTCGATTCTTGTGATAAAAGGCACATTCATCAAACTTCTATCTTCAACCCGGACCGGGCTGTAGAAAAACTTGCTCGAGTCGAGAAAACTGTAGAGCATTTGAGCTTTTTCCTGGTTTGCCTTATACAGGACAGAGGCTCCGCCCATTTCGCGAATCCATTCCTGCACCAATTTAAAAATATAAATACTGTAGCATGGGGGAGTGTTGTAGAGGCTCTTATTTTCCGCCATCAGCTTGTAGCTCAGCATGGGAGGCAGGGTCTCTTTAGCTGGTGCCTTTTCAAGGTAGTCTTTTTTAAGGACCACCAGAGTCAATCCCGAAGGGCCGATATTTTTCTGGGCCCCGGCGTAGACCAGCGAAAACTTCTTAATGTCGAGAGGTTCGGAAAGAATTCCCGAACTGATATCGGCTATTAAAGGAATCTTCCCGGTATTCGGGAGAGTATGGTACTGGGTACCTTCGATCGTGTTGTTATAAGTGATGTGGAAATAATCAGCTTCGGGATCTGTGTTGGCGATTTCGGGAAGGTAGCTGAATTTTTTATCCTTGGATGAACCCACGACGTTGGCTTTTCCAAGACGGTTCACTTCTTCGATGGCTTTTTGAGCCCAAGCACCGGTGAGCGTGAAATCGGCCTTCTTCGAACCCGTGAGATAGTTCAAAGGAATCATGGTGAACTGAAGGCTGGCTCCGCCTTGGAGAAAGAGCACCTCATAGTCTTCCGGGATTTCCATATTGGTCCTTACAAGGGCCTCGGCATCCTGGATGATTTTCTCAAAGTGTTTGGAACGGTGGCTCATCTCCATAACGCTTTGACCGCTTCCCCCCTGGTCCAGCATTTCTTCGGCAGCCTGTTTCAGAACAGGTTCCGGCAGGACAGCAGGCCCAGCTGCAAAATTAAATACCCGGCTCATGATTCTCTCCTTCGGTCATCTCTGCCAGCCGCCCGGCAAGGATGCACCACATTCCTTGAATTCCGCCGTTCACAAGAACGACACCTTTCGGCGGTTTTAATACCGCTGTCGTAAGATTTAAAACTCCCTTAACACCGCCCAAAACCAAACGCTCAAGCTGCCGTGCTGCGTTAGACGCCGAGGTGGCAAGAATCGCAGCTCGCAGTCCATACTCGGCGACCCTTTGGGGTATCTCCGTGCTCGGAAAAAGCGGGATATCCAGGTTCGAGGTTTCCAGGCGGTTAGTCCTGCTGTCGAAACCAACCTTGATATCCAGACCGTTCATCAGGGGACCTTTTCCAAGAACCAGATTGACCACCCATTCCTCGAGACCTACAAGGGCTGCCGGAACGCTTTGGTTAAGACCAAGAAAGGATTTCAGGCTTCGGGTCAATTCCTCCATAGTCCAAACAGCGCCGGGCTTTCCACGGCCCACGAACGTCAAATCCCTTCGCACGAGTTCAGGACTCGTCTCAAGCCAACGAGCTATGAGTTTGGAACT
This sequence comes from Borreliella garinii, assembly GCA_020720765.1. Taxonomy (GTDB): domain Bacteria; phylum Spirochaetota; class Spirochaetia; order JABEVK01; family JABEVK01; genus DYOB01. The sequence goes on from DYOB01000005.1 coordinate 60,666, forward strand.
CATACTCCCTAAGTTTTCTGAATCCAGACTCAGTAGGTATAACCGTGTCAGCCTGTCCCGGACAGCTGGTGGAAGTTTTTTTCCAAGCACAGGGTGAGAATACGAAGGAAAACTGAAGCAGTCAAGACATCCTGTGAAATAAATAACAGGATGTTTGACTCTTTATTAGGAGCCTGTCGCACTTGAGATTTTGACACAGGACCGGGGAGCCGGGATGCACAGAGTGCCGAAGACTGAGGGCCATAGCTGGGCTCTGGCCCGATGGATGAGGTGTTCTGGGCGCCCGGAAACCCTGGTCTGTGTCAAAAAGCCTGAAAGAGTGCCTTTTCTACCCTTTATCTGACCAAAACCGCCAATCTTTTAAGGTTATAAGCACAGCTCACCAACTGCCACTCCAAATTGACTTTCCTTAACCCACGAAGCAAAAACTGCCGGAAGCCCAAGACCTGTTTGATGATTCCAAACACAGGTTCGACGGTACCCTTTTGCTTTTTGTAGAGTTCCTTCTCCAATTCCACAGCCCGGTCGTAACGAATGCTTTTGTATCGTGTCGCCATGGGCAACAGAATA
>DYOB01000209.1 GCA_020720765.1 Borreliella garinii
CTGCCTTGCGGGGTGTGGATTTCTTGGAGTTGTCCCACGCGGGCCAGGGCGTTTTCTTTATAAAGAACCTCATTGGCGATATAGGAACCATTCTTGAGAACATGGTCAGGAAGGCCGTCTCCATTCATGTCCATCATTTGGAGTGAGGTGTTATTGAAGGACATGCTCGCGTTACCTGCAATAGTTAAGAACAAATAAAGATTTGTAAATGGGAACCAGAAAAGAGGAATTTCAAAAGCAGGTCCGCCACTTATTGTCATACCGCCACTAAAACCAAGAACATCTCCTGGCCCTAATACATTCAGGTAATTTCCCCAGTTAAGCGACGCTCCGGGGCTACCTGTGATTTCATTCCATTTAGTTTCAGGGAAACTATCCCTACTGAGGAAACTCCAGAATTGTTTCATGGATTCTATTAGTAGGTTGTTAATATCAACATGCACTCCATGACTATCAAGCCAGGCGCCACCATTCATTTGAAATTGGTCACTGAAAGAATCGCCTAAATTCAACCTCACTAGGTAATATTCATCGGTAACACGTTTGATGACTTCATCCGGAAGTCCGTCGCCGTTGATATCCATCATTTGCTTTTGGACACGGTTGATGTTCATGCTTATTGACGCATTTCCTCCAATAGGCCCAAAAGCGCCACCAATGGAAGCACTTCTCCCCAGTGTGTAATTATATTCTATGCCAGAATATTCGCTCACTTTAACAGTATCAAAAACTCTCTGTGAAACTTCAGGAAGGCGACCATCGCCTGGTTTATTCAGCTCGTCATATCCAAAAGAAATATTCTGTTTACTTCCCAGCCTGCCGCCCAAATTGTACTGGATACCTATCCTGTCGTGGAGATCTTTCGTGACGACATCAATTAATCCATCACCATTCAGGTCAATCAAATCATTCTCCGTAACCCCAAACGTTAAGGAAGCATCCAATGAAGCGGAAAAAATCTCGCCTCTAGTCCAGCTCTCAATTTGATATCCATTTTCAGTCATTAATACGCCAGAAGGGAGAAACCTATTTCCTTCCGACATCCCTCCAGAAAGGCTTATCGAGGTCGTTCCGATCACACGGGTAGCCATATCGCTACCCAAATTTACATCGGGTTGAAAACCTCCGTTGCCGTCCTGGTAGCTAATATTGATGCCAGAATAGGAGAGACCATTAAAGGTTGTTTTAAGCTGGTCCGGCCTTCTATCTCCGTTTAAATCTATTAGGTCGATATCATTGATGGACCATCCGTGGCTCACACTTAGTCCGCCAATAGGTGTTGTTGCGCCACCCGAAATAGATTGACTGCCGCTTTTTCGGATGTAATCCCCTATTCCGGTGCTGCCTCTTTCTCCATTGTAAGTGGTCCGTCGAATATTATCACCGCAGACTCTATATGGTACTATCACGGCACCTCTAATGTAGCTGCCTTGGATCTTTACATGCGGCTCATAAACACCGGGTTCAGATGATGGTACCATACTCAAATGATCAACACGATTGTAAACATAAAAGGGTTCACCTTGAAACCAAATACCTTCTTCCTTTTCATCGAAGACCGTATCACTCGGTTTTTCAAACCCATCAGGCGGATCCAAAGGATCATAGTAAACGAGGGGACTACTATAGGTATATTTATATGTATTTCCAGCTTGGGAACCAGCAGGGTCATCGAGGTCTCTACCAAGGTCAGAAATATTCCAAGTTAGGTTTCCATTCCAAAGCCCGTAGAACCATCCATTCTTTCCACCGTCAAAAGGTTGCTGTGCATTTAAGGAGCGCCGTAGCGAAGTTGCTTCTGTATCGTTTCTTGCTATACTTATTATTTCTTCAAATTTTTTAACCAAGGGTGTTCCACCGAAATCTCTTTCAGCATCGGCATCAGGAATGGCAACTCTAATAAGTTGAGATACTCCTTCGCTATTTAGACGAACCACATTAATAAATCCATATTCTCTGTCGCTTGTGGTTTTCTTTATAGTGCCATTTTCAAGATCGGGCGTCCAAAGAATAGGGTCATTGTTTTCAGCTGCGCGATAGGTTGTGAATAAAGTACTTGAGTTCCTTTTTATTTGGTGTCGGTAGGTGCTCGGAACATATAAGCCAAATTCCCATAGCTCCGATGCCGAATCTAATACATTTCGACCTTGAATGAATTGATAAGTATCAGTAGCAATTTCATATTTGTAATTACCCAAAAAATTTGAAATAGCCATAAGCCCGAGTATTATGTCAATATCCCCATCGAGCCAGCCTTCCTTGGGAACATAAGAATTAACAACTAAATGATATTTGCTATTTATGAGATCTTTATAAGTTGGTTCTAGCATATTCAGAAATTTTGTCTCAAATTCGGTTTTTTCAAAAGGCCCCAACAACCGCTCTGCCATAGCATCTCTATAGAGAAAACCTGGTATTTCATCTGGAGCGGTTGCTTCTCCCAATATCCAGGATTCATTCGGCCTGGTTTTTGAGTATATTGAAAGGGACTCATCACCTATATTTATCGTGTATTCTTCCGTAACGTCGATGGGTGTATCATCGGAATAGCGCTCTATTTTCCAACTATCTTCCTGCAAGCGGGTGTAAAGCAGGGATGCATCAGTAATTGTCGTATCCATAGAGAGAAGAATTCCCCGCTCGCTCGTTGCCCCCCAAATTTTTGGATAAGGAAGTCCTGAAAAATTCTCCCATTTGTCAATAATATGGCCAATCCGGCTTTGGCCGGCTGTCTCAAAAGTACCACTACCTGATTCGTTTAAGAAAACATGACTGCCATCTACATCTCTTGCACCTAAAATTGCATTATCAGTTAAAGAACCGATTGAAGGATCCAGGTTTTCCAAGTATGACAAAGCCTGCTTTAATAAATAAATGGAACTTTCTTCAATATTGCTGATAGAATTGGAAATACCAATAAGGTCTCTTCCTTTATTCTTAATTGCTAAAGATGCTTCCCCTGGTCTGATATCATAAAACTCAAAAACTCTATTCCAGTTTTCAACAAATGCTGCATAATACTCATTTTGCGGTTCGGGTTCAAAATTGAATATTTTCTTCATCCAACTTTTTGGTATTCGTGTTGGCAAAAACCAGTCAGTAAGTGAACTCGAGTTTTTTAATATGTCCAATTGGGCCACTCGCCTGAGTAGGTTTCTTAATTGAACTGTTGTTGCAGAAAATTCCTTAAACACATAAACTTGTCCCGTCTCACCACTAGGTATGGAACCATCATAA
>DYOB01000210.1 GCA_020720765.1 Borreliella garinii
CCTCTCTCCTGCGATTCATCTCTTTTACGCAATCCTGCAACTGCCAGCCATGGGCTATATCACAGTCTCGCTCACACAACCAGGTCAGCGAGCAGCGGAACGAAAGGACGTAAGCGGAGCGGTAAAATCCTCAAGAGCATCTATCATATCGGCAATGGTCCATCTTTCTATCGACTCCGTAGTTAATGAAACCAATTTTGTTAATGTTTCATTGATTTTATTTGTATTGCTGTCAATAATTGCTTGAATAGACGACCTTAATTCACGTTCAAATGAAGCAAACATCGATAAGATCATTATATCGTCCAGCTCAAGTTCAACTTTGGTTATTTTTTGCAATATGCCTACTTTTTGTTCACCCAGAAAAACAGTACGATTGTGTAACATATACAAGTCTTTGTTTATTCTCCCTGCCTTCGTATGCATCCTTTTCTCTATTTCTCTTTCCTGTCTCTTGTTCTCTAATCCTCTTTGTTTATCTGCTGGTAGTTCTCTGCGTATCCGCGCCTTTGCGCGGGACTTTCTTCGTTCTTATAACGCTCTTCAAGGCTGCGGGGAGCCTTTACACCCGGACGTTCACGCGAGCAGTACGCCGGAATCCAGTATTTCCCTTTTCAGCAAGGCGTCCGTCCGACTGCCGAGCTGAACCACATCTATCCGTACCTCAAGGTTCCTTCTGGTCATGGCGACCAGGAATTGTATCTTTCTGGTCCGGAATTCATTCCGTTCCATGTCCGTCGCTATGGCCAGATCGATATCGCCACCTTTTTTTGTGTCGTCGGCACGGCTGCCGAACAGGTATACCGGAACATCGCCGAACCGGGCCCGCAACGCCGGCAGAATCTGGGACCTGATCCTCCCGGGCAACCGCATTAGAGGTAACCTTCAACGAAACGCACTACGTTGGCATAATAGGTTTCCAGAACGCCAAGATGCTCAACGCAATACTTCATGTCACCCAAGGCGTCGGACAGCTCATCCGGATAATCATGCTCCAGTTCATTCCGGATTTCTCGCATCTCAAGCCACTGGTCAAGACTATCTATTATTTCTTCCTTCTCGATCCGATCGAGAACCTCGCTCATTTTATCTGTACCGATACCCCGAACATCCAGCAAAAGCGGGAATATTTTTGACCCCAGATAATCCTGTATGGATGAAAACCGTTTGAGGTACGCCTCAAGGACCGCCCGTTCTTCAGTCTTCAGAGATGAATATATATCAGGTTCATATATATTCTTTTCGGCAGCCATAGCAACAATGAGCGCGCCAAACTCGCGGATCGCGCTGAAGTGCTTTTCCAGTTTGGCCAGTCTATTTTTCAGTATGCTTCGGCTCTCGATCATGTGGACCTCTCTCAGCTCAGATCAAAGAAGATTGACAAATTGAATGTCCGGGAAAACAGCATGAATATTTTTCATTGCCCGCCTCCCAGGTTCTGAAGTTCCTCTACCAATTGGTAGACCGTGGTACAGGGGTTGGATTGATCAGCTGAAGATCTCTGGGCTTGGAAGCTTGAATGCAAGCGTTTGGCGTTTCTCATCGCGTCGCCAAGCTTTGCTCTGGTTATGTCAAACAGATGGGGTGCCCCCTTATCATACATGAAGCCGAGCTCCGTGGACAATTGCGCTTTGATGATGTCCCGGTCTGTACCGGTGCTCTGACAGCGGAAATGTAGGAGGTACCAGAGTTCAAAACAGGGATTTGACCAGGCAACCTGTATCCGTGGCTTGCTGCTCGCCGCTTGTTGCAGCGCGGTGTTAAAATCTTCCAGGGTGTGCCCACCGCCGTTCGTGCGTTCCGCTTCGCGGTCTATGACGATCCAGCGATGGTCAAAGTCCTTGAATGTAATCCCGTATACAAGCGTTCGGTCTTTTCTCCCTCACCGGCGATGATCAACAGCAATCGCTGATCCAGCATTTTTTCCCGGCGCCGGCTATGGTTCTGGAACCGTCCGCGTGCCTGACGGGTGGAGTCGTCCTGACGTCGAGCCATCAATCGGCCCCTATGCTAAACTCGCCCAAATAAGGGATAGCCCCAAATTTCCCTTGAATATAGTGCTTTTCTATATTGTCGCTGGGGCGTACGTTTTTATATTCCGCCAGAGAATGCACGTGAGATGCGCCTTGGGCGTCTTTTTCTGCAAACCAGATCTGGGATTTATGAAACAGGCTTTGATCAAGCAGGTTTGTATCATGGGTGGCAAAGATCAACTGGGCATGCCCGGGATTGCTCGCCGGATCATTGAAGAGCTTGACCAAGGCCCTGGTCAGCATAGGGTGCAGGCTGGCATCAAGTTCGTCGATCACCAGAATCCGGCCATGTAAAAGGGTATCGATAATTGGCGCTGAAAGGCAGAAATACTTTTTGGTACCTTCCGATTCGTCGCGGGCAAAATCAAACTCGGTGGTACCGACGACATTGTTTGCTGAGTCGAATCGCTGGTGGCTGGCGCTTAAGCCAACCTTCTTGAGGGGTGACTCAGCCAACCGCAATTGCTCGCGCAGCTCCGCCGGCAAGGGCATCGCGTCAATATCGGTTCGGGCCATATCGTGTTCTTCCACCGACAGATCGCGTATCCCCAGGTCGGCGGCCTGGATGAGCTTCATCATCTGGTCCCGGAAACTTTGCTGTTTCAGTTGCTGGATGGAATATCCCAGGTAGGCTGATGCCTGCATGCCGTTCAATATATTGAGATTCTGGAACCAGCCCAGGATCGTGCGGGATATGGGGCCTCCCTCCTGGTCGCAACGCCACAAGAACAGGCTGTTGGGCAGAACCTTTATCCCCTTGCCTTCCTTGAAACGGTCCGGATTACAGTACAATTCAGCTTCCTCCGTGTCGCGGAAGAACAGCCTGGCCTCTTTGCCTTTCTCGTCGGCAAAGAGCCACTCGGCGTACACGGTTGTGGAATCAACCTCAAACCCATAACGGTATTTAATTCCTTCAACGATGAACACCATCTCGAACGAACCTGAAGCGTCCATGGTTTCAATGGAAAGGCGATGGGGGTCATACGGAATCTTGTCGGTGGACTGGAGGATCTTGGGCTGGTTAAGCACCATTGACTTCATGTAGTCAAAAGCCCGCATGACATTGCTTTTTCCGCTGGCATTGGCACCGTACACAACAGCGGTGGTCAACAGAGACAGACCCTTTGACGTAAAATAATTGTTTGTATTGCCCGAACCGGAGACCATACTGAATTCGATACGATCCTT
>DYOB01000211.1 GCA_020720765.1 Borreliella garinii
TGTTTCCTCCAACGCTCTCTGACACCCCTCAGTCGAGTTATTTGACATCCCTTTGCGGATGAAAATGGCCGGAGTCTCCAACTGAAACTGTCCGGCCATCTCACTAGTAATCAGATTTTATTCTGTCGAATCGAACCCACTCGTTCAATCATTGACGGTTCGATGATGTCCTTCCCCTCCGATACTGCCAACACGATCAACCGGAAACAAGCCACATTGATTTGACTCATCAGTCCTTGTGACATCGAGAATATCTGTGCGACGCATTCATCTGTAAAAATTGCCTTCTCCACACCACATAGTTTCATCTGGTGTCGGATATATTTTGATGTATCCTCCAGCGATAACGCACTCATCTCACAGATTATTTTTATACGCCTATACAGTGATTCCAACGCAACAGAATCCAAAATTGGTGCAAGCTCTTTTTGGCCGCAAAGTATGAGAGTAAGCCGAGAAGCTGAATCCATATCGAAGTTCACAAGATTTTTCAAAGTCTGGAGCGTAAGCAAAGGTAACTCTTGCGCCTCATCAATGACGATCACTGGCTTGATTCCTTTGTCACGGCTCAACTCAATGACAGTCTGATCAAGAAGTCTAAGTGCTTTTGATCCGTGTGCTGGAGGTTGAACCTGAAGTCCGGAGAGTATCAGCTTTGCGATCTCCCCGATCTTGTACGGATAAGCTGGAATATAAACCAGACGAAAACGCGTCGAGTCGAGTGATTGCGCAAAGAGACGAAGTGCTGATGATTTTCCACTTCCAACAGGTCCTGTGAGAAGCGCAATATCCTCGTTTTGTGCGGCAAGACTTAGCCGTGCTGAAACCTCCTCGATCTGACGCGATCGGAAAATCTGTGTTGGTCCGGTATTTTTTGAGAAAGGAAGACGTGAAAGTCCAAAATGATCTCGGATCCTTGATTCGATTGTTGTGTCATTCATCCTGTTTCTCCTTGATGATTCCCGAGAACGAGATGGAGTCTGCATTCTTACGGGTTGTTTCTAGATGTTTTTCCCTGATACGTTCAAAATACCGTTGTGCGCTCTCGGAGACCTCCTGGCATGAGTGCGGGATGGATTCCGGCATTTTTGCATATCTGTCCTGGTTAAGTTTTGTGGCCGTAACAATACCGACAGGTTTGTCGTTCTGAAATACGGCTATCTGGGAAATATTAAAGGGGTCGAAACGGATAACGACAATCTCACCTGGCATGAGCGGTGTCTTATATAGATTCGCGTTGAACCGAATATATCCTGATTTGTCAATGACTCGCTCTTCGCGGAAAAAGAAGAGAGAATTGAACTGGTCAAGATCCTGGACACGGCGCAACGGTTTTTTTTCGGATCCATTTCTGAACCGGTCGTTTGGGGTTTCTCCCGTGGATGAATGGATCTTGTTGTTGTACTCGATCTCGATCCAGGCGATAAGAGATTGATTGAGCTCCTCAATCGTTTTGAAACCTGCTTGCCGAGCTTCGGACTGGAAACGCAGAAGTGTCTTCATGAACGCCTCTATTTTCCCTTTGCACCACGCTTGGTATGGCGGATGATGGATCTTTCGGACTCCAAGTGAGTCAAGGAGCATCGTGAACTGGTGTGCAATGTAAACGGAACCGTTGTCGCAGTAGAGCCTTTCCGGGATTCCCCAGCTGAGTACGGCATTGCGAAAACAGTCCTCCATGCGCGGAAGTTTTTCGTCCCAGTAGTAACGTGCGTGCATCACTTTCCGTGAAAAATCATCGACCCAGGCAAAGAGATGCGTCAGCCTTGTCTTATCCGGTTTTTCAGGATTGGGAAGTGGAATCCCCATGCGTGCATCGCCCTGCCAAAGATGGTTTGGAAATAGAGCCTCAAACCGGTGATAAGTCCGTTTTTCATTTTCTTTGTCACGGCCAGTAAGCGAGAACCCCATGGCTTTGAGTCTGTGATAAAACGTCGAGTATGAGATCTTTGAAAAATCGAGCGGAAATTCCGGTTCTTCTCGCATAACAGCCAACGCCATTGTGAGCGAGCGGTCTGGATTTTCCGAAAGTAAATGTTTAAGGCGTTGCATCACATGATCGGGGATCGTCCGGGCTATTCTAAAATCCTTCCGCACCTTGCGGGGAAGAGAATGCATACCAAGACTTTTCAGTTTTCTGAGCCATCTGCAGATGGTCCTGTGGGATACTCCTGCGGTCATGGCGGCATCGTTAAAGACATTCGCCCGTTCTTTAGGAGAGAGGTAATTTGAGAGAAGAGGTTCGAGTAGGATGTATTTCGCCTGTGCGTCCTTTAGTTTTTCCGGTGAGAGGTCGAAAATATCATTGACAGGCTTCACTTTAACAAGACTATTCATGTTTTGGTCTCCTTGAGTATTATATTTGTGATGGAATATACTCTTGGGGAGACCTTTGTTCACTCCATTTTTGGTGGAGTTCAGGGACCGAGATCCATGCCGGCATACGAGAGTCTGGCATGGACGAAGATAGTTTGGAAACCAAGAAGGATGATGGTGTCGGGATTCGATTTTTCATGGTTCTGGCAGAAGCGTTTTGCCAAGGTGTCGAAGATATTCCAGAGATCAGTAATGCTCGTTTTTTTTCTTCCGAGATTGAGAAGTTCAGGAGATGGCAAAGCAACTCCTGATTGGATGAGCCATTGGCAAAGGTGAAGAGTCCAGGCAGGTGCACGTTGGAGAAACCGGGAGAGGTATCTGTTGAGTGGCCGGGTATCCGCAGCCCTGGAAACCAGACCTGCGACAATGTCGGGTGATGCTCCTTTTGCCAAGTGCGAGAACGCCTTAAAAAGTGTTCCTACGGCTATTCTAGCATAAGGTCCGATAAAAGGTGGCAGAATGGTCAGGGTATACTGGATTGCATCACCAGTCTGTTTACGGAGAGCTTTGCAATCGTGGCAGATGATGCGTAAAATCGTGAATTTGAATTCAAAAAAGACTTTGGTAAGAAGAATTCTAGGCCTGAAATCATGAATTGATGGACTATGGTTTTGCCCGCAAAGAGGACAAAGTTGGGCCGACAGAAATGCATGGACTTGACTCACGAAGTACGTGAAGTTATATTGAGAGCGTCCGAGGAGCTCCGAGATGGATACTTGGATACTTATGAATTATCATCGGCCAAATACCCCAACAAATTTAGGACAAAGAAATCAGCAGAAAGTCGAGAAATCAGGACAAATTATGTTGGAAGAAACA
>DYOB01000212.1 GCA_020720765.1 Borreliella garinii
TGTCAATTATCCCCCTATGGTTTTTTTTCCGAATTTTTGCATTTTTCCGGAAATTCGGAAAGTAAAAATATGATCATTAAAAGGTACTCATAAGAATAGCGTTACCAATCCGTTTTTTTTGTTAACTAATTGTTTATGCGTTTATTTATATAATCGGTGGATCAATTTTATTTAATATTGATAGCGCGACAAGTTATAAGCAAGCAAAGGTAAATCAGAAAAAATCCGAAAAGTCGGAAAATTTAACCATTGCTATATGATATCATGAAACATATTGTTATTATTGGTAAATTGCAGATATCGATGGGGTTCAGTTCAGTTGGCGCAACTATTGCTTAGTAAATTACTTACATTCCGAGATGTTAATTGTAAAATATTGCAAAGAAACCTCTCAATATGGTACGAACTCTGGTTAAACATATTGAAAAGGAGAAGGTGGAATTTCTTGTTGTAAGATAGAAGGATATGATACTGCTCATTACTTCAAATCAAAGGCTCAACAGAATAATTAAGTTTGCAATTCTGGCGTGTACCACCATTTTTTTTCTAAGTTTGGTGTTGTGGATTGCTCGGCAGCTATTTATACCTGCAACAAAAAATGAACCGCCTGCCAGGAATAAAATTGTCGGGCTTAATTCCAATGAATCAATGCAGATTGATGGCCTTAAGCTTAATCATTTTGATGGGCAGAGGAGGGTATGGGCTTTAAGTGCGGAACGCCTAAGTGTTAAAAAGGCTAAGTCAGGTCATTTTCGTCTTGCCTTCATGCGAGATGCGCTTCTTGAAAAAGTATCGTTGGATTTTTACTTGATTGGTACTGATACGCGGGATGCGGAGGTTATTCTTCGCCCCCTGCTTGATCAACTTCAGGCAAAATCGCTTAAACGATTTGCCATTCGGGAATTTACCGCAACTGTCCATGCTGAAGGGGATGTCTTTTCAGTTTTTCATTCATCGGAAGCATCTCTTGACTCAACCGGTCAATCGCTGGTTCTCACGGGAAACGTTACGGTTTCAGTTTCACCGCCCACTGGCAAGATCCTCCGTTGCTCCAGTCTCAAATGGAACGGAAATACTGTGGAAGTAGATGGAAATTACCTTCTCTCCGAAAAACAAGGGGAAAACCTCAAGTCTGATACCTTTCTTAGCGTACTCGAAGAAGACAGACAACCAAGAGATTCATTACCCGGTAATCAGACAAAACTTCATAAATAATTCTGGATGTATTTTTATGTGTTTTCAAATAGCTATTGATGCAGTTTTATATATTGTTCAAATTAAAATGGAGGATGTATTTCATGAGAGCTACAAGACAGATGAGTTTATGTTTGCCCCTTTTCTTTCTTTTTTTTGCGACAGTTTTTCTGCCGTCCGGCAGTTGTTACGCCGACCCTGCTGTATTGGTTAATGAAGGGGTATCGCATCTATTTATTGACAAAGATGTACAACTGGCACATGCCAAGTTTAGTCAGGCACTTGGCGAAGCTCCCAATCACCAGGCAGCCAATTTCTTTTACGCTTTTTCACGGATTACGATTCTATCGAATAATCAGGATTTTAACAGCCTGCTTGACGGTTTTGGAATTACTGCGGATGGAAGAAATCCTTTGTCGTGGACAGCAGACATAACCCGTAATGAAAACGGGAATAAGATTCTGCCTGAAGATACCCCACCTCCAAATGAGATCAGAGACGTGCTTAACTCGATCTTGCTTCCCGAGATACAAGGAGCCCTTGTAAACCTGGGAAAACTTGACAACACGTTTAACTTGGTACTCTTAATGAGTGACACTGGAGCGGACACAGTAATTGAACTTGACTACGGTGACGCGGCCCTATTTAGAAGCGGTCTTTACGGCATTTCCGCACTGATAAAAATCCTTAACTCGCATGAGTACACCCTCGATATTGGCGATCTTAATCATGAAATCACTACACTTGAAAATTACCCCGACTTTATTAAACTCCTGGCCACCCACAATCTTCCTGCAGCAAAAGATGATTTGAAGAATGGGGTTGACGCCTATTTTGCCGCTTCAACATTCATCAGAAACGAACTCGATGACCAGTACGACGATTTTGTGAGTTTTGATTATGAATCACTCCCGAGTGAACGGGAATCGAGGATTATGTTAGCTGATATCAAAGAATCATTGGATGGGGCGGAGTATGTTGATTACGATGATGAAAATAATCAGTTGTATCTTGATCTAAGCAATTTTTTCGCTGGTTCTATAGACCTCAGTTCCTATTTACCTGATTTTAAAGCCAACTTTCCTATTGCTTGCACAATGCCTGCCCCAACCATTGGAGGAACTTTGCCGGATTTTACCCAAGAAAACTGGAATAAAGTTCTACCGATGGTTGTTCCTGTTTCCGGTGTTGTGTCCTGTCCAGCCTGGACAGGTGGAAGCATTTATATTATGGCATTTGAAGATCCCTTCCCATACAACGACAATCTCGTTGCTTCCACAAACCTGAATGCCCCTGGCCCGTATACTATTTATGTCCCTAATGGAAAAACTGAATATATTAGAGGACTCTGGGATAAAAACGAAGATGGTATATTTGGTCTTGGTGATTATGGGAATGCCGCCAACGCCAATATGGGAACACAGATTGATGGTTGTGATATAACCGGAGTTGATTTCAGTTTAGAAGAGATCCTTGGTATTCAGGGGCGTGTGACCATGAATGGACAACCGATCGGCAATGCATGGATCAGTGCGTACTCATCGGCCTCCTGGGGTTTCATGCAAGATGCTATGACCGATGAAAACGGCTATTACTCTCTCATTGGATTAGAGCCCCAGGCTCCTGTGTATGTTTTGGCATATAATCCCCAAAACGACATGTCTCTTTGGTGGAATGGGAGTTCATCGGGAACTTCCTATGGGAACCAGGCGCTTGCCGTAACATCAAGCGCCGGGAGCACGGTTGTAAATTTTGACTTTGGAGGTTCTTCCGTGGATCAGGACGCGGATGGGGATGTGGATGGACTTGATCTCGCCAAATTTGCCATTAAGCTACAAGCTGGATCTAATGAAATTTCCATTCAAGAGTTTGCAAGCGCCTATGGACAGATAAATTAACAGTTGACCCTCAATGTCATTAACTTAGCAAGCCATGGCTCCAATGCAGATCCTGAGAATCAAAAAAAACAGGTGTCATTCCGAGCAAAGCGAG
>DYOB01000038.1 GCA_020720765.1 Borreliella garinii
ACAGTTCAACCTCATGTAAATTCCTGCGGTCTCAAGCGCAACAGGCTCCTAGTAACAGATATCCCGAAACAAGTGCCTTATCTTAATCTCAGTTTATCGAGTTTGGGAGCGATAACCACCCGGCAGTAACCCGCATCGGGATTGTTTTTGAAGTAATCTTGGTGATAGTCCTCTGCTGGATAAAAGGTGGTGGCAAGGACAACCTGGGTGATAATAGGGTTGGGAAGGGTTTGTTGGGCCAGCTGCATGGATGTGAGAATTCTGGTCCTTTGATCGGCGTCCTTGTAAAAAATAATGGAACGGTACTGGGAGCCCACGTCGGCGCCCTGTCTGTTGATTGTGGTCGGGTCGTGCATTTTCCAAAACCACTCGAGGATCTTTTCTTCCGTGATGATAGCAGGATCGTATTTGACCCTGACGACTTCCGCATGTCCGGTTCTTCCTGAACTCACCTGGTCGTAATTTGGATTCACAACCGCACCGCCGGCGTACCCAGACTCGACTTCTAAAACCCCGGGAATTTCTTCGTAAACGGCTTCAAGGCACCAGAAACAACCGCCACCAAGTACTATTTCTTCTGCTTCCATTTTGGTACCGCCGAGTAAAATTAATATTCCCGAGAGGTAAAAGTAAAGTGTGCGTTTCATATTTAAGCTCCCGGGTTTAAAATAATATTCCCGAGAGTCAAAAGTAAAGCGTTCGTCTCAAATTTAGGCTCCCGCTTCTGCGGTAATAAGATTTTTGAGTTTTTCCACCACAGATGTGAGTTTGGTACCCACTTCCCTCAAAGATTCCGCCGAAGTGACCAGGTGGTCATTTTCCTTCCCCAGTTCGTCGGTCCTATCTTGAATTTCCATCAGCGCCTCGGTGAGCGAGTTGATTTTTGTACCAATAGCCGCACTGGATTCTGATTGGGAATCCGACTGTTTTTTTATGGCTACGCCGGATTTTTCAAGAATCATCAGACCCTGGCTGATTTTCTCTCCTGAAGCTTTTTGTTGGAGAATAGACTTGTAAATAGTTTGGACCTGCTCGGCTGAGCTCGAGCTTTTTTCCTGGACACTTGCGAGCATCTGTTGCACTTCAAGTGTTGTAGATGCGCCTTGCTGGATACTATGAAGAATATCTTTCACCTGCAGGGCAATTTCTTTTGCTCGCGAACTTGAAGAGTCGGCCAGTTTTTTAATTTCCTGGGCGACGACTGCAAATCCTTTTCCAGCGTTACCGGCGTGCGCCGCTTCGATACCTGCATTCATCGAAAGCAGGTTGGTTCTGTCGGCGAGCTCGGTAACCGTTTCAACGATAGAGCTGATATTTTCACTGCCCTGGCGGATCTTTTCCATGGATCTCCGGCTGATCTCGACAGCAGAATTGCTTTTTTGAATGTTTTCGGCGAGGTTCTTTGTAAAAACAGAGGTAGCCTCAAGGTTTTCGGAAATAATTTCAATATTTTGAAACATCTGATTCATCGCTTCAACACTCGCCTGAATCTGGGTTCCTTGGCCTTCTATGTCATTGTAAACCGACTTGATGCTCTTAAGAAGTTCCTCGACGTTTCCCCTAGTCTGTTGGGCGTATGCGCTCTGGTCCTGGATGGCGTAGGCAATCGTACTTGTGTTTTTAGAGAAGCCGCTGATAACGCTTTGGGCGCTGGCCATGGCGGATTGAAGTGCTAAGATGGCTTTCGTCAGATCGTCGGAAAGGTTTGTTATTTCCGAAAAAGTTTGGCTGAGTTGGGTCTGCCTAGACTCGAGGCTCGAACGGGAAAAAAAGAGGTCTTTTTGGATTTTAGCGTTCATAAAGGCGATGTAAATAAAAATTGCAATATTAAATCCAAAGATGCCAACACCCTGCAGCCACACCGGAGGTGTCGTTTCGCCGACCATCATGATGATGTCGTGGCTTCCAAAACCCAGACCCCAGGCGCTACCGAGAAGAATGATACCTGCTTCCTTATTTCCCTTTCTCCATGAGATAAAAGCCATCGTGATGATCATAAAGATGATGATCTGCCCAGGAATAAGACTTAAGGTGAAATTCTTCATTATGGTCGTATAATCAGGCGTATAAAGAAAAAGCAAGAGAAAAAACAGTAAAGAAATGGCACCCAGAGGAATGCGTAATTTCGATGAACGCCACATTTTAAAAAGTAAGGTATAAAAGACAAATAGGGAAAAGAAGGCAATGGAAAGAAAGCCTTTAGCGAATCCTGAAAAATGAAGGAATGGCATGTATTCCATTTGGTCGCCGATACGTAAAAAATAGACATAAAAACTGAAGTTGGTCACTGCATACCAAAAGTTGTAAACATCCTTTTTATTAAAAAACCAAATAAAGAAAAGGTATAAGGCGATAAAAAGGTTAATAAAGGCAAAGATCGAATAGAGGTCTTCATTGAGAAAAGTGATCACCCATTTTTCAAAATTTGCGGCGTTTTCATCGGAGAGAAGTTTGGTATGAAAGATGAACGAACCGCTATCCCGAAAAGTCCGTATTGCAATGACATTTTCGTCTTGAAACAATTCAACTGGAAGGCGAATCGTGTGGGACTTTCCAGTACCGAAGTGATAATCAGGGGGAAATTCACCATCCCGGTAGATCTCGACTCCGTTAAAATAAACAGAGACGGTAGCTTCAATGCGTTTAAGAAGTAGAAAGGGTTGGGCTACAGGAAAATCGGTACGTGAGACACGGGTTCTAAACCATCTGCTATTTTCCCCCCTGCCCGAAGACACAGAGAAAGGAGTATCTTTGCGTTCCCAGGTGGAGTCATCGACGTCGGGCCTTGAATACTCCGGAGAGTCATCCTGACTTACGGCCCAGGGACCAAGGTCGAATGAGGGGGATTGAGCTGAAAGAAAAGCCGGAAAAAAAAGAAATAAGAGTACGCGAATTTGGTTTTTCACTCTTTTATCTTACCAGATTTCGTAATTTTTGCCAGTATTATCTTGTGATTTTTCCAACTTTATCCCACAATAACGTAAGTATGGAGCTTTCCTTAGTTTTTTTTGGTTTACTTTTAGTGCTATCGGCGTTTTTCTCCGCGTCGGAAACGGCTTTCACCTCCCTTACGCCGACCCAGGTCCTGCGTTTCAGCCATAGCAGAAATCCAACCTTGAGGCTCGCCGCAAGGCTGCACGACCAATTGGATGTGTTGATCACCACTGTGCTTATCGGCAATAACTTGGTGAATATCGGTGCATCGGTTCTCGCGACTTGGATCACCCTATTCTATTTTTCGGAAGATTTTCTTGCTTTTGGAACCGGGCTGATCACCCTGCTTGTTTTAATTTTTGGGGAAGTAACCCCAAAGCAGGTAGCAATAGCTAGAAATGAACCTATCGTTATTTTTGCAGCTATACCCTTAGCCATTCTCATGTATCTTTTCTTTCCCTTTTCCTGGCTCCTTTCGAGGATAGCGGAATTTGTTGTGAGAATTTCCGGGGGAAAGCGTATACGTGAAATCACCCTCGAGGGAATTCTTATGATGGTGAAGGCTGCCGAGCAGCGCGGTATGCTGGGAATCGAACAGAAAAAAATTGTCAGCAATGTTTTCCGAATTCAAGATGTACCCGTAAAAGCCGTGATGACCCATCGAACAGATGTTTTCTGTATGAATCAAAACCTGAACGCTAAAGAGGCTTTGACCCAAGCCATGGAAGAAGGTTATAGTCGAATCCCGCTCTTTAAAGACCACCCTGAAACTATAACTGGAATACTTATTCTCAGGGATTTGATTTCGACGGTATTAAGTACGGAACCTTCTCTGCCTCTGCACCGATTGATGAAGGAACCTTTTTTTGTACCCGAGAGCCGGAAAGTCAGACAGGTGATGCTGGATTTTCAGAAGACCAACCAGAATATCGCTATTGTTCTTGATGAATACGGCGGACTCGCGGGCGTTGTCACACGGGAGGACCTTATTGAAGAAGTCTTCGGCGAGATCTATGACGAGGACGAGACTGTCAAGGAACAGATGATACAACCTTTGGAAAATGGTGAAGCTCTGATCCTTGGACTTACACCTATCCACATGGTTGAAGAATTTACAAAACTATCGCTTGGTTTAGAACGTGTGGCGACCTTTTCCGGGTATTTAACCCAGTTAGCTGGTAAGATGCCGCTTGTCGGAGATGTTTTTAATTCGCCCATGGGAAAAATCACCATTAAGGAAATGGGAAGGCATCGGGTCTACGCCGCGGTCTTACATTCTAAAGAAGAGGGAGAAGGCTCTTCACAAACAGGTTCCGAATCAATAAGCTCGAAACTATGAAGAAGGTTGCAATACTTGCCGGAGACGGCATTGGTCCCGAGGTCATGAAGGCCGCTTTGGGAGTCATGGATAGGGTCGAGGCGGTTTTTGAAATAAAAACCGAAAGGAAACCAGCCGATATCGGCGGCATTGCGATAGATAACCACGGGAAGGCTCTCCCAGATTCAACTCTCGAAACCTGTAAATGGGCTGACGCCATTCTTTTTGGTTCTGTCGGTGGACCCAAGTGGGACAAACTCCCACCCGAGGAACAGCCGGAAAGGGGTGCTCTCCTACCGTTAAGAAAAATCTTTGGTCTCTACGCTAACCTTCGGCCCGCTATTATTTTTCCCCAGCTCGTTGATGCGTCGCCCCTTCGCCCGGACATTATCGGAAAAGATGGTTTCGACCTTCTTGTTATCCGTGAATTAACCGGGGGTCTGTATTTTGGACAGCCCAAAGGGCGCGAAGGCGACCGGGCCGTCGACACGATGGTCTACACGAAATCCGAGATCGAGCGGATAGCAAGGGTCGGGTTTGAATCCGCCCGCATGAGAAAGAAGAAACTTTGCAGCATAGATAAGGCCAACGTGCTTAGTACTATGGTGCTCTGGCGTGAAGTTGTTACCGAGATGGGGCGCCAGGAATTTCCTGATGTGGAACTCAGCCACATGTACGTGGACAATGCTGCGATGCAACTTTTACGCGCACCTCGCCAGTTCGACGTTTTGCTTTGTGAAAATACCTTCGGGGACATCCTTTCCGATGAAGCTGCCGCAGTAGCAGGAAGTCTGGGTATGTTGCCCAGTGCCTCGTTAGCGGATGGTTCCTTTGGACTCTTTGAACCCTCGGGCGGTTCTGCGCCCGACATTGCTGGAAAAGGAATTGCGAATCCCATAGCCCAGATCCTCTCCATGGGAATGATGTTCCAGTATTCCTTCGGACAACCGGATGTGTACCGCGCCGTCCACTCGGCGGTCGAAAGGGTGTTGGAAGCGGGCTATCGAACAAAAGATATAGCCTCGGAGGGGGATAAGGTTATCGGAACCGCTGAGATGGGTGAAAAGGTTCAGGAAGCTCTCATCAGGAAGTCTTGAAATAGAGCATTACCGTGGTACCCAATCCTATCTTGCTGTCAATTTCCACAAATCCGCCCATAGCCTCCATGACCGAATAGACCATGGCTAATCCAAGTCCCCTGCCGGTGCCGCGCGTCGAGTAATAGGGTTCGAAGACTCGAGCGAGCTGTTCGGCGTTCATGCCCGGTCCGCAATCGATTATCGACACTTGAATCCATTTATGGACCTTGTGACTCGATGCAGGCGGTGTTCGTTCCACAATTTGACCTGTTACAGAAATTATTCCGCGACCGCCCATGAAATACACCGCGTTGTTGAAAATTTCCTCAAAGACCGATAGTGTTTTTTCCTTGTCCGTCTCCGCCATAAGTTTTTCCTTCCAGTCCCACTGAAGGAAAAGGTGTTTGTTTGGCGAGAAGAGTTCCCACGTAGTCAAGATAAGCGAGTGAAGGTCGAGCGGGGCAAAATGAAAAATTCCACCACGGGACACCGACATCAGACTTGTAATTAGTTCTCTGGCCCGAAACATTTCTTTTTGGACACTTTGGATTTCTTCAAGAGGTTTTCCCTCCCCCTGTTCAAGCATAAGTTGTGCAAGCGATAAATGCCCCAACATTCCCATAAGAAGGTTACTGAAATCATGGGCAACACCCGCTGAGAATTGAAAGATGCTTGTCATCTTATCTTTTTTGGCCAGGGTTTGCATAAGCTGTTCCTGTTCGGTGATATTTCGTGCGTTGATCACAATTTGCGGTTCGGTTTTATGCAGACCGGGCAACAGGCTAAACCTTGAATCCAAGATGACTTTTACACCATTAAATTCAATTGTGTATTTTTCCTTCAAAAAAGGTTCCCCATTCATCAACTGATTCACCCGGACGTACCATTTCTCCGAGGTGGAATTCACAAAGTTGTAGATGTAAATCCCAAGAATGTCGCTTTCTTTGATCTGAAAAGTGGTCATCAGGTTGCTACTGGCGTAGGCGATCTTCCCGTCGAAACCTGCGACAACGATATAATCCGACGAGTGTTCGACAAGCCTTGAAAAATAGCTTTCGTTGGTAAAAATCGAAGACCTGGATTCAAAGTGGTTTTTATAGATAGATTCGATATTCCTGGCCAGGGAGTCCAATTCAGCTATGGATGAAAGCGGAAACACGGGGATAGCTTTTCTTGTATTGATGTCTTCTACATATTTTTCGATTTTCGAAAAAGCACCTTTCAACCTTGTGTGAATATTTTTATTAAGGAAATAAAAATAGAGAATAAAAAAAAGGATAATTCCCATAAGAAGGAAAAGATCCCCTGGGTGGATAAATTCTTCAAGCATTATGGGGACTTCTATCCACACAGCAAGGTTTAAAGTTTCATACCAATAGGCTACCGAGTACACGAGAGACCCCTTGGGGTTGAGGTTTAGCCCTTTCGAAGACTGTCGAAGAAAAACTTTTTGAATTTTTTGGATGAAATATTCGGGAATGTCTTTCCATTGGGAAAAACCAGGAATTGGTTGAAGTAGAAAATGGGGAGGAGAGAAAACATAAGAATTATAGGAAAATGAACACGGGGTTGAAGAAAAAAAGTATGAAATTTCCGATATATTAATCTCGCCAAGAAGTAATCCATTTCGGTCCTGTGGGAAATTAAAGGGCACTGCAATAGATGATGTGAGTTTTTTACTATTTTTATCGTACGAAATAGGTAGGATGAAGTTCTCGGGTTTGGCTCTTAAAAAGAGGATTTCATTAAAATAGTCTCGCCCCATCATGGTATTATCCGAGCTTGAAATAACGCGCCCTGTAGGGTCTATAATAGTTAAATTACTGAGTTGAAAATTACTGAGTTGTGAATTGAGCTCATCATCAGAAGTTATGTTCCGGTTAATAGTTCCTTTTAATGCGATAAGCGCATGGATTTTTTCATTGTAAAGTCCTTCTATTGCAGTTATTTGGGCATGAAGTAAGGAGTCAAGTGATTTTTCCAAGAGTCGGATGTGGGAAAGAAAGTTCAAGAAAAAATGTGCTAAAGTAAAAATTATTACAGCCGGTATCAGAAACTTTTTAGTATCCTTTTTAAGGATGTGGGAAAGTGATTTTTCGTTTTTCTTTTGGGGAGTGTTCATGTGTTAAAGCGGCTCTTTAGCTCCTCAAGTATACTCTTATAGTTTAATTGTCGGAATTCCAGCAGAACAAATAAGTGGTAAAAAAAATCGGCCGATTCGCTGAGTAGTTCCTCATCCGTCGTAGCTAAAATGATTTCAACGGCCTCTTCTCCGAGTTTTTTACGGATCTTGGATTCGCCTTTTTGAAAGAGGTGGGTCGTATAACTGCCTTCAGGCATTTCAAGACGGCGTGTTTTTACCATTTTGGTAAGGGCATCCAGGACCGAACTTCCCGATTCCGTGCCAATCGTTTGATTCCCGGAAACAGCCTCGGTTTTCGTGGACCAATCGCAGACAGGCGGAAAACTTAAAAGCCATTCGGCACTATAATGGGTGCCGTAGTCTACCATGGAACAATCTTGACTGTCTCCGAGTGAAATCAGCCTCTTGGATACGGGGTGAATGTACCAAATTTCCTTGTTTTCAAGACTTTTTTCAAAACCTTTTCTATTAGTCAAGAGAAAAGCTATGGACAATCCTTTTTGGGTGAGGATCAGCGGAAGAATAATACCCTCGTTCACCACTGCACCTTCTGGTTTTCAGGATAACGTTGGATAAGGTCTTGGAGGTTGACTCTACCTGTATAGAGGGCCTTCCCAAGGATAACCCCTTCCGGAGCTTTATCAACAGCTGCAGCGCGTTCGATATCCTGAGAACATGACACTCCACCGCTAAGTATAACAGGAAGACCGCTGGCTCTTCCTACTGCTAGAGTGCGTTCAAGATCAGGACCTTCGAGGGTCCCGTCCTTACTGATATTTGTATAGATGATGGCGCTACATCCAAGTTCCCCCACCTGGGCTGCGAGGTCGACGTCGGCGAGGGAAGTTCCCTCCTCCCATCCTTTTACTTTTACAAGTCCGTCGAAAGCGTCGATGCCGGCGAGGAAGACTGTTCCGAAAGTTTGAACCATATTTTTAACTGTATCGGGAGATGTCACAAGGACGGTGCCTAATACTAGTCTGTCTATTCCCAAGCCCAAGAGTTCTTCAGCATCCTGGGGGGATCGGATACCACCGCCCACCTGAATAATTCCAGGAAAAACCCTTCGGATTTCCTGAATGATTTCTCGGTTTCGTCCCTGGGAACGCGCTGCATCGAGATCGACTATATGGAGTCTTTTCGCCCCGGCCTTCCAGAAATTTCCAGCGGTCTCAACAGGGTTCACGGAAAAGACAGAGGAATTCGAGTAGTTACCCTGGGTGAGCCTGACAGCTTTACCTCCGAGAAGATCTATAGCAGGGATGATAAACATACATCAATGAATACCTGAAAAAGGCACAGGGTTCAAGTATGGAAGTCTTCCTGTGTAGCTTGACGTTCGGAAGAGAGAGGGAACCCAACCAGGAAATCCGCTCCGTTTCCTGGAAAAGAATGGAGGAAAATGATGCCGTTGTAGGATTGAACGATGCCGTGGACCGCCGCCAAACCGAGTCCGCGTCCGTTAAAGCGTGTGGAGAAAAAAGGTTCAAAGAGCTTTTTTTGGATATCAAGATCGATCCCCGGACCATTGTCCTTAACCCTTAATGTTAAAAAAAGTCCCGGGCGGGGGTAGTCTTGAACCAGGTTTTCCTCTAGTTCGGCTAGGCTAAAAAATTGAACCCTGGTGGCAAGGAGGATTTCCCCGGGTTGTGTACCCAGGGCCTCACCGGCGTTCAAAACAAGGTTCATCACGATTTGTTGGATCTGGGAAGGATCGCCCTCGAAAAGCGGAACTTCTTCGAGTTCCCTTAGTAAAATAATATTTTTTCTAAGACTCGAACGGAGGAGATCGAAGTTATCGTTGAGAATATGGTTGAAATCCAAGATTTCATGACGGAATTTATTTCTGCCGGCAAAAGCCAACATCTGCCTCGTCAGATCCGAAGCTTTAAAGACTGCTTTAGTTGCAACTTGGAGATACTGAATGGCTTGGTGCGGTTCCTGTAAAAGTTCCATCTCGGCCATCTCGATATTCCCTAAAACAGCTGCTAGGAGATTATTAAAGTCATGGGCGACACCGCCGGCAAGAAGCCCTAGACTTTCCCACTTCTGGGCTGCTAAAAGTCTTCGTTCTGTTTCCCTGTCTCGTTCGGTAACCTGACGCCTTTCCGTGATGTCCAGACGGGTTCCTGCCATCCGGGATGGTTTTCCATCGGGACTTCTTTCTAGGATTCGACCGCGGTCGAAGATCCACCGGATTTTACCTTCAGGGCTTTCGACGGGAAAAAGAGCCTCAAAGTCCGGCCTCAGCCCTTTTGTGTGGTCACGGAAAACTTTGGCTGCATTTTTCCTGTAGGGAAGAGGTATGGATCTCAGCCAGGCCCCAATGCTCGACGGCATTCCCAAAGGCGATGTATTTCCCGGTCCGTCAGGCTTAGGCGGCCATGACCAGAGCGTAAGTTCGGCACTTTCAGTCGCCATCCTAAGGTGCCACTCCGATTCTTCATAGCGCTTACGGTCCAGCCAGGATTCCCTAATGAGATAAGTAAAGGCTGCGGTGATGAAAAGAAGGAGGAAGCCAAGACTTAGAGGGAAAATACGGGCGAGGCGGATTTCCTGTTCCCAGTCGCCGCGAAAGATATCCATACCCAAAACAAGTGTCAGATGATCGTAGGGGCGGTACGGTGTCAGAACCGATAACCAATCACTGGAATTTTTCGTAGTAAGTCCCATAATGCCGCTGCTTCCAAATTTGAAAGCCTCTTCTCTTTGTACCAGGGTATTATCGATCTCTGTTCCTGGTTTGATATAGCCGCTTGACCAGGCAGGTTCGGAGTCCGCAAAAACCCTCACCTTACCGAGGATTCGCTTGAGGATATATAGGCGGCGGATGAGGGGAATTCCGTCTCTGACCCTTCTGAGTTCTGAGGTGAGTTCTATGTAGTCGGTTGTACCGGCGTCGAGCGGGGAACCCGTGAGTTTGATAACCAAATCACGAGGCAGAACGATGGATGCAAGTTTTATGGTCTCGAGCATCTGAGTTTCCAACCTTCGGATGGAAAGGCTCGCCAAACCTTCTGTAAGACCCCACACCACGAAAACCAGAGTGATGAATATAAACGGAGTGAGCTTCCCCGATAGAAATTTTTCTGAAAAGGATGCCTTTTTTGATACTGGTCGATTTTCGGAGATGACATTCCAGGCCTGAACCAGTCCAGAAAAAAGAATAAAGATATCGACAGCCATTGGGATAATATGGTGGAATCCCAGAAATATCCTTAAGGAAGCTGATATCGGGAAAAAAAGGGTGAGACATCGGAGCCGGAGAGAACAGCCTAATTCAATTTTTCCTTGTGCGAACCTATTCGGTCGAAAAAAGCCTATATAGTACCCTAAGGAAAAAACGATAACCGACACCCAAAATGGAATAAAAAAACAAACAAATCCCAGAAGCGGCCATAGGGAAAACAGAAAATGCCTGATAGTTTTACTTTGGTCGGCAAAAGAAAGGGCTGAAAGAAAGACAAGACCAGGGACAAAAAGACTGAGAGAATAAAGGGGTTCTAAGAGGAATAAATCGGGGACCCAGAGGTCAAGCAGAAGAAAGAAAAAAGAGAAGGCCTGAAAAAAGCTGAAGAGTATAAGTCCGATGACTAAAGGTGAAACCTTACTTTTTCTCAACCGCCAAAGGCCCAGGAACCAGAAAAGGCTACCTAGAATACCAAGAGAAGTGAGAAAATCCAGTTGTGAAGTAATACTCACCATGCTTTTTTTATTCTATACCTTAATTTATGATTTGGGTAGAAGATTTCGGGGACTTGATTTTCCCAGGTAGGAAATGTACCTTGATTTCCATGGCTATGACTCAAAAGGCGAGAGAACGACTCTCCCAGGATCAGGATTTGTTTCAGAAAAGGCATTCCTTGGCGCACGTGATGGCAGAGGCCGTTATGGAAATTTTTCCTCAGACCCAGGTTGCAATAGGACCTCCTGTTGAAGATGGTTTCTACTACGACTTTCAGCTTCCCCGGGCTTTAAAGGTCGAAGACCTTCCGGTTATCGAAGAAAAAATGCGTTCCATCCTCGCTACCGGCTCCTCCTTTATACGCGAGGTTGTAACCAAGGCAGAAGCAGAAAAAGTTTTTCACGACCAGCAGTACAAACTGGAGATCCTCTCCGAACTTGACTCTAAAGAAGAGATCAGTTTGTTTCGCAGCAGTACCTTTGTTGATCTCTGCCGGGGACCCCATGTAGGTTCCATGTCGGCCATCGACCCGGGGAGTTTCAAACTCGCCAGGATAGCAGGAGCCTATTGGCGTGGCGATGAAAAGCGCCCCCAACTCACCCGAATTTACGCCTACGCTTTTCATAATGCCGAACAGCTAAAGGACTACGAAGCCTTTTTAGTTGAAGTCGAGAAACGCGATCACAGGCGTATAGGAAAAGAGCTCGATCTCTTCAGCACGCACGAAGAGGCCGGCCCTGGTTTAATCTATTGGCACCCTAAGGGCGCAAGAATGCGTGTGGCCATAGAGGACTATTGGCGCAAGAAACACACCGAAGCCGGGTACGAAATTGTTTATACCCCTCACGTCGGAAAAAGCTGGCTTTGGGAAACGAGCGGCCACCTGGGTTTCTACAAGGAAAATATGTTCCAACCCATGGAAATGGATAAGAGCGATTATTACGCCAAACCCATGAACTGTCCTTTCCATATCCTTATCTATAAGACAGCCATGCGAAGCTACCGCGACCTTCCCTTCCGCTGGGCCGAACTCGGCACTGTCTACCGTTACGAGAAAAGCGGGGTTCTGCACGGGCTTTTGAGGGTGAGGGGATTTACCCAGGATGATGCGCATATTTTCTGCACGCCGGACCAGGCCGAATCCGAGATAGAAGATGTTCTGAAATTCGCCTACGGCTTGTGGACGGACTTCGGGTTTTCGGACATCCAGGCTTACATAGCCACTAAACCTGAGAAAGCAGTCGGCCGCGAGGAAGACTGGGATAAGGCCACCGCTGCACTTATCCGAGCCGCTGATAAAATGGGGATTGCTTACGAGATGGACGAGGGCGGGGGAGCCTTCTACGGTCCGAAGATCGACCTCAAGGTCAGGGACGCCATAGGCCGGGAATGGCAGATGAGCACGGTCCAGTTCGACTTCAACCTCCCTGAACGTTTTGATATGACTTTCATCGATTCCGACGGTAAAGAACACCGCCCGTTTATGGTGCACCGTGCCCTGATGGGCTCGCTTGAAAGGTTCTTCGGGGTTTTAATCGAGCACTACGGCGGCGCCTTTCCTGTTTGGATTGCACCCGTCCAGGCTGTTGTCATCCCAGTAGCGGCCGCCTTCGAGGGGTACGCTAAAGACCTAGCCGCGAAACTGAAGGCCCTCGGGTTCCGGGTAGACGCCGACTTAGGCGACGACCGCATGAACGCAAAAATCAGAAACGCCCAAAACCTCAAGGTTCCCTACATGTTGGTGGTCGGGGGTAAAGAGGCTGAAGGAAACCTGGTGAGCATTCGGACAAGAAACGGGGCCCAGGAAAACCTTATACCTTTTGACGCTTTTGCCCAGAAAATAAAGACGGCGGTCGATACAAAGGCCCTCGAGTAATGGAGGGCTTACCCGTCGCTCTCCTGACAGCAGGTATCATCCAGGTAAGCTGCCAGGTTTTCAAACTGGTTTACTATTCTATCAAAGATAGGGCAATCAATTTCCGCTACCTCGTTTCACCAGGCGGAATGCCGAGTGCCCACTCCGCCTTTGTCTCCGCCCTCTCGGTTTCCGTTGGGTTTCGGTCGGGCTGGGCTTCTGAACTCTTTGCGGTGAGTTTTGTCTTTTCAGCCATCGTGATTTTTGATGCCTTGAGGCTAAGGGGCCACGTTCAGGAAATGACCGTCAGGCTCAATGTACTGACAAAGGGCAAGGACAAGCCCCTTTCTGAAATGGTAGGGCACAGCCCCGCCGAGCTTCTAGTGGGTATTCTTTTGGGCGGGGGTCTCAGCGCCTTGGCTCATCTGATCTTTGTTCAGAATTCCTTGTAGTCCCTCACATCCGGGGTTGTCATAAGAATATTGACACGGGTGTGAAGAACCCCTGCTTCTATGCGGAATACCGGGACGCTTCGCAGGCGGAATGTGACGTTGATTTCCCTGGGTTTATTGTAATGCCGCAATCTGAGCCAGGCACGCAAGGATTCCTTAAACGCCTGTTCCATGGATTCTCTATAAACACCGGCCTTGTACGCCCACCGAGCCGTCCCGGTAGCTCCAGCCCCCGAAAGCGAGCCGCTTAGCCAGAGTTCGAGGTTTCTTTTCTGCGAGGCGCTTAAAGTGTAGCGGAATCCCGACACAAGTTGTCCATTTTCTTCGTCAATCCATCTGTGGTGTTGTGTAAGCGCCGTGTCACCCCAGCGTATTTCGTGGGCAGGAATGGCCCTGACTTCCTCGCCGACGCCACGTGCCAGATCCGAGGGGACGTAGGTGAGGCTGCCTCCGTAGACCATGTAGCTGAAAACAATTCTCGCAATTTCAAACAGTGTTGTGAGGGTAACCTCGTCCTGGCCCGGACGGCCCCCCTCCATTTCGGGATCCTGCCAAACCGGCGGGTCGAAGGGGGCCAGGATTTCCCCTTCGAGAAAATCGGGAACACCGGGAGAGTAGGTTTGGGCGTGGATCGATACAAGGGATACAAGGAAAAAAAAGATTTTCACTTAATAATAATCGTCGTAGTACCGCTTCCCCATAAGGATGGATAAAATGTTTCTGTTAAGACGTAAGCCTAAATACATCCCGGCGAAAAGGTAACCTGCCAAGTGGGTGAGGTGAGCGACTCCGGTTTTACCTCCAAAAAAATTATTGAAAAGCTCGAGCGCAGTAGATATTAAAATAACAGTTGTTGCCCTAAGAGGGATAAGAAGTAGCCAAATATAGACCCTTTGGTCTGGAAAATAAGCAGCAAACATCAACATAACACCGAAGATAGCTCCACTGGCCCCCAGAAGATGAATCATACTTTGACCACTAAACCAAAAAACAGCCAAAGAAAAAAGTCCAGCTGTGATTCCAGTAAAAAAATAGACGCTAAGAAATTCCCAACTGCCGATCTTTTGCTCTACTGGGTAACCAAACATAAAAAGATACAACATATTAATTAGCAGATGGAGGTGGTTGTCATGATCATGGGCAAAAAAATGTGTGATTAGCTGGTACCATTTTCCTTCGTTAATTACTTTATCCGGTGATAAGGATAAAACACTATCGCTAAAGTAAAAAAAATTGCTCCCGAGGAAATAAATAACAACGTTGGCAATAATCAGCCAGAGGGTAGCCTGGAAGTACTTGTAGGGGAATTTTCTCTCAAGAATATTCATGCCTATTGAACCTTCACGTTAAAAGTCTGCAAGAAACCTTCCACCATCGCACGGGCGCTGTCAAGAAACGCGGAAGGCGGGTAGAGGGACAGGAGTCTGGATAGGGCGGAATCGAGAAGGGCCTGGGCTTGGTCCCGCGCTTCGATGATGGCAGCGGTTGAGTTCATCATGCTGATGGCTTCTTCAACAAGAGGCTGGAGGTTAGGATTTGATGCGCGCTCCTCCCTGACTTTTTGAAAGAGGGCCATCAGGGAAGCGCCGCCGTCCTCGGACGCCATACAATGCAGGATGACCGGCAGGCTTTTCTTCCCTTCGATAATATCGTCACCGCGCATTTTCCCCGGGTTTCCGGTCAGCAGGTTTTTCACATCGTCCATAATCTGGAATCCCACGCCGATGTCTTCCCACACGGAACCCGAGTCCCTGATCAGTTTTTCGTCATCGGTGACCAGGGATGCGCCTAATTGTGCAGCCATGCATGAAAGACTCCCTGTCTTAAACCTGCACATCTGGAGATATTCCTGGATCTCCGGGACGTAACCGTGGTCGTTGTGCCACTGGATATCGAGACCTTGTCCGAAATGGAGCCTCCGCATGATTTCCAGGTAGATACGCGTCATTCGATATTTCACGGGAATGGGAAGTTCCAAGGTGTCTAAAAAATAGGTCGGCAGGAAGTATAAAAAATTACCGGAGTTTATGGCCATATCCAGACCGTAGGTGAGGTGGATGGCGGGAGCGCCCCTCCGTTCCGTGCTATGGTCCTCTATGTCGTCGATGATCAGACTTCCGTTGTGGGGGAGTTCGACCATGGCTCCCAGCCCATGCGGAAAACCTTCAACGCCGCCGACCATACGGTACGTGAGGTACATCACTTGGGGGCGCCATCGCTTCCCGCCGCGGAGGACCAAATCGTAAGCAGGAGCGTTGATAAGGGCCACCCCTTTTTCAGAAACAGGACCCGAGGCTAAGCCTCCCACAAGTTTTATCCAGTCTTGCGTAGGATTTTCCGGGAGGATTTGGAAGAGAGCTTCTTCCATAAATGTTTGAGCTCGGTTAAAATCATCTGACATACGATAAATGTGATGATTTTACCGAATATGGTCAAGGAAAACAATGACAAAACGCGACGCCCCGGATTTTTATATGCTAAAAGCCCAGAGGGAAGGTTATCCAGCGAGGTCTGTCTATAAACTCGAAGAGATGGAGCAAAAATTCAAGATTCTCCGCAGGGATAGTCCCGTCCTCGATATCGGATCTTCACCCGGGAGCTGGAGTCTTTTTATCCAGCGCCGCTGGAAAAACAAGGGCCTCGTCGTCGGGGTCGACTTGAATCCGCCCGATTTCGACCCGCCCGAAGGTTTCGAGTTTATCCAGGGCGATATCCTGGACGATGAGCTTGCACTGAAACTCCTCAAACATGGCCCATTCGGAACCCTACTCAGCGATGCTGCTCCTTCGACCACGGGGAATAAAACTGTGGATATCTCACGCAGCGAGGCTATCGCCGAACGCGTCCTTCTTCTAAGCCGGACGCACCTTATGGCCGGGGGCAATCTCGTGGTCAAGGTTTTTCAAGGTGGCGGGGAACGGGCCCTGGTGATGTTGGCCAGGGAACTCTTTGAAAGTGGGAGAACCTTTCGGCCCAAGGCAGTCCGGCGCGAAAGTTCTGAAACCTACATTGTTGCCATGGGAAAAAGGAAAGAAATTGATGCTTGAAAAACTTTTTGTGTTTGCAGTCATTTTTCTTAGCTCCTGCGGTCATCAGGCTCCCGTCCAGCATACCGAATTTGTCCTGGGAACGACAGTCACCCTGACCTTCTACGACGGGGACAGGCCGGAGCTCTGGTATAAAGTTCTCGAGGACTTTACCTGGCTGGACGACGAGATGACCATCTGGGACCGGGAAAAGCCGAGCAGGCTGATGGAAGTCAACTCCACCGCCGGATCCGGAGTCTGGGCGGAACTGAGCAATGAACTCACCGAGGTATTATCCCTGAGTCTGGAATTTGGAAAGAAATCCTACGGCGCTCTCGATATCACCCTCGGACCGGTGGTTAAAGTATGGGGAGTCGCAACCGACCATCCCCGAGTGCCCTCGGAGGAACAATTGGCACAGGCGATGGAAAAGACAGGGTTAGAAAGCGTACGTCTGGTAGGTTCGAGGCTGATGCTCGATAAACCCGGTATGATCCTGGACCTTGGGGCAGTCGCTAAAGGCTGGGAGGCCGACCGCATAGCTTCCATGTTGAAAGCCGAAGGTGTAAATTCAGCTATCGTGGACCTGGGCGGCAATGTTTTGCTCCTCGGGGACAAACCCGACGGAACCCCGTGGAAGGTGGGTATTCAGGACCCGCTTTCTCCAAGGGGTGACTACCTAGGCTTTATCGCCACCGGGCCTGTAAGTGTCGTCACCAGCGGGATCTACGAACGTTACTTTGAAGAAAACGGTATCAGGTACCACCATATTTTTAACCCCAAAACCGGACTCCCGGTTGAGAATAACCTCGCATCTGTCTCAATAGTCCACCCATCCAGTACAATAGCAGACGCTCTTTCAACCTCGTGCTTTGTCCTTGGCTTGGAACAAGGGCGTATTCTCGCAGAAAACGAAGGTGCCGAAACCATTTTTGTCACCCGCGACCGCAGGGTCTGGGTCAGTCCTGGGCTAAGGGAAAAATTCACCCTGACGTCTGAAAACTACACGGAAATTTCTGAAAAGGGTGTATAATTAAACTATGTCTTTGCGATTTATTTTGATTTCAGGGATACTCATGTTCAGTGGCTGTGAACTTTATGACCTCGATGGTGGAGATATTATCCTCGATATCCCTGATGTAACCTTTGAGGCCCAGCCTGAGATTCACTATGAAATTAGCGGGAGTTTTGACGCGGAAGTCAGATTCGAATACCTTTCAAACCAAGGTGTTTTAATCCCGGACCCGAGTTTGACGAGACGGCTTGCCTACCCGTCAGGGGTTATCAAGTTTTCTGAACCGCTCAGAAACACACGTTATAGGATACTTGCTTATGCCGTCACGAGAAGGAGCGGCGTCGAGGTCCTACTCGACGATATAGTGAAAGAATACGGCATGGATGTTGTGACCCAGCCACTTAATATCACACTCCCTCCTCAACTCGACAGTGTCTCTCGTGTGGGAAACGTGCCTCTGTTTGCGGAACTTACTGTACAAGGCACAGGGATTCGTCCGAGTGCCCTTATGGTCTTGATGGACACGACTTATGGCACTGATCCTCATAACGGAAACCTGCTCGATAGCGTTAACACTCCTGGACTATTATTCTTTGGTTACGGAATAAAAACCGCCGACCTTGGAGCAGGTGTGGAAGAATGGACGTATTTTATCGACTTTAAATGCCACGGCAGTATTCTATCCGGGGGTGTCCAAAGTTATACTGCAGGGCAAACCGTATTCGTTACTTTTTATAATATCAATTCATCCAGCGACCGAGATTACAACCATATACAGCCGAGTCCTTCTTCGCCCATAGGTTCCTGGTGGACCGTAGGACCTCTACTATGAAGCTGGGAATAATGGTCTCGTTGATCGTAACTTTTTTCTTCGCATGCGACGTTCTTCAGCTCAGCGGCGGAAAAGTCGAAATCCAGGTGGACCGCATAGTCACGACGTCTAACCCAAGCTTTAAATACCTTGTCGAGGGCCAATGGGACGCCGAGGTGGTACTTATGCAGGTGAAACCCGAGGACCCCGCCATTGAGGTTGAGTTGGGGAGGTTAAGGCTTGCCCCGGGGTCGGGATCTTTGAGTTTTCCGGCTCCTTTAAAGGACCTTCGGCATAGGCTGAAAGCCGTGATTCTCAGCCGCCGGAATTCCAGTGAGATACCTATAGATTCTACCAAGCAGAATTATGTTTTTGACATACTCACTGATCCAAATCCGCCCGTAATCAGTGCTATTTTACCCCCGATCCTCGTCACCTCTGCGGGGAAAATCCAGTATATTGTTCTTACTCTGAACACAAACCACACCCGACCGGGTGCCTTGGGGACCTTAGAAGACCCTTTAGGTGCAAATCCATCGGTTTCTGACGTCCTTTCGAGAAAAAATGAAACACAACAAGAGTTCTTTTTTAATGTCACTGAATGGAACCTGCCTAGTAACTATGCTGGAAATATCAGCTACACGTTTAGTAATCTCAACGACTATTCAGCGATTCCAGCACAAAATCTCTCAGGAACCTTCCCCTTACCTTAGTTAGTGCCGCCGAGATTGGGCAAAAAATTAATCC
>DYOB01000213.1 GCA_020720765.1 Borreliella garinii
CACAGTTCAACCTCATGTAAATTCCTGCGGTCTCAAGCGCAACAGGCTCTTAGTATCAGATTACAATATTCTAATTGCATTATTGGCTTTTTTCAACGTTTATTTTAATCCTGTCTTTAATATAGGTGACAAACTTGGGAATGATAGGGTGAAAAAGAGACCGCCGCCTCTTTCGTCGGTGATCCTCACGCTTCAACCCTTTTCATACCGCGATAGAGCCGCTTTCAATTCGGTTTGAACAAGGCGGCGAAGCTCTAAAGGTTCAAGAGCTTCAACATCCTGGCCAAAGGACAACACCCATCGGGCTATATCTTTGAGCCCACCCGCTGTAAAGGTGAGCACGAGGGACTTGTCCTTCTGCCAAGAAAAATTTTGACCTTGGGACCAAGTTCTTTCCGCAATAAAGGCAGCCACTTTGGCCGCAAAATGGATGGATACCTCCAGGGGCGGTTCGATGGTAATTTGAAAAGCGGAATCTAACCGTGCTTGCAAATCGTCCGCAGGCGGAGTAAACCGCTCTTCAAGAAGTGCGGCGGATCGAATTCTTTCCAAGGCCAACATTCTGATACTTGCGGTTTCTTCCAAGAAGAAAAAACCGTAGCAGCCGTCGCGGTACTCGAAAAGTTTCAGAGGCCAAGCCTTCCACTTTTTCGTTTCGCCCAGGTTATACGAGTCATAGGTTACGGATAGTTTTCTTTTTCCGAACGCGGATTTTGCAACTAAGTCCACAAGGCCTGCACCATTTTTCCAGGTCCTATAATTTGGTTTCTTTATCAGAAAAATAACCGTGAGCGGTAGGTTGAACGAATTCGGTTCGCGGTATGAAAGCTCCGACTCAAACTTTCTTTGCAGGAGTTCTGTTACCGTGCTGGCTTGCGGGCCGCCGAATGCCGAGCCTTTTTGAAGAGCCGCACCCAACGAAAGTGTTTCCTTAAAATCAAAACTCAACCCAGGCAAAAGGGTTTGGGGCAGTTTGGCTAAATAGAAAGGATTAACACGGAGAATTTTTCCGCTCCCGCTTCCGTTCATGTTGGTTTCGAAGGGAATATAAAGTTCTTTGAAGCGGTCCAAGAGTCGGTAGACGGACCTTCTGGAAATGTCCAAGGCGGTCATAAGCTCGGCAATTGTCGCACCTTGTAAGCGTGACATTAAATTCAAGGCCAGGAGAATTTTCGTTGACCTATCCATGGACCTCTACCTTGTCAATAATTTCCTGAAACATGCATAAAGAATAGAAAGGAAAACCCTCCTTGATAGAGTGTTGCTCCCCCTTACTCGGCTTGCAAACCCGCTTCTTCCAGAACAAACACCCGCAGCCGAACGGGTCCACCGCGGAGCTTTGAAAGCTCTGTTTCCCAAGCTTTGGTCTGGATGTTTTCAAATCGGCCGCGGATGGTCAGCGCCAACGCTGGTGCGTTATCGGGCCCGCTCCATTCCACCCAGCCCCAATAATAGTCGGGTACCTGGGTGCGGAGGTAGGCTTCCAAGCTGCGGCTAGTGTCGTTTCGTTGCACAGTGGTATAGGAGAGGTAACCCAGCGGAACGGCAATCGCCCCCAGAAGCAAAAGGCTTAAAACCACTTGGCCGATGGCGCGGCGGTTAATGGCTTTTTGCTGGTTTTCGTCGGCCGTGACGTGGGGGTGCAACCCGACTAACCAAAACACAAAGAGGGCCGCCAGGGAAATTCCTAAAAGGTTGATGGCAAACAAGAGGGCGGCCCCGCGAGCGATTTCCCAATTCATCCTACCGAGTCCAATACCGACAGTACTCAGCGGCGGCATAAGGGCCACGGCAATAGCAACGCCGGCCAGGCTGCCCGCGATTTTTTTGTTGACGTAGGCGTATGCTCCAACAAGGCCGCTCGCCAAGGCCACTCCGATATCCAAAAGACCGGGCGCGGTACGAGCTTCTATTTGCGCAGTTACTTCCAGGAAGGGAGTCAACCAGCTGAAAAGGGCGGCGATCCCCAGGACAATCGCTATGCTTTTTAATAGCGTTGTCACCGCCTCGCCAATGTCTTTCCCGCTGCCCCACAAAACGCCGGCGCTCAGTCCTAAAATGGGACCCATGAGCGGCGCGACAATCATGGCGCCGATAATCACGGCGGCGCTGTCCTGAAAGAGACCGAAGGTCGCGATCAAGCAAGAAAGGATGAGAAGCACGTAATATTCGCGGGTATCGCTGGCGCCGGCAATCACTGTTTCATAAGTTTCATATTTGGCGGTCAAGCCGGTTTTACGTTCTTTGTAGACTTCGTATTGCTTGAGAAGTCCGGGGAGGCCTTGGCGCAGTGGGTGGAAATCGCCTTTTTTAGCTTGCTTCCAAAGGTGGCGGAAAAAGTTCCAACCCTTGGTGGCGGTTTCCGATGTAACAGGAGTTCCATTCTCCTTGGGGGTTTTTTGCTGGTTTATGGGATCTGTTTTAGCCATATCTAGATTTTACCATAAAATAAGAGATTCGACCCTAGGAGCCTGTTGCGCTTGAGACCGCAGGAATTTACATGAGGTTGAACTATGTGATACTTTGTTACGCATGGCGACACGATACAAAAGCGTTGAACGCGATCAGTTACTCCTTATGCCCTACGAACTTCGGGAATGGATTCCGCAGAATGACATTGTTCATTTTATCATTGAGGCCGCGGAGCTTGTGCCCTTGGAGAGTTTTCAATCCGACCCCGGTGCCCAATCAACATGACCGACCCCGATAGCCGGATTATGAAGAAGAGTACCCATGCGGAATACACCCAGTCCTATAACGCCCATGCAGTAGTTGGTGCCGAAGTAAGTATGATGGTCTTGGGCTTCCGGCAGTTTTTGCTTCGTGGGTTAAGGAAAGTCAACTTGGAGTGGCAGTTGGTGAGCTGTGCTGATAACCTTAAAAGAATGGCGGTTTTGGTCAGATAAAGGGTAGAATAGGCACTCTTTCAGGCTTTTTGACACAGACCAGGGTTTCCGGGCGCCCAGAACACCTCATCCATCGGGCCAGAGCCCAGCTATGGCCCTCAGTCTTCGGCGCTCTGTGCATCCGGCTCCCCGGTCCTGTGTCAAAATCTCAAGCGCAACAGGCTCCTAGTAGTCCTTTGACTACTGTTTAATACTAAACTATCTTTCCCTAGAGCTGATTCGATGTCGATACAAGCGGACCCAATGTAGAAAAAAAGGACTTGAC
>DYOB01000006.1 GCA_020720765.1 Borreliella garinii
AAATTGCCAGGGCTAAATCCAATTATGCCAAATGAGTTTTACGGGACACTAGCAAGAGCAGAAACCTTCTTATATTGGGCAATTGTCGCCCCTGTGGAAATAGGAGCAGTTGTAAAGGCTGGAGTAAGTGCTAGAAATAACAATTCAAGTTTGGGACTTCCAAATGTTCGTCTAGACCGAAGCAGATTTCCTGAAACTGCAAGACACTGGACAGACGCCCAACTATCTGGAAAACAATCAATCTTAACAATTAATCGACCAGCTGCTAGGCCAAATCGTTCATTATCACTTCAGGGGATTGATAAAGCGCCTGGAATGCAATTAGACGAGTATCCACCAGCTATATTTTCTGAAGGTGGCAGAGGAGCAAGCGTTCGTGCAATACCATCTTCGGATAATATGGGATCAGGTGCTAGTATAGGGAATCAATTACGATCATTTCCAGATGGAACTAAAGTGTTACTTATTGTAGAATAAGGAGTATTTATGATGGAATTCAATGTTGGTTTATTAGAAGTTTCATATAAACAGATTTCAATTTTTATATATGGTTTAGATAACCCATTTAATGATTGGAGTCAAATAAATATAAAGCAAGGATTTACATATAGGAGCGAATCTATTGGAATTATGACTCTAAATGATGATGGTCCAATTCATGTGAATGTAGATACTAGCTTGAACATTGTCCCTGAATCAGTTAGAATCCTTGTTTTACCCTTTAAAATAATTGGGGAAAATGGTGTTGAAATTGCAACTTTAACAGAGAGCTCATGGATTGATATACCGGACGGCGAATACTCGCTAATAATTCAGTTAGGAAATGATAATATTACCGGAAACTGGTGTCGCTTTTCGCTCATAAATGCAAATCAGTTTGATTCAAGTCCAAGATACTTAAAACATGATCCGGAAATAAGTGTTGCAGAAAAGTTTGATTTAAATGCAGGCCCTGCATAGATCTAATAAATGTTATACTTTAAAATGTTTGGTATTTCCATTCCAATTTTATATTTCAAATTTAACTTGTGTTCTCCCGTCCCTCAAACACCCAAGTTAACTTGCAACGCGGCTTGTGTCATCACCGGTGATAAAGTTCCTAGATTCACCGGTTTCCTGGTTCCGCTTTTGACAACCGGTTTCAAAATTCCCGTGTGAGTGACTGGAACTTTGGCGCGGGGTTGTCCACAAAACCTGGGGATGATTTTGGCCCCCTCCCGCCTTCTTTGAGATAAAACTAATAACTTTTATAGTGACTATCGGACTCCAACAAGGTGGAGATATTGGAGTTATTAGATATATTGGAACCTGTTTACTCCCCACAACCTACTTCCAGGGATTGTGATTGTCATCACCGGTGATAAAGTTCCTATAATCACCGGTTTCCAGGTTCCGCTTTTGACATAAGAAGGGGCGGTCCTCTAAGCTGTTGTTACTCAGCAATACCAAAGCTGACTCATACACAGATTCCAATAACCCCATACCAAGCTCATGATGCACCGCGAAACACGCCCCCAGCAGTTGATGGGAAAGCTCCTTCTCGACCACTATGTCCATTCTTTGCCTCCTTTTGTCTTGCTCCATCTCGGAGCGACGAGCTGTCAAGGCCGATAGAGCCTGAGGCGTGCCTTGACGGTAAGGAGTGAGAGATAAAATGAAAAAGTCGGAGGCGGAGAGAAAAGTAATCCAGCCAGGCATCAGTGCCGCGCCGCATGGCGCCAGTGACACGGCGTCAGCCGTCAGTGGTAAAAAGAATTTCAGCCACTGGTGATCTTCGACCGATCATGGGGCCCTTAGGGCACCACCATCCCGCATCATCCCCCAACAACAAAAAACCCGCGGCTTCCCGCGGGTTATAAGCATCAAACTGAACGAATTACCTAATAGCGAAATAGACCTTTGTCTGGAAGACAAGAACAGCAACCGAAGCCGATGAAGTAGCCATCACAGGCATATAGTATCCAAGTTTGAACTCAAGGGGTACAAAAGCTTTCTTGAGGAAAATCGAGACGCCGGGCTTTAGTGTCAAAGTTGTCGAGGCTGAATTCGTTTGTTCCACTCCGTTTTTAATTACGTTAGGAGACATTTCGTAACTGACAGGGAGTCCTATTCCAAGGGAAGTGTCCGGTGATAAATCCAAATCTACGTGCGGCTCTGCTTCAAGTGTAAGCGAATAGCCGTAGTTATATTTAGTTTCAGAAATAGTGTTAGGGCTTCCTAATGCAGGAGCCCCAACATTGGCTTTTTTAATAGTTACTTCCGACAGGTAAATGTATTCCGCGTAGAGGTTGAAAAAAAACATTTCGCTGGGAACTACATCAAAATATATCCTTCCGCCGAAACCCAAGGCATGGTTCGCAGATGCGTTGGTATAGGGTTTACCTGAATTGAGGTTCTCAAATTGTGTGTCGGCGTTTGGGCCAGGTGTTGGAATAAGAACACCAGGGGCTATTGCAAAGCGGATCATGTCCATGGCAACTGGAGCTTTTTTACCGATGATTTGGAATTTAGCGCCGGCAAAAATATCGCTTGTGTCATTAATATTAATTGTCGAACTATTACCAGTAGTCAAACCCGAAAACTTTGACATATCATAATCAACAGTCGACCAAAGGTTTATTCCAGGTGCCCACTGGACAGCTGCGGTGATCCAGTCGGTCAAGCCGAACTCGAGTGCAAAACCCAGGTTATAAAACTGTGCCTTATTTTGGTTGGCTTCATAGGCCGTGTATTTTCCGTCCTTATCATAAGCACCGTTGACCATGCCGTAGGTGTTGGCGATATTGATGCGGCCCACCAAGGCTGGCAGAACCTGTGCGTCGTCGGCAAAGACTGATGTAACGGAGCAGACCGCCACCAGAACCAATGAACCAAGAAATTTCTTCATAAGACCTCCTATGTCTCGAGAGATATAGTTAGTCTAAACCGGATTCATGGAAAAAAAACTCTTTTTTGTCTATAATTTCTCGAATTCCGAAGATTTAACACGAAAATAACAGTATAAACTCAGTTAGATGAAATAATTCAGTGAATATTCAGCTAAATTTACTTTACCCCGTTCTCGTTGAAGAAACCCTTGTACGCCATGTCGGCCCCCTGCATGTGTTCCACGAGCCATTTGCGCAGGAATTCCAGTAAACCTATGGAAATCATCGTCGTCCCCGCCAGGAATTCATTGCGGAACGCCACGACTTGGTCGGTGAGGGTTTTATGCTGGTGTCTATGCTCGCTTTCCTTGGGGTACCCGTGCTGGTCGAAAAGGGATTCCTCGGTTTGAAAATGCTCTACGGTGTACTGGATCAATTCATCCAGAATCTCAGCCATCACGCTGCGGCTTTTACCCTTGAGCATGGATTCATGCAAATTGTTCACGATTTCCACAAGTTTTTTATGCTGGTTATCAAAGACCTCCACACCCACGCTGTATTCGGGTGACCATTCTATATAAGCCATGATATTCCTCCTATAGAAGAATAATGTTCTAAACCTGAGACGTCAATACTTTTTTCCGAGCCTGTTTCAAAACTCAACGAGGAAGGTTTTTCAGAAGTGAAAAAGGAAGCTCAACCAATTAAAGTATTCAGCCTTCTATATGCCCCGTTGATAAATTTCCACGACTGTGGAGTCAATTCACCCGCTTCCTTATCGTCGGCGAGTTGTTCCAGGGCGCTGAGGCTCTCGGTGAGGGCCGTCTGGAAGGTTTTCTGCACCTTGAACCAGTATTGTCCCCGGCCGTCCGACTGCAGGGCGAAAAACCCTAGCTCTCGGCTTTTGGTTCGCGGGGGGCAGGGGTGGATCAAGTTTTCCAGATGGACGGCGAGTTTTTCCAACCTTTTTGTCCCTGTGTAACTCTGACCCTGCGGCCACTCTTCCAGAATATCTGAAAAATCTATCATGCGCGAAAGCTCGAGAATCCTGTTCACCCTGACCCCTTCCATAATCAGCCTG
The DNA here is from genome assembly GCA_020720765.1 of Borreliella garinii. Lineage (GTDB taxonomy): Bacteria > Spirochaetota > Spirochaetia > JABEVK01 > JABEVK01 > DYOB01. The sequence goes on from DYOB01000006.1 coordinate 3,949, forward strand.
TCTCGACTCTCGACACGGCCCTTCATGTTTTTCAAATCGGGTATGGCGGTCGGTGGAACGTTGGCTAAAACCCTCTGTATCTTCTCCCACGGCATCAGAAGAATCTTGTCCTTCCCGCCCAGGGTTTTCAGGGTAAAGACCTCGGGGCCGATGCGCACCTGCCAGGGGTTGTCGTCGGCCTTGGGTTCATCGCCATGGGGTGTTTGCCTCGTGGCTTCGGTGAGGGCCTTGGCCAGTTTTGGGTCGATGCGCTCAAGCCATTCTTTTCTTATCGGGCTGACACTGCGAGCGTAGATTCTGCTTGTCCTGACAATTTCCCCGGCGACGATATATGGAGGGGATTCACGAAAGAGAACGGAACCCGGGTGGATCATGATCTTCTCCGCGGTCAAACTCCGGTAGATACCGCGGCCCGTAGCCGTGCACACAAATTGGATCAATCCCTTAGCGGCAGCGCAGAGGTAGTCCGAGACCGCCCCCCCCTTTCCAATGGGCACCCCCAGCCTGCTGACAATTTCTTCCAACTGGCCTTGAATATTCACAAGCTCGGCCATGGTCCGCGGTTCAAGGTAATAGTGCTTGCAGAAGGTCTCCTTCTGGGGAGCTTGGAGGTAGGCCTTAAAGATTCTCAGGTAGGATACAAAGTCGCCGTTGTCGTCGCGGAAAAAGTGATGCGCACGGCGGGCTTCCATCTCTTCCCCTTGGGGCAGGAGGAAGGGGCTGTCCGTGCTTAAAAAGCTTGCGGCTATGGTGATTTCCTCGATGACTTCGGGGTAACGCAGGATAGCCTCGACGATCATCCTCGCGTGTCTGGGCAACAGGGGAAATTGGGCCATCATGCGCCCGGTCTCGGACAGGCTATGGTCGCCTTTCAGGGCGTCGAGTAAAAAAAGAACCTCAACAGCCCCCTGAATACCGGGTTTTCCAGGAGGGGAAAGAAAATCGAAACTTTCGAAGTCCCGAATTCCAATCTCAGCCATGCGCAGGACTACCTCGCTCAGGTCGGTCCTATAAATCTCCTCCCGAGTAAAAAGGCTCCTCTCGTTGAAATCTTTTTCACCGTAGAGCCTGTAGCAAACCCCCGGCTGCGTTCTTCCCGCACGGCCCGTTCTCTGGAGTGCCGACGACCTGCTGACCTTATCTTCCTGCAGGGACGAGGTAAAGGTCCGTGGGTTATAGTAGTTGATTTTGGCCAAGCCGCTGTCGATAACCGTCGTCACCCCGTCGATGGTCACGCTCGTCTCGGCGATATTCGTAGAAAGGATGACCTTGGTCATCCCCGGGGGGGGATCGTCGAAGACCCTGTGCTGGTCTTCCTTCGAAAGTCTTCCGTAAAGTGGAAGAATATGGAGACTCTGTTTCACCGTGCTGAAAGCCAGCGCCGAGGCGGTCTCCTTAATAAGTTTTTCCCCCGGCAAGAACACAAGGATGTCGCCCTCGCGTTCGCCGACTACCTCGCTTACGAGCTTGACTATCTGGTCCCGCATAAGCTCCTCGGGAAGGGGCTGTCCGTCGGGTCCAGGACGCCAAAAGATATCGACGGGATAGGTAGGTGTGTCGATGCGCACGATGGGCGCCCCGTTGAAATACGCGCTGAATACCTCGCTGTTGATGGTTGCACTGGAAATGATGATACGGAATTCGGGCCTTCTGGAGCTGATCTCTTTTAAAAGCCCAAGGATAAAATCGATGTTCAGGCTTCTCTCGTGGGCTTCATCCACCATGATGACCGAGTAGGCGCTCAAAGACTGGTCGGCCTTGATCTCCTGGAGAAGTGTTCCGTCGGTAAGAATTTTTAAGCGGGTTTTAGCGTTGGTTTTATCGTCGAACCTCATCTTATAACCCACAAAATCCCCGACGGGACTTTCGAGTTGCTTGGCTATGTAGTCGCAGACGCTCAGAGTCGCGATGCGGCGGGGCTGGGTTATTCCCACCATACCTTTTTCCGTGTACCCGGCTTCGTGAAGGATAATGGGCAGCTGGGTAGTTTTTCCGCTTCCAGTCGGGCTCTCCACGACTATCACCCTGTTATTCTGGAGCTGGGCCAGAATCCGCTCTTTTTCCCTGTAGACCGGCAGATCCCTGGCGTTCATAAGTACCTCTTTGCGGTTTTGACAAGGGCGGCCGCATCGGAACAGAGTGACTGTTCTCCGTCGGCCAGCCTTTTAACCAGCCATTGCCCCCCCTTGGGGATCACCGTAACGGGTATGTTTTTCTTTTCAGCGTAGGCGTACTGTACTGCAACTTTCTTGTTTTCGGTAAATAAGTCGGTTTTTACCCCGCCTTCACGGAGCACCGCGGCGGTTTTCCATGAAGCATCCTGCGGTTCGCTGTCCGACTGCATTACAAGAACATCCGCTGTCCGGGAAGACCCCGCAAGAAGACCCAACTCTTCAAGTCCCGTGAGCAGGCGGTCGAGACCCACGCTCGAACCGACTCCCGGCAACCTTTCTTTCGAATAGAGCTGGGCTAAATTATCGTAACGTCCGCCGCTACACACACTTCCCAGGCTCGGCAGTTCTGTAAGAAAGGTCTCGTACACCACCCCCGTGTAATAATCAAGCCCGCGGGCTATCCCGAAATCCGGAGTCACCCGGTCCAGAACCCCGCAGGATTCAAGCCGTGAAACCACCTCTCGGAGCCTTTTGAGAATTTCCTCAGAACCAGCCACCATGTTTTGAGCCCTTTCAAGAGCCTGCTTCCATGATACTGCCGGGGCAATAAATTCGAGAATGGTTGAAACCTGGTTTTCATCCGTCAATTCCAAGAGAGAGGCCTTTAGAGCCTCAAGACCGATTTTATCGCGCTTGTCTACTGTTCTGAGTATTTCAGGGGCCTGGGACTCGAGTCCCAGGTTGGCAAGGAAGAGTTGAAGCAATCCCTTGTGGTTGAGACGGATGCTGACCTTGCCGGCCCCGAGAAGTTCCAAACTTTGGACCATCATCAGAAGAATCTCCGCATCGGCATCCGGACTGTCGGCACCGACTATGTCGAAATCACACTGGAAAAATTCACGGTACCTGCCCTTCTGGGGGTTCTCACCGCGCCAGACCTTGGCCATATGGTAACGCTTAAACGGAAAAGGTAATTCCTCGCGGTGCTGGGCGGAAAATCTGGCAAATGGCACAGTTAGGTCGTAGCGGAGGGCGACCTTTCTCTCTCCATTGTCGGTAAACCTGTAAATCTGCTTATCCGATTCCCCCCCTCCTTTTCCAAGGAGAATTTCCTCGTATTCGAGGGCCGGGGTGTCAATGGGTTCAAACCCGAAGGCGCGGAAACTCGTCTCTAGAGCGGCCATTAGGTCGCGCCTGCGTATTTCCTGCGCCGGGAGTGCGTCTCGAAAACCCTTGAGGGTTTGTGGTGTGATCAAAGAACTCATGGTGTGAGTTTACTCGTTTTACCGAGGGTTCACAAGAACAGCTTCACTGATTATAATCGTCCAATGCATGGACCACAAGGAAATGAAAAAGAACTTCAGGATTTGCGTTTAGCCAAATTTATGGAACTTTGCTCCCTGAAAATCATCATTCTGGGAGGGAAAGGCGGAGTAGGTAAATCCACCGTCAGCGTTAACCTGGCAGCAGCCCTCGCAGGGCTTGGCTACCGGGTCGGACTTCTCGATGCCGACCTCCACGGCCCGAATACCGCCCGGATGTTGGGTGTTGAAGGTTCCCGGCTAGAGCCCGGGTCCGAACAGGGTCTTATAACCCCCTACCAAGCCCGGCCTAGTTTGCGCGTTGCCTCGCTGGCAATGACCAACGACGAAAGCACCCCCTTTATTTGGCGGGGGCCTTTAAAAATTGCTATTATCAGGCAGTTCCTAGCCGACGTCGAATGGGGCCCCCTCGATATTCTTGTGGCGGATTCCCCCCCCGGCACGGGAGACGAACCTCTTACGCTCGCCCAGTCGATCACCGGAAAAAGGTTTGCGGTCGTCGTCACTACCGGCCAAGATGTGGCCCTCCAGGACGCAAGCCGCAGTTTAAACTTTGCTAAATCCCTTGAACTTCCTATTCTGGGTATAGTGGAGAATATGGCCGCCTACCTTGCCTCTGACGGAAGCGAGTTGCCGCTTTTCGGGGGACCAGGGGCAGGCCTTCTGGCCAAATCCTTCGGTGTGCCCATTCTCGCCCGCCTTCCCCTCGACCCCGAAGTTTCCAGATCCCCGGATATGCCATTTACCGAGAGGGATGGAATTCTTAAAACAACGTTTGCTCCGGTGGTCGACGCGGTCATTAAAGCACTAAAGGGCGGCGGAACCCCCATGTGGGAACCGAAGCCGGGCAGGCCGAATGCTCGTTAGGTATAGTAAAGACGAAAAAGGCCGCGCCGTAAGATCCGCAGAAATCTATACGAAAGAAGAACACGGGATCAAACTTGAAGATATAGACCCGGATGCGATCTTTGTCTGCAGAAAACTTAAAGCCGCCGGCTACGAAGCCTATATAGTCGGGGGAGCCGTCCGGGACCTCCTTCTTGGAAAGAAGCCTAAAGATTTCGATATCGCCACTTCTGCCCAGCCCAGGTTTGTGAAAAAGGTTCTGCCGCGCTCCCGCATCATCGGAAAAAGGTTCCGCCTCGTCCACGCCGTTTTTCATTACAATAAAATTCTGGAGATCGCCACCTTTCGGTCCGATATCGCCGGGGACGCCAACGTCTTCGGGACCCTTGAAGAAGACGTACGCCGTCGTGATTTTACGTGCAATGCTCTTTTCTACGATCCTAAAGAGGAACAGGTTATCGACCATGTCGGCGGGGTCAAGGATATCCGCCAGAAAAAGTTGCGCAACGTCATTGACCTGGAGACGATATTCACAGACGACCCTGTGCGCATGATCCGTGCCGTAAAGTATGCGGCGCTCTCCCGCTTCTCTTTGGGCTGGAGTCTAGGATGGAAGATCAAATCCCAGGCAAAACTTTTGGCCCAAATCAGCCCGAGCAGACTTACAGAGGAGTTTTATAAAATACTTTTTTCCGGGCAGAGTTACGATTTGATTGAGACCTTAAATAAAAACGGACTCCTGAAATTTTTTGTTCCAGCCCTCGATGAAGCACTGGGAAAGGTTAGGAGCGCTCTAAAAAGAGCCCTCCCAGTTCTCGACAGGGCTGCCAAACTCGGAGAGGACGAACAGGCCCTTCAGAGGCCTGAAGCGTTCTTTCTCCTTCTGGAACCCATTATGGAAAGTTTAAACATGGGCACGACGGCTTCCACTCAGAACTTTATGGAAAACATCCTTTGGATTAAAAACTTTTTTAAGCCCATCGTCCCTTCCAACCGTGAATGCGAAGAAAGCCTCAGGGCGCTGTATAAAAAGTGGGCTGTGCGGGCTCCTCGTCCGAAACTCCCACGAACAGCACACCCTTCGGGTCCGGTACCTTCCGAGCTTGTCGATGTTGCAGATGGTTTAGTGAAGAAACGCAGAAGGCGCAGAAGACCCAGAAAGAAACCCGAGCAAGGTCCCAATCCTAACCAGGATTAAGACCAGGCTCAAACCAGGAAGTTAAAATCTATTTCATAAGGTTGATAACGGCTTCGGCATTTTCCTTGTAGTCTGCAGGATTTTCCTCTATGGCCTTTTGAAGAAGTGCGGTGGCCTCTTCATACTGTCTCAGGTAGAAGGCATTCAACCCTAAAGCATAAGGAATAAGACCTGGAGGTGGTGAAAGAGCAAGAGCTGCCTGGTAGTGGCCAAGCGCCTCGTCGTATTTGCTTTCAGAATAAGCGGTGAGACCCAGGTAGTAATGGGGTCGGAAGTCGGTAGGACGGATGGTGAGTCCCTGTTGGAAAAAAGTTTTAGCCCCTTCCCAGTCGCCGGCCCGGTAGCGTTCTATACCGCTTTCCATATAACTTGAAAATCCCTGAAGGGCGTTGACATGGTTCATCATGTCGGTAGTCACATCAGCCAATGACTTTGTACTCATAATGCGGTTTAATACCGACTGGGAGTTGTTTGCTAAGGTCTCCGAGGGTGAGATGCTCATAACGACGTTTGCCTGGAGCCTCACGTAGGTGGTATTCGCAGAATTGCTTAAAAAGTGAGCTGCTGCCCAGGAAAGATAATCTTGTTCCGGGGTGCTTCTTTCATCGGGGATACTGAAAAGAACCCTAAGGTCGGGTGCCCCCTTCCTCAGCTCATTTTTTGTGGCCTCCAGAAAAGTGAGATTTCCAGAATCATCTACGGTCTGGGTTTCAGGGTTCCATTTGAGATCCCAGAATAAGTACGCGTAACCGTTACGGACCCAAACCGGGGGATTTGGAACAAAACTCCATAAAAACTGGATAAAACCCTGGAAAGAAAGTGAATTGAACCAATTGTCTCCATTCCCCCAAGCCACAAGCTCGTTACGGGAACTGTCGCGCCAACTCAGGTACACGAAATCATTCCTCGTACCTGTCACCTTTCCATTAAGATATGAATCAAATGACTCTTTATCCGCAAACCAGCGGATCTTGAGTGGCTGGGTCAGCGAGCCCTTGTCGAACTGAAAGTAGACGTTGTATTTCTCGAAGAGTACTTCTGCCATCTTCAGGATTACCTTGGCGTGTTCTTCGCTGATCTCGCTCTCTACAACGTGGATGGGACCGGAAGCCTGGAAAAAATTCGAAGCAACTCCTGTAGCCACGGGGGTTGCGACGGGTGCATCCTGGGTGGCCATCGGGGTAGCCGGTTCGGCCGGTACCGTAGGTGTTGCTGTTTCCTGGGCTGAATTGAACCCAATGAATACCATGGCGATGAAAAATAAATTCACGAATCTCTTCATTCTTTACTCCTTATTTGAGTTTACAAATTTGAATACAAATTTCGTCAAGCTGTATTCCTGTGTACCGTTCAATCATCTCAAAAATATATTTTTGAAGATTTTGAACTTCTCCACTTAATTGTAACCCGAAGTGGGCTCCCAGGAAAAGCTGAATTCGGTATTTTTTTTTATTTTTTTTAACAAAACAGCGCTCGACAGTGAAATTCGGGTTAAATTCATCGACACAATGGAGGATAAGCTGCCTTAGAGCTGTTTCACTAATTGTTAAACCGCCGTGGGCAAGGAAGGCCGGCCTCACTACGGACTTATAAAAAGACTTGGGTTTAAGGATGGAAAAAAAGCCCCTTTTAAGAATAACCTTAATACTGTCTAAAAAAAGGGAAGCGTAATTCTTTTGAAGTTCGAGAGCTGGAACCGGGATAACATGCCTGCCTTTCATCCTGTCGTCCAAGGCCGTTTGAATTTCAGTCTCGGAAGCATAATCCTCGATGCGGAGAATTCTTTCGGGGTAGGGGACATCGAGCCGCTTGGTCACGATTCGGATCATCTTTTCTGAGGTACCCAAAATAAGGAGTCTACGTATTTTTTCTTCAGATATTTTATGCCGCATCTCCGCTAAGTGTGCGGGGTCGTGAAATACCGCTGTTCTTACAGCATCGAGAAACAACCTTTCGTTTTTAGCACTTTTACCCGCAATGATAGCATTCCCTTTAATGAGAAGGCCATCGTCGATGATATAAGAAATTTTAAATTTATCAGCAATGAGTTTCGCTCTGAAGCTCTTACCCGAACCGCTTTTCCCGATTAAAGCAAAAACGGTAAGTCCACGGATTCGCCACAAGGCCCCCTGGAAGATGCTAGGTCTGGTCATTCTTGTTCCCGTTTGAGAATTTCCTTTAGCCGATCAGGTGTCAGCCCGAGGGCCTCGTAAAGGGTTCTTACACTGGGTTGGGGCATTGGTGCAATAAGCGGGATAGGACCTAAAAGACTTCCCCCGTCCTCGTGGGGAAAAACTAGTTTGAAGGCGTGAAGGACAAATCCCCCGGATAGCTGGCCCCCTCCGTATCGGCTGTCGCCTGCGAGGGGGAAGCCTAGGGTCTGGGCGTGGACGCGAATCTGGTGGGTCCTGCCTGTTTCCAGGGTGCAGACGGCAAGTGTCATCCCCCTTTCGGACAATAAGGGTTTGAAATGGGTCACCGCAGGGCGGCCTTGGGGATCGATCTTCACCATTCCGGTTTCCGGGTCCTTGGAGAGAGGTTCCCTGCAAGTCTGTTTTCTATCAAGTTTTCCCTTCAGCAGGGCCAAATATTGTTTCCCTATCTTTCCAGCCTTGAGCAGCGAGCTGAATATCCGCGCACCGTCCAGGCTCCGGGAGAAAACAACAAGTCCCGAAGTATTTTGATCGAGCCGATGCAAGGGGCCGGGCTGGAAACTCAGGCTGTTGGATGGGTAGGCGGATTTCACCATGATATCCAGACTCGAAGGACCGTGGACAAGAAGACCGCGTGGTTTGTTAAAAGCCATAATGCGGTCATTTTCCCACACAATAAGGTCCTTTAAACTTCCGCCATCCCATCGGCGTGGCTTTTTCTTCATAGTTCGCTTTCTTTCGGGGCCTACGTGTCCGCGTAAAAAGAGAGGCGAGTAGACCGAAAGTTCATCCCCGGCTTTTGGTCTCGATGTGGAAACCGTCTTCTTATGATTGATTCTTACATCTCCGGACCGGATGGCCTTCTGGATTTCTCCGAGGCTCAGGCTGGGAAGCAGTTTTCTGCATATGGCATCCAAACGTTTTTCGTTGTCATCCTTGTGAACCGGAAGAACCTTGTATCGTTCAGTCATTCAGCCAACTGGTCGCGGATGTCTTTTGTGATCTGGTTAAGGTTACCGCTGATTTCCTTTAAGTCCGTGAGGATGGATTCGATGCTCCTGGCAGTTTGCGGGTTTCCCATAAGCGATACCACGGAATCCTGCCTATTGAGGGTCCTTCCCGCAGTTTCGATTTCCTTTGCCGCGCCGCCTACGGATTCAAGGGCGGCTAAACTTTTCTGCGCCTGATCGACAAGGGTGGTAATACTTGTATTGAGATTGTTGGAAATGCGGACGATCTCCCTCTCTAAAGTCACCGCCGTTCTATCCAAAGTTGCCGCTGTTTCACCAATGCGGGAAAGCCCCTGGGTCAATGTCTCGATGTTTTGCACGGTCCGGGCTATGGATTCCTGGTTCTGTTCCACAAGATTTCCTAAAAGAATGGTGGTTCTGCTCACCTCTTTCAGCACATCCTCGCCGCTGGAAGCGATGGAAGCGAGGTCAAAACTCGGTTTTCCGGGAATAACCGATAGTTCCTGGTAGGAGGCTGCCAGGGGGTCTCCGGGAAAAACATCGATAAACTGGTCACCGAGAAGTCCCCCTGTAACTATGCTGATCTGGTCCGAGGTTCTGATAATATTGCCAGGAAATAGCCTGATAAGCAAAAGCACTGTCCGCTGGGTTATAGGGTTGATCTTAACCTCGATGACACTCCCCACCTTGACACCCGATTTCCGTACTGGCGAACCTGTTACTATTGTTCCGATCGAGTCGAATTCGAGGTAATAACTTGTCCCGGTGTTGAAAAAATCGACACGGAAGATCATCGAGTAGAGAAGAGTGACTATGAAGACGCTTATCAAAACAAAAACAACGGTTTTAACTGTTTGTGTAGCCTTGCTCACGGTGGATCCTCTCTCGGTTGGCGATAAAATTCTGATAAATCGGGGAGTTGGTCTTAAAGGCCTCGTCCCGGGTTTCCTTATACAATATTTTCCCCTCATCTAGAAGTGCTACATCCCCGCCTAAAAAGCGCACCAGTTCTATGTCATGGGTCACAACAAGTGTGGTTATATTCAGCTTTTCTTTGAGTTGGCGTATGAGTATCTCAACAATTGCGCTCGAAGTCGGGTCCAGTCCGGTGGTAGGCTCGTCGTAAAAAATATAACTCGGTTCGAGCATGATCGTCCTTGCGAGGGCTACCTTCCGGCGCATTCCACCAGAAAGATCCTTGGGCATAAGGTGGAGGCTGTCCGCGATTCCCACAAGTTCGGCGTATTCCTGGACCTTTTTTTTAATCTGGGCCACCGGTGCTTTTTTATGATAAGCCACCGGAAACGCTATGTTTTCCGCAACACTCATACTGTCGAAAAGTGCGCCGTTTTGAAGAAGCATACCGATATGGGCTGTCATTTCCTTTCTCTGCGCCTTACCCGAGGACAGAAATTCCTTTCCATCGATGAAAATACGCCCGCTTACAGGATTGAGAAGACCGAGGACACACTTGAGGAGTACGGATTTCCCTATTCCGCTTTTTCCCAGGATCATGGTCGTCATTCCCTCTTTTATCTCAAGACTCAGGCCCTTGAGAACCTCTTTCGCCCCGAACTTGACCCAGAGGTCTTCTACGACAATCATCCTGGTGATCCCATGGAGATCTGGGTGGAGGCCATCCCTATGGCAAGGTCGATCAGAAGTAAAGAAAAAATATTGATCACCATGCTTTTTGTGGTAATCCGTCCGAGTTCAGCGGCACCGTCGCACGAATAAAAACCCAAACCCACAGCATTCAACGAAACAACAAAACCTATGATAAGGGATCTTAAAAGCGAGTTGGTAAGAATATCCCCCCCGATGTAATTGAAGGCGTTGAGAAAAAACTGCTGGAAGCTGATATCCCAGAACACGTCGGATAGAACCCAGCTGGAAAGTATCGCAATACCGAAACTAAACCCTGTGAGGATGGGTAGGGCTATCATGCTGGCTATTACTCTGGGAATGACAAGGAAGGAATAAGGCTCGACATCCATGATTTTCAGGGCCGAAAGCTGTTCACTCATCTGCATGGAGCCTATTTCCACCGTGAAAGCAGTTCCAATACGGCTAGCGTAAAGAACTCCCGTCATCAGAACCGAAAATTCCCGTAAGACAGCATAAACAGTGATGGTCCCTATCCAGCGGTAACCCCCGAACTGTTCTCCATAAAATCCTCCAAGCCACATCACGAATATCCCCTGGACGACGCTGCCCCAAAAGACAGTAACCCAGCCGTCGTTGATGATCTGGCGGAATTGAATCAGGATGAGCTTAAAAGGAAAAATCCCTTTGTAGAGCCAATAAAAAAAATCCTTGTAAGCGGAGAAAATGGTTTCGAGGGCGAGGTTCCATTCGCTTTTGACTTTTAGCAACAAAGGTTAAACTCCATGCCCTAGGATATTCTTTGATTGCCATACCGTCAATAAAGCCTTCCGCCGTTCTCCATACCTTGACAAAACGCCTCTAAGGAAGGAAACTATCATAAATGTACCTCACTCTGACTCAGTCTTTTGCCGAATTCTTTTCTCAACCCGTCGTACTTTCGGGAATATCGGCATGGTTTATAGCCCAATTTATCAAGTCGCTTATATCCATTCTAAAGTATAACCAGAAGTTCGGCAAAGGTTTGCTGGTCACTATGTTATGGTCCACAGGAGGCATGCCTTCCAGCCATACGGCTGTGGTTTCGGCTTTGACAACTGCTATTGGATTTACAGAGGGTGTCCTTAACCCCATTTTTACTGTTAGCCTCTTTTTCTCCTTTTTGGCTATTAGGGATTCTTTAGGCGTCAGACGTGCTGCGGGACTCCAGGCCAGGGTGCTGAATCAGATTATTTCAGATCTCAACCATAAACACGGATTGAACTACAAACAGGTGAAAGAAATTAACGGACATAAAGCGGCCGAGGTCATCGTCGGAATTCTTCTGGGGTTTTTCCTGGGAACAGCTTTTTCTAACCTTTAACAAGGAGTTTTTTTTGAGACCGTCCCCGTTTTCACGGCTCCTTGTCCTCTCTGGGCTTTTGTTCTTCTCTATGCAAGCCAATTCTTGGGAAGGATATAAAACGATTTACCTACAAACCCAGGCCGACGAGGAAAAACTATTCCTTCTCCTTGAAGGAGGAAATTTTACAGGCGTGCTCAGTTACTCTTCGACCCTTGTCTCATTCCAAGATTTTTCCTCACTTGAAAAGATTTCCCTAAAAGATCTTCCCAAAAGGTTATACCCCACGGACCCCAGGTACGACCCTTTTATGAAATCCCTCGACAAACTCTTTCTTTCGCCGCTTGGCGGCCGCTGGGTCTATATTCCTCAAGAAATCTGGGACAAAGGGTTTTCAAATGAGCTCAACAAGAGCGGAATCGGTTGGCTGGAACCCGGGACACCGTCTGGCTCTGTGAAAAATCAAGGAAACCCCATCCAGGCGCTTCTTTTTCTTCTTTTTTGCTTTCTTCTCAATAAAGATGTAAAAAGTGTTCTTTTTCCGATTGTGGCTATAACAAGTTTTCTAGGAGGAGTTGCCGTGTTTTTCATCGGGATTCTCGCAATCCCGGTAGCGGCAGCTGTTATTTTTTACTGGAAATGGCAGTTGGGTCATGACAGGGAATCATGGGAGAGGAGGGCATCGGGGGATGGCTCTATAGTACAAATTCAAAGTTTTTCACCATTTTTTCTGCTTGTTTTCTTGTTTCCCTATCTTGGAAAGGATATTCTATATTTTTTATCGGGCATTACTGCTGGATTTCTACATTATTTGACTACATGGATAGTCGTGAAAATCTATCACGGGTATTGGGACCATATCCTTAAAAACCTTGAACACAGAATTTTTATACCCCACTCATTGAAAAAGAAGAAAAAATCCTTTCTTTCTTATGCGTTTCTCGCTTTACCTATCCTTACCCTTTTTCCTGCTGTTTTTATTTTCCAGGACAAATCGCAAAACCTTACACCTCCTTGGCACCAGGAATTCCTTGAGGACCAGGGTGGTTTGTTGTCTTTCAGAGAGTTATTTAAGGAAGAACAAAGTGAAACCTTACCTGGCCCCGCCTCCTTTATCGCTCATTCGGCATTTCAGGAAGGCTTCGCTTACGGTGTGACCTTTACAGTTCCTGAAGAAAAACCCTGGACACTCCCTCGCTACACCCGGGTGAACAACCGTCTGGTGGAAGAAGTTATGACAGTGGTCGATTTCGGCCCACAATGGTACTCCAGGCTTAAAAACAGTTTGGGGCCTCAGAGTGCCGGCAGCCTCCTCCTCTCAAGCCATACACCGTACCGGTTAATTCCAGGAGAAAGCTCAGCTCTGCCCCCCGAGGAAGTACCCCTCCCCTTGGCGGGGATCTTTGGGCTTTTTTTCCTAGGCTACTATCTTGATAAAACCAGAACTCTCAACGATAATTCCAATTCTTTCATTCATTCTAAAAGGCAGGCGGCATGACACATATTCTAGGGAAAAATCGGCTGAAAGTTCGTTCGTTTATAGAAAATACTTTTTCGACAAAAATTCAGAATGCCACCTTACCCGGTATTGCCCTGGTCACCCTTGGACTGGATGGAAGCGGTGAAGGAAAATGGTTTGTTCAATCGGGAAGCCTGGTAGAAGAGGAACAAGTGATTGGTGAAGGACCCTTTGGTCCTGTCCATGCACCCATACCCGGCAGGATAGCCCGGATAACAACCATGAAAACCCCTAAAGGAGCGGATACAGTTATCGCCGGGATCTCGCTTGAGGGTGAATTTAAACGCACAGGAAAAACCCACGCTGAAAGACGTTGGGAAGAAGAAAACCCCCAGAAGCTCTGGGAAGAAATTTACAAACTGGGTTATGTTTACACCCCCAGCTCTCTTGAAAAGCCGAGGTTCCTTCCCCCGTTAGGGTCCATAAAACAACTTATTATAAATTGCCTCCAGGCAGAACCCTATCAAAACGGGTATTTTCATTTATCCCAGGAGTACCCTGATAAACTTTTCAGAGCCGTCCGTATGATCAAGAAATTTTATAGCCCTCAACGCATTGTTTTTGCAGTCCATAAACACCCGGAAAATTACACCCGGAAATTTCAGGCTAATTTCGGCACAGGAACAACAGAAACCCAATTTTTTAACATGGATTATCCAAGTGCACATAGTTCTTTTCTTTCAAAGGACGAATTTTCTACCCTTGTCATTGATCCAGAAAGTCTGCTCTACCTTGAAGAAGCAGTTCTTCTCCGCAGGCCTCAAATAGAAACTTTTATTACCATTTCAGGGAGCGGAATAGGAACACCCGGCGTTTACAGAGCCAGGGTAGGGACTCCAGTGAGCCAATTATTAAAAGAAGCGAGTGCGGTTATTCCAAAAAACGGCGTCGTAGTACTGGGCGGTCCTTTCCGAGGTGCACAGGTAGAGGGAGACTTCCCTGTTACGAGGTCCACGAGGGTTCTTCTCGTTTTAGCCCCCCACGAAGTTCGCTCGGCCCCTGTTTCTGAATGTATTCGATGCGGTTCGTGTGTTGATTACTGTCCGGTAGGAATCAACCCTATCCGACTCAGTGAAGCTATCACACGAAACAACCCTTCTGCAGAACTGGAAAGTGAACTTAACCGATGTATCGAATGCGGTATTTGTTCAGCTGTTTGTCCCTCCCGGATCCCTTTGCTGGCAAATTTTCAAACCGCAAGGATAACCGGACTTGTAAAAACTAAGGAGTAAAGATGAGCTCGTTTTCGATGCCGCCACAGGCTTTTATTTTCCGAACTTCCAGATCAAGGATTTTAGAGATGCTCTTCGTCCTTACCACCGCTTTTATCTGGAGTTTCTATGATCAATCACGGGTTTATTACCATATAATACTTGCTGCTCTTCCTTCTCTCAGCGTTATGTTTCTCAAAAAGGCTAGGCAGTCAAGCATTGAAACTATGCTGAAAATCCTGCCTTTTGGCATGCTTTTTTCACTTCTGCTTCCGGGTGGATTGCCATGGGGAATTGCCGTAGTTTTTGCACTTTTACTAGGTCAGTTAAAATACTGGCGCCCTCGCCTCCCTGTTTTACCCATGATTCTCGGCCTTCTTATTCTTTCTTGGCCGGCTTTATTTGTAGGACAAATGTCCCCTATCGCCAATGCTTTTCGGGATGCCGATGGTACGACCATCCGGGACACTGTTCAAGCCTCAGGAGTTCGGGCAAGCCCGGAGGATAAAATCCTTACCGACCAGATTAATAATTTACTTGCCCAGGTAGGTGTCAACATACCAGTCGGATATCCGGATATTTTTTTTGGCCGTATGGGTAGTACACTTGCAGATTTCAGCTGGCCATTACTGCTGTTTGGGTTTTTATTTTTACTGGGTCGGGGATATTTAAGCTGGCAAGCACCCGCTGGATTCCTGCTTTTATTTCTTCCAGGGGTGATTTTACTCGGTGGGTTTTCCATGGGTAAGGGCTTAGGAGAAGGAGACGCTCTTTTTTTCCTTCTCTCTGGAAGTTTTATGTTACCTCTCCTCTTCGGGCTTAGCGACTATTCGCTTCTACCTCTGGGGGGTTACCCGCGTTTCCTCTTCGGGCTTTCCGGAGGCTTGCTCGCTTCACTCGGCAGTGCGGTTTATCCCTTAGGCACTCCTTATGCTACCCTCATAATCATTTGGCTTTTACAAAGGGTTTATGAAAGAACCCTGGTTTCAGAGGTTTATCATCAGGGCGATTCTATGCTACTCTTATGGAACGGAGTTTGACATGACAAGCCTTGTTACAATTCTTTTGTATTCCCTAGGAGGAAATCTTCTTTTTGCACGGGGAATCGGACTCGAAAACCTTTCTGGGGAAAATACCTTTCCCTTTTTAAAAATTCTTCAAATCGGCATTTGGATGTTCCTCGTCTCTTTTATTCTCTCCATGACAGGGCTCTTCCTAGGATCAGAACTCGCATGGTTATTACCTTTAATCTTTCCTTTTCTATTGATAATGCTTTGGCTTATCGCTTCCGCAATTTGGAAAGTTGAATCTAATTTCCAGAACTTTCTCGTTCATTCTGCCGCTCTTGGTACTGCCTACCTTGCATCTACCCAAAAAGAATGGACAGAGATGTTTTTGGTGAGTCTCGCAGCCTCTCTGGGATACCTTCTTGCACTTCTCATCATCCGGGAAATACTTCGGTTTGTTCCTGAAAACTTAAGCCCTGGAAGAAAGATGGCCTTCCTCCTTATGAGTCTTTCACTCGGTTCTATGGGATTTACCCTTTTTGGAATAGGGGCACCGGGATTCTGATGGCAAAGGTAGCGCTGATTCTTGGGGCAGTTTACCATCCTCCTTCCGCTTGGGACAATAACCAGTTGGAAACTTACTACGCCCAGAATTGCAAATCCTTGGTTTCGCTCTTTTACACGACTAAAGACTTGAATCTTACTCTTCATTTTTCAGGGTATTTTCTTGATTGGCTGAGTTTAAAACACCCCGAATATATCAAGGTTCTTTTTGATATGCAGAAAGACAGACGCCTTGAACTTCTAGGCGGTGCGTTTTCAGCACCTATTCTTCCCCTTATTCCGCACAACGATAGACTTGGGCAAATCGAAGCTCAGACTACATTGATGCGAAAAACAACCGGGAGAAAACCAAGAGGCTGCTGGATCGTCAGAGGTATTTGGGAAGAGAATCTTCCCTTTGTTCTTCGTTCATGCGGTATCGAATTTTCCTTTCTTCCGGAGGAATGTTTTAAACGAATAGGCGTCGATGATCCTTTGAGCGTTTTTCGCCCCTGCCTGACAGAAAGCCAGGGTAAGGTTCTGACCATTTTTCCCTATTCATCCAACCTTTCCCAATCGGCATATCAAGGGAATACAGACAGTTTTTGGGAGCTTATCGATCAACTTGAACGAAGTGAAAAAGAATTTCAAACAGTTAGTTTATTTCTTGACGGCAGCCACGTAGCCAATCTCACGGGTATTCAAAAGCTAATTACTGAAATCAGGGATCATTTTGATGTAGTCGAAACCATTCTTCCTTCGGTCATTTTAAAAAAGGTTGCAGGAAGGCTCAAACATCACTTTTTTGCAACCTCGGGATACCTTGAGATGAAGGCTTCAGGGGCAGAATTTGGAAAATCGGAGGAAGAACGTTCACGTTCCAACTATAAACAAATCCTTTCCGCCTCCCCGGGGTTTGAACAGCTTTATGCAAAGATGATCCACGTGAATTTTCTCGCCTACCAGGTCCGAGGCGACAAATACCGAAAGAAGGCGGTTCTCGATGAGCTGTGGCTTGCTCAGGACCACCACCATTTTTTCTCGTGGAACGATGCCAACTATCTTTCGAATGAATTGCGCACATATAGCATGAAACAATTGATTACCGCCGAAAATCTCAGCAGAGAGAAGTCGACCTTTGCCCCGTTTATCTCTCAGCGCGACTTTGATCTCGACGGCCGGCCGGAGTTTGCCTATGCCGGAAACACCATGAACGTGGCAGTGAGCACTAAAGGCGCACAAATCTGGGATTGGGACATCCCCGACAAATTTCAAAACCTCTCCTGGGCTCCAACTTCCGAAAAGGAAGAGAATAGAAGACACAGTTTAGCTGATTATTATGGGCCGGGCCTAGAACTCGATCAGTTTCTGTCTGGTACCGAGAGCCATCACGATAGAATCTGGAATAAAGAATTCAAACTCGTCAGCCTGGATTCGGAGAAAAACCAACTCAGCCTTAGCTGGAAAGGGAGCCTTCAGGGTTATGGTCCTCCCCAGCATTGCCGTGTAGAAAAAGTGTTCCAGTTTTTGGAAAATGAACTTGTCGTGGATTACACCATAGAAAACCTCAGCCCTCTACAGTTAAGGGCAAGGTTTGGTCCGGAATGGCGTTTGAATATACCGGCACTAGTGAGAGATGAAAGAAAATCCAATGTCCAGTCTTGGGAAATTGAAGTCATAAGAGGTAAACAAGGTCTCAACCTTACTTCTGAAAAACCGGGAGAGATCTTTTGTGGCAGACCCACGGGTGACTGGGGCCATTTTTATCGTCTCTTGCTCCTCTGGGATCTTGATCTCAGCCATGGAGAAAGTTTTAAAACTCAGATAAAAATGACCCGTCAAATTCCGAAAAAATAAATCCATCCACCGCCTAAGGATATCTCTGGCGAACCAGATTCAGAAAACTCCTCAGTTCGAGACCGGTCACCGCCTGGTTCGGAAAAAAATTCTTACCATCGGGGAGTTGCATAAGATTTCTTTCCACACTGATCATGGCCGCGTTGATGGAAATATCGCTAACTTCCAAGTCGCTGATGGGACTCCGGGAGCCGGGTCTTAAGGCGAACCTGTCTGAATATCGTGTTCTCATACCAGGATTATTTTCTTTTGAAACTATGACATGAAGAAGCCATTGGGCAAAAAGAATCCTTGTGAGGGCTGTTTCTGAGTTCTCTTCCCTGAGAAAAACACCCATTTCACGAAGGCGCCTGAAAGTCGCAGTCCAAGTTCCACCCTGGGCTATTTCCCCCTGCCTCAGACCAGGGGTTTTATCTTCCACGATCATCACAAAACTTCTCAGGGTTAAAGGATTTTCTTCATACAGGGCTTCTATCTGGGGTTTTTCCGGGATACTATCCCTAAGGACCCAGCTCTTCTCACGCATTTGGGCGACCGACGTCCGCCAGGCAGCAGGAAGTTTTTCGAGGGCCTGATCATAATACCCAATAGCCTGGGCGTGTCTCCCTAAAGAGGAAAATTTCATAGCGATTTCTAAATTTATCCTAGGTGAAGGGGCAGGAAGCGAGGGGGCGGATTGAAGGATTTCAAGCGACTTTTCAGGATCCTTTTCCAACCAGGACCTGACAATAAAGGTGAGTGGATTATCCGCGGCGACCCTAGAAAGAGCCTGTTGGGCCCGGGTGAGTTCGTTTTCATCTTTGAGAAGAAAGGATGTCTCGGCTAGGATAAAAAGCCATCGGGTTTCCATAGCCCTGCCGATCCCCTGGGCTGTAGAATAACCCCGTGCATCGTTACGAATTCTGGTAAGCACGGAATTATTAACGTTCCACCTTACGGCATCAAGGTTTTGCTCTGCCTCGAAAAGGTTTTTTTCCACATCTGCAGTGGAGACAACGACAGGAGTGGAAGTACACCCTGCAGCGAAAAATAAAGCGAGAAAAACCGTTCTAAGATTCTTCATAAATCCTCCTTCATTGTTGATACGTATAGATGTAAATCTGACCGTCGAGGCCAGCCGTGACGACTTCGGGCTTCCTGTCCCCGTTGAGATCAAGGAATGACGGCCTTGAATGCCCACGCTGCGGGTACCCTGGAACCGGAAGTAAATTTTGATCTAACACCGTGAGACGGTCACTGCCGCCGTAAATAAATATTTCTTCCAGGGGACTGCCTTGAATATCTGATGAAGCAAGTCTGGAGTCTTTACCCAACCCGTCAATAGAAGTCTCTCTTAAGATTTCTCCTTCGGGGCTGATAAGGAGAACTTTTCCATTTTCTGAAAGCAGGACAAGAATCTCAAGTGATCCCTGGGTTTTTATCATCATAGGGGGGGCTTGATAAACTCCAGGAAAACTCTTGGGAAATCCTTCGGCCAATTTTCCATCAGAAGTAAAGGCGGAAAGGGTTCCATCTACCGTGAGAAAATACAAACGCAGGTCACCCAAGGCCCTCACCCACACAGGTTCCGAGGCTCCAAGTCCGTCAACGGGGATGGCCTCATCGTTGACAAGGTTTCCCTGGTCGTCTAGGACTGCAATCTCACCCATAAACGACCTTGGATAAAAAGCCCAACGCCTGTCCCTATATACTGGCGGGAATACCAAGGGGTCGCTGAAAACATAATCCCAGACTATGATTTCTCCGGACGGGTTGATGGAGGCTGGTTTAAATTCCTTCTCTAAAATGACCAGAAGATTTTCACCCCAAAGAACAGGAGGAACGTTTAGGGGTGAACCCAATTCCATCGGAAAACCCGGCGAAAGAACAGCTTTATCCGACCAACGGGAAACCCGTCCATCGTTACCGGCTCCCCAAAACCACTGGACTCCCCTCGAACCCACTTGAGGCACAAGGAAACGAATTCTCTCAGCGGTATCGGTTTTTATACTTTCCTCTAGGATGGAATCAATAATAAGTCGGTTACCATCGGCGATGTAAGCCAGGACGGGAGACCCGCCGCCTTCAACAGGAAGAGCATAAACCTGAGAGGTTATTCGCCCTTGAGCCAGCTTGGGAAAACCCGGAAAATTACCCACGCTCCCGGTCCTTAGCCTTTGAGCGCTGAGTTTCAGGTCCACTTCATTGTTGCGGATATAAATGCCGAGAACACCACGCTGATAGAGCCGGAGCAGGCGGGAGGTGAGCGATTGGTCCCTTAAGAAAAAAGGCACTTGCTGGGTAAGGTCGTAATACACTAAAAGTTTGGGGTCAGTAGGAAGTTTATCCCATATTCTCCGAAGTTCTATATTCTTCTCAAAAGTTTTCCCTTCAACCTTTGCATTGATGACTTTTATTAGGTTGTCCGAATCTGTGCTAAGCAAGAGAAAGTCGCCTTCGACAAGATAATAAGGCAGGCTGAGTTTCATATCGAACATACCCAAAACAAGTTCAAGGAAACCCGGAAGGGCGAGGCGTTTTATTGGAATCTGGTCGACGAGGAATTCATCGGAAGGGCGAAGAAACAAACTCTTTTCAAGGTACTCGAACGCCCGGTTAAAAGCCCCCCTGTCCTGGATTTTCAGAACCAGAGTTGGTTCGCTTGAAGTCGGGAGCATGAAAATACCGACCTCGCCGCTCGTCCACTTGTAGAGCAATTCTTCCAAACCTGCTCCGATTAATGTCCTTGAGGTAGAGTCCGCTGAATCAAGGGTTGAAGACATTCCTGGGTCGGTGGAAGCCACAAGGAATAAAACGTCCTCGAACCTCGCTGCATTGATCAAGGTCCAGAGACTGACATTATCAGGAATTAAGCCGGACTGGGTGATCCGCCCTGCACTAAACCTAAGAATCTTGGCGCCGATATCCGTCTGCGCCTCAAGACGCGTCGAGGCTTCAAACACTAAATTTTCATTCGTGATATCCACCGAAACGACCGACTCCTCCGGGAGCTGAAAGAGCTTGAGAATATCTTTCATACCTTCATTCTGTGAAGATGCCGAATTAATAAGGGCAGGTGTGTCAGCGAGAATTTTAATCGAACTCGAACTCCGGCGGAAAATTCCCATAGCCCTGGAATCCGGACCAGAATTCTCCTCGGGGTTTTGTCCCCTCGATAAGGTTTCAGTAAGGAGGCGCTCGTCGTCCGAAACCAGCGCAAGATTTTCATAAAGAGAGAGGAAGAGGGATGCGTCCCCGCTTTCGAACCTGAAATACTGAAAACCGTCCCTAGAAATTAAACTTAAACCCTCAAGTTTTATGGAGCCCCCCAACCACGGGATAAAATGTGTAAAAAGACTTCTCCACCCAAGGTCAAAATTAGCAACAAAATGTTCGCCTTTCAGAATTAATACAAAAGGTACTTCAAGGAGACCCCGGATAATACCGTTCGAAGACGAACCGGAGCTTCTTAAATCCTTCAACAGAGCTCTTAATCCTCCCATCTGGCCCGCGGATAATACAAGATCTGCGGCTTCAAGATTAAGCCACTCGCTGTACAACGTTCCGAGGCTGGGTGACTGAAGACGCAGAGTCGTTCTCGCCGGTAAAAAATCAGCGGCGTTTTTCTGGTTCACGGCCCACCTTACAACAAATCCGGTAAGTGCCAATGCAATCAGAATGAGAAGAACAAGAAAAAATCTCACCAAATACTTCAAAACCTTCATCTCACCACCTCTACGCTAAGAATATCATTTTTTCCATTCCAAACAAGGGTTTTATTCACAAATTCTGGAACCTGGGAACCTTCATGCATGACCATCAGCACTGCGGTTCCTTCTAGGGTAAAATTCTGGCAGAAAACATGGATTTGTCCCAATAAATAGGGGTCTAAGGCCTGACCTGGTTCGTCTAGTATTAAAATATCCGGTCGCCTTACTAAAGCCCTGGCACAAAGCACCGCCATCTGCTGCCCCCTGCTCAGGGTATAATAGTGCTTATCCCAAGCCTCTGACACACCAAAAGCCAGTGCGAGTTCACGTGCCGCTCCTTCACCTTGAACAAACTCACGTCTCAACCCATGAGTGTTCTCCCACCCTGAGAGAATAACCTCGCCCGAGGTTCCCTGAAAGTCATAGCTATAATCAAGAGCCATCTTCATGGTAATCCAACGTATCCGTTTTCTAAGCTCGTCGAGAGTAAGATCGGGGCCTCTTCTTTTTCCAAATATTTTCAGATCATTGGTAAAAGCCTGCGGCAATTCTCCTGTAATCAGCTGAAGCAGAGAAGTCTTACCGCAGCCATTTGGCCCCTTGAGATGCCAGATTTCACCCTTTTTTACCTTCCAGTTTAAATTCTTAAAAATAGTCTGTCCGTTAAATTCAAGGTGGCCTTCTATGATTTCCAAAACTGTCTTAGGTTCCAAACAGGATAACGCAGGGCTTGCCATAAGTTGTTTTTTTGTACTCTGACCAGGGAGGTTCCATACCCCGGACCAAGGAAATATGATTTGGGTTCCAAGACGGGTAAAGACTATCAAGGTTCTATCCGGCGTTTTCCATTCAACCAGAAGCTGGGTCAATAATTCTTGTCCGCTCAAATCCAAACCATCGAGAGGGCTGTCAAGGATCAAGAGGTCGGACTCAACAGCCATGGCCCTTGCCATCCATGCCCTTCGTGTTTCCCCTGAAGACAATCTGGAAAGAGAACGATGGCCGAGTTCGGAAAGTCCCCATTTCCTATATTGCTCATCGGCCTTCCGGCAACCTTCGGTTTCGCGTTTGTACCATTCTTCGAGGGTATCCCCCTGATCCTCGCCTTCCGTAAAATCACTGATATCGTGGCGCCACTTGGAGAAAACTTCTTCCGCCTGCGACTCCCATGTGACGGAGGCTACAGTTCCAGAATCATAGCTGTAGTTGCCATTGATAACCTGAAGGTTTCCGATTAAGAATTGGGCGAGTGTCGACTTCCCGGTTCGGGCTTCCCCCCTCACAAGCCAGGCTTCACCCCGTAAAACCTGCCAAGTGATTCCCCGCAGTCTCGGCCCCATGTAATCACCTATATCAACTGTTTGCAAATCAAGAAGGAGGGGCTTCACTTGTGCTCTCCTCCCCTATCAAAAAGGCTCTCATTTTTTTTGTAAATAAAAGAAGAATAAGTCCCGTAGGAATATGGATATAAAAGGTCCCGATCCTCCAAAGTAGTACTCCGGCCCAGGCGCTAAAAAGATCACCGGAAAGTATTCCGAAGGCCAGGGAGTAAATACCCTCAATCCCGCCGGCAGCACCAGGGGTAGGAAAATAAAATACAAGCAAGTTAAGAGCTGTATAGGCGCTGATGAGTGTCAGCAAATCGATTTCAACCCCGAGAAAAATAAAGGTTAAATACAATGAAAAAGCCTGGATCATTGTATTGGCGAACCCTAGAAAAGTATCCACGAGCATGAGGGGTATATGATGGGACCAGGAATGGCTTATGCTGTCCTGAACAGCTCCAAGCCAAAGAGAAAGTTTTTCAGCCCATTTTTTTTGGGGAAGTACCCAGGTGCCGAGCCAGCGGATAAATGGAATAAAAAAACCAGGCCGCAACAAAACCACGATTATTCCAAGTGATAGAACTGAACTCAGGATAAGCCCGAATAAAAGAAGGTTGCTGCCTAGACCGCCGTTAGCCTGCATGGCTGTCATCAGTCTCAGTGTGAATGGGAAACCCATATAGATTATTAGGAGGCTTAACCCCAGGTGTTGAACGTACCTGTTGATAAATATATTTGCAGCAAAGTCGCTACCTATTCCCCGGGATTTAAGATGAAGAATCTGAAAGGGCTGGCCCCCCGCGGCCATAGGGGTGATGGAAGAAAAAAAATAACCAAGAACACTATTTTGAAGTTGTGCGAAAGGTTCCAGTTTATATCCGTAAGTTTTTAGAATCCGGGAAAGTCGCAAGGATTCAATAAGGTACATTCCAATGAAGTAACCGAAAAACCCCAGTCCGGCTAAGCCTATGGGAAACGAGTTGAAAAGTTTGGAAAGATCATTTCCCTGGAAAAAAAATCCTAGGAGAATATTGGCCCCGGCACCAATGGCGAGGGCTAATAAAACACGAATCAAGAGTTTTTTTAATCCAGGACTCATAATGGAAAGGTTTGTATCTTAGTTATGACTGTGCAAACAGTGGGAACACAGGCCGCGGTAAAAAATCTGTGTCTCGTGAATTTCAAATCCATCGAGGTCCACGCAGGCTTGTGCATTTCCCATCGGCACGTCATAAATTTCACCGCAACCTTCACACTGAAAGTGGGCATGCGGGTAATCTATAAGGTCGAAGCGCGCTTCATCGCCATCCGACTTTATTTCCTGGACCAGTCGTTTTTCGAGGAATAGGTTAAGGGTATTATACACTGTCGCAAGGCTTAGGCTGGGAATATGATCGCGTAAATCTTCATAAATTTTAGCCACGGAAGGGTGGCTTTTTGTGCTTTTCATATAATCGAGGATTCTTACCCTCTGATAGGATGCCTTGATACCCTTTTCCCTCAGAAACGTGTCGAGCGACTGGTAAATTTGCGGCATAGAACCTCCAATACAACTATATAATGGTTCCTTATTTATGTCAATGTTAAAATATTTCCCCATATTTTAACAAATTTTTCTTTAGTTCTTCACTTGAATCCGACCCGAGAATCATCTTTTTATTCTCCTGATACCCTGGATTTCCTTGAAGATAGGAATGAATGAATTTTTTCATTAAATGAAAGTTACGGCTTCCGGAATAAAAGTCCTCGAAAAGTTTTAAGTGCCTAAGTGCGACTAACACCCTTTCTTCTGGAAGGACGAAATTCTTATCAGAGTATTTACGGCTCCAGAACCAAGGATTGGCTAAAACTGCGCGCCCAGCCATCAACCCGTCACAGCCCGATCTTGCCTGGAGTTCCTTTCCTGATTCTTTATCAGTTATATCCCCATTTCCAGTGATCAGGGTCGTTTTCTTCATGGAGTCCCGAAGCCTCACCGCAAGGCGGATCTGTTCCCAATCCGCCTGCCCGGAATAAACCTGTACTGCGGTCCTGGCGTGGAGGGTCAGCATAGGGATGTCCATTTCAAGAAGAAACCCTATCCATTCTTCCGTTATCCAGTGGTCGTAACCTGCACGGGTTTTAACCGAAACGGGGGTTAGGCCGGCACCTTCCCGAGTGGCTAGAAGTATCTCTTTTGCGCGTGAAGGGGTTCTTATCAAACCGGACCCCGCACCCCGCGCCCTTATCCGTTTCGCCGGACAACCCATGTTGATATCGATGCCGTTGAATCCCCTGGAAGCAAGCTCACGAGCACCTTTTAAAAAAGCCTCTGGTTGGGTTCCATAGATCTGGGCAACCAAAGGAATTCCAGGAGTAAGCCCGTCAGCTTGCGCCCTTCTCTGGGCGGTAATATTTCGGTGAAAATTTATGTCTTCGGCGCGTACAAACTCCGTAAAAAAAACATCAGGAGGTCCAAGTTCAAAAACAAGTTTTCTGAAAACTGCATCCGTGAGTTCCTCCATGGGAGCAAGTATCCAAAAAGGCCGGGGAAGGGATTGCCACACTTGGTTATGTTAAAGGTACTCAGCGATGTTGTAAAGCAGTACTCCCAAATCCACTTGCTACCGGGGCGCCATCGGGATATTCTGTATAGATGGAAACTTGGGCCTGGATCACATTGGGAAACCCCGGGGCGGAATACGAGGGTACGCGGCACAACCTCGGCAGGATTATCGGTGATCTTATCGCTGAAGAAAACGGTTGGGCTTGGAAAAATGATCAGAGGGGAAGATCTGCACAGGGAAATTTTTCCGTTAAGGGGGAAAAGGCGGCTTTAAGGATCTTTGCTCCCCATACTTTTATGAACCTCAGCGGTGAGGCCGCCGCAACCTGGCTAAAATTTTACCGTATCCCTCCTGAAAACACCGTTGTCTTCCACGACGAGCTCGAGCTTTCTGCTGGAAGTTGGAATTTTCGCATGGGCGGCGGTCTAGGCGGACACAATGGCCTTAGATCCTTGGAAAAGCATTTGGGGACCCGTGAGTTTTACAGGCTCCGCCTCGGTATAGGCCGGCACGATAAGGCCCCTCCCGCTTCGTGGGTCCTTCAGCCACTCCCCCAACCGGAAATACAAGCCTGGAATATCCAAACGTCGATTATTGTGAAAACTATTGAGGAAAACCTATGAAACTCAGTCTATTTGGAGAAAAATTTAACCAAAGAAGCGGTATTCTCGAACTCATGGACGACCTGGGCCAGGCTATGGCAGGAACAACCGATCAGCTTATGCTAGGCGGAGGGAATCCTTCCTTGATTCCGGCCATGCAGGAAGTTTGGGAAGACGAGCTGAAGAAACTGACTTCAGACGGCTCCAGGCTCTCGTCTGTTCTGGGATATTACGACACCCCCAGCGGAAGCATAAGGTGGCGCACCGCCCTGGCGGAGCTTTTAAGGAATGAATACGGAATGCCGGTAACCGAGGCTAACATTGCACTGACCAATGGAAGCCAGAACGCATTCTTCATCCTCTTCAACCTCTTCGCTGGCGCATATCCTGGGGGTTTAAAACGCGTTCTTTTCCCCCTTGCCCCCGAATACATAGGGTACGCGGATCAAACCCTCGGACCGGATACTTTTTATTCCCACCCCGCCAAGATAGAATTGCTTGAACCGCCCTACTTCAAGTACCGTGTCGATTTTGAAACTCTCAGCGTTCCAGAAGATTTGGGACTTGTTTGTGTGAGCCGTCCAACCAACCCCAGCGGTAATGTACTCGACGATCTGGAAATACGTAAACTTCTTGAAATTGCCCGCGGGCGGGGTGTTCCTTTAATTATCGACAACGCATACGGGGTACCCTTTCCCAGAATCCTTTTTGAGGAAATCACGCCTTTTTGGGAGCCCGGAATGGTTCTTGTTATGAGTCTCTCTAAACTCGGACTTCCGGGACTTCGAACAGGTATAGTCCTGGGTGATCCCGAAATCATCTCAGCCGTCTCAAGTGTTCATGCCATTATGAATCTTGCCGGGGGAAACCTTGGTCCAGCCCTCACTGAAAATATGATCAGGACGCGAAGTGTGCTTGAACTGAGCAAGAACATCATTAAACCTTTTTATATGGACCTTCGCGACAAAGCTGTGGCGCTTCTAAGGCAGAATTTTGACAATAAAATTTCCTACAGGCTTCATAAGCCCGAGGGGGCTCTTTTCCTCTGGGTTTCATTTCCTGACCTGACTATTCCTACGAGGGAACTGTACATTAAACTCAAAAAACTCGGAGTCTTAGTAGTCCCGGGTGAATACTTCTTTTTCGGTCTCGACGCTCCCGACCCGGAAAGTCAAAAATGCTTGCGTCTGACATACAGCCAGGGGGAAGAAGTTTTCTCTAGAGCTGTCTGTATCATTGCGGAAACGGTGGAAAAGTACTCAGAGAAGTAATAGGAGAAAACACCTGGCCACCTCTTAACTTTTAATTTTTCAGACTTTCTCTTTTTATTTCTTGAATGGTTATCAAGAGAGAGCTTAATTCGTTGGTATTCACTTCGGACATCTTGTCTAATTTTTCGAGGGACTGGATCACCCCTTGAAATTCAGTAAGTAAGATCTTCAGTTCCTGCCCGAGGGTTCGGCTGATATTCGTATTTCTCGTATTCATCTGAACTATTGCTGTATCGCTTTTGGTAAGTGATTCACGCATTCGAAGGGAAGATAGCCCAACCTGGTCTGAATATTTTTTAACAGACTTCAGGTTTGTATCCATGGTCACGCTCTCATCCTTTAATTTTTCTGTCCAATCTGTGATCTGCTGAAAGAAGGAAGAAACTCCGCGAAAAGCATCCTGTATGGACATCAAGACCTCATTGATCTTTTCAACAGCCTTTGTGAGCTCCGTGTTGGTTTTCACATAACCCTGGATAACCTTATTCACCGATTGACTCTGCTCACTGGACTCAAGAGCTAAGCGGGCGACCTCATCTGCCACCACTGCAAAGCCTTTTCCAGCCTCGCCAGCGTGCGCCGCCTCGATCGCGGCATTCATGGCGAGCAAACCTGTTTGAGAAGCGATAACACCGACAAGTTGGACGAAGTCTTTGAGGTCTTCACTGAGAGTTTCCACGTTGCGAAGTAAATCCTCAGAATCCGCTACCCTGCTTGTACCATCGGTGATTTTTGATTTTAGGGAATCAAGACTTGAACTCTTTTCCAGGACCAGTGTGTTGAATTCAGAAAGTGATCCAGTAAGACGCCTGATGGCGTCCAACTCGGAACCGACAGCTTCCATTTGCCCAACCAAATCCATACTTAATTTATTTGAAGAGTCAGAAAGCTCCACCTGTACCTGCTGAATATCTCCCACTGATTTGTCTATGCCAGAGCTCATTTCAGAAACTTCTGAAAGTTTTTTCGCAACCGAATCAACTATCCGTCTGACACCTCCGGTTAATTCCCTAGCCACGCGTCCAGTATCAAGGTTTTGAACCTTTGTATTGAGTAGTTCCTCGACATTCATAAAACTTTTCTCTATTTGCGCACCCTTTTTCCGTACATCAACGAGCTGCGCATCTGAAATGGTCAGTTTCACAAAGGAGAGGGCTAAACCAATGAAAAACACAATCGTTTCGGTTACCTGGCTATTCAGGTCGAATTGTTGGGTGTTGGGCAGTTGGGCATTAAAAAAAGGAATATAGAACGCCGTTAGAATTGAAAAACTCATCCCTGAAGTTAAAATAAGAGGTACTTTTTTTTCAGTTAAAAGTACGATTAAAAGGAAAACAACGATGGAATTCCTGGTAACAAGAGTGATGGAGCGGCCATTTTGAAGGATGGGTAAGACTGCAAGGGCCATCAGGGCTGTCCAGAAAAGAAAAATAAGTATTGTTGAAGCAACTTCAAAATGTCCCTTTAGAGCGAGATAAATAACCGATGTTACCAGGACCACCCCACCTAGGGCGATTCCACCCAAAATAGGCACACGAATGACAAAAATAAAAAGTAAACCATAAATACTGGCCATGACCGCAAGAGTTATGGAAAATAGCAGAATCACTTTTCCTCTGAGAGGAAACTCTTTCCAATTTTTCAATTACCTTTTTCCTCGACTCTTTGGTCTGACATAAAATCAGATTATACCCAACGCTCTGGTAATGCAAGCGATTTTATATATTCGGACAATTTTCTAATTCTCATCCGTTTTTAGAACTGCCAGGAAGGCGCTCTGAGGCAACTCAACCGAACCGAACATCCTCATGCGCTTTTTACCTTCTTTTTGTTTCTCAAGAAGTTTCCTCTTGCGGGATATGTCCCCGCCGTAACACTTTGCGGTAACGTCTTTTCTGAAGGCCGGGATGGTTTCTCTGGCTATGATATTATTTCCCACCGAACCTTGAATAGGGATTTTAAACTGGTGGCGCGGAATTTCCTCTTTTAACTTCTCACAGACAGAACGTGCTCGGGCGTAGGAATTACCCCTGAAAACAAGCTGGCTTAGTGCATCCACAGGTTCGGCGTTCACCATGATATCAAGTTTAACAAGGTCGGTTACCTGCCAACCTGCAAGGTCATAATCAAAACTCGCGTAGCCTTTTGTTAAACTTTTCATCTTGTCATAAAAATCAAAAAGAACTTCCGCCAGAGGCATATCCCATTTCATTTCCACGCGTTTTTCATCGAGGTAGGTCATGTTGGTTTGTACACCTCTTTTATTTGTACAGAGCGTCATGATGCTCCCCACGTACTCGCTGGGTGTGATAATTGCGGCATGGATCATAGGTTCTTCTGCCGAGCTGAAACTCGTTGGATCTGGAAAATCGGCGGGTGATTCGATGGTGAACATTTCTCCCTTATTGGGATAAATTCTGTATTGAACAGAGGGTGAAGTAAGGATAATACTCATATCAAATTCCCGCTCCAACCTTTCCTGAACGACTTCCAAATGGAGTAACCCGAGGAACCCGCAACGGAAACCAAACCCGAGAGCGGCAGAGCTGTCTTTCTCATACGTTAGACTTGCATCGTTGAGCTTGAGTTTCTCAAGACTTTTTTGAAGTTCTTCGTAGTCATTGGTGTCCAGCGGATAAATACTGGAGAAAACAACGGGTTTCACAGTGCGGAAACCGGGAAGTGGGCCGTCGCAAGGTCTGTCCCTGTGTGTCAGGGTGTCGCCTACTCTTACCTCGGCAATGTTCTTAATACCAGCAATAAAATACCCGACTTCGCCGGAACCCAGCTCCTTTGTCCGCAAAAGGCCGATCTGGAAATAACCTACTTCCTCCACTTGGTACTCACCGCCACCTGCCCACAACCTTATAGTGTCTCCCTCTTTTAAGTACCCCTCAAAAATCCGGATATGCACGATAACCCCTCGGAAGGAGTCGTAATGGCTGTCAAAAATATTCGCTTTCAGGGGCATATCGGACGCGCTTTTCGGCGAAGGAATAAACAGGGGTATTTTGTCCAAGAGCAATTCGAGATTCAGTCCGGTTTTTGCACTGACCTCAACAGCATCGTCGGGATCGAGTCCAAGATCGTGTTCGATCTGGTGCTTGACCCTGGGCACATCGGCCCCCGGCAGGTCAATCTTATTGATGACAGGTATGATAGTGAGATCATGGTCGAGTGCCATATAAAAATTGGAAAGGGTCTGGGCCTGGATACCCTGTGTAGCATCTATTACCAGAAGGGCACCCTCGCAACTGGAGATAGCCCTGCTGACCTCGTAGGCAAAGTCCGCATGCCCCGGAGTGTCTACGAGGTTTAACAGGTATTTTTCCCCGCTGCTCGTTGTGTGTGGAAGTGCGACGGCCTGGCTCTTGATGGTTATACCGCGCTCCTGTTCTATCTCAAGACTGTCCAGGAGTTGGTTATGAAAGTCTCGGTCGGCGACGATTTTCGCCCTTTGAATAAATCTGTCGGCAAGCGTACTCTTACCGTGGTCAATGTGGGCAATGATACAAAAATTTCGGATATTCCGGGGGTCCATAGGCATGCCCTACATTACCCCCAAATCCCTTTGGTTGCAAGATGGTCCTAATTTCTTAGAACATAAGGAAGGGGTTCAGTTCCAAGCCGAACTGCACGCTGGACTCGAGGTAGCCTCCCAACCTCCGTTTAAGAAAGAGCTGAACGAGAAGCGTTTCATGTTCAGGGTCCACCTGCCAGTTTAAAAGCGTTATCGGATCACCTTCTGAAAGATTGAGCTGGTCGGCGGCTGTACCTACGTAGGTTTTTAGAACCCTAAAGTTACGACCTCCGGGATCTCCAACGCTTTCGAGGTCCATTCCTAAAATATGCGAGGTAAGACTTATCGGACCATCGGATTCAAGCGCCTTTAGAAGTGGATTGCGTCCGCGTTTCTGAAGGACGATATAACTTTCACTTTGCGTATCTCCCTTGCTCCAATTTATGGTTACAAGGGATCCAGTGTTTAACGAGGATAGAAGTCTATGGATATCCGCTGGCTGGATAACGGGAATGCCATTTAGCCTCTCAACCTTCGCTCCCAAGGGAATTCCCGATACCTCCGCAGGTCCTTCAGGGAAAAGGTAGTTGACTTTGATGCCATCCGGTCCATCATAAACACCAAAACCCATCCAACTTCGTTCGACCTCCGCTCCGGAGTAGAGCCGGGGAAGAATAGGAACGATAAAGTCTATGTCCACAGCGAAATTCAGCCCCTGGAAATCCGGCGCCCCTGCGAAGACCAAGCCGATAACTTTTCCATCGGGGGTCACAAGCGGGCCACCGCTATTGCCTGGATTCACAGGTGCATCCACTTGGATAGCCGTACCCAGGGGAAGAAAAGGTCTTTGCAGGGCTGAGACTATCCCGGAAGTCACTGTTGACTCCAATCCGGCAGGAGAACCCAGCGCCAAAACCCTTTCCCCTTGAAGAACATCCGGGGAAGAGGTCAAAGAGAAAACAAAAGGGGCTTCCCTTTCTGTTTTTAAGAGTGCGACATCAAGGTTTTTATCCCAACCGACGACTCTAGCAGGAATTCTTTCCCCCCTTCCATTGGCGGGCAAGATGCTCAAACGGGAAAATCCTTCGTACTCCGGATCCACCTCGCTTTCAATCACGTGGTAATTTGTGAGAAGATATCCGCGGCGGTCGATATAAAAAGCACTTCCTATAATGATGTCCGGAATCCCCATACCCCGTTCGACTTTGATTCCTTTATTGACGAAAACCATTACGGTTCCTTTAAGCCAATCCGGGGCACCGGTCGTTTCAGCCAACCAGGTCTTTTGCTCGTTCGTCAGGACGAGCCCGGGGTAGTTGGAAACTAATTCCTCAAGCCCAGCTTTATTTCTTTCCCGATAAAGGACGTCCCTCCAACCAAGGATCTCTTCTTGTGTAAAACCCGGAAGTTTCATCATTTGAAGTATCAAAGCACCGGCTGGTGCGCCCCATTCTTTTTCTAAGAAGTGGGCTAAAAGTTTCCTCTGAACCTCCTGGGTCCTGGGTACTGGAATTTCAATGCCGGCCAGGCGTAGGCCGTCGGTCCAGTTCAAGGCTTCACCGAATCTGGCCCCATCCATTAAACCGCCAAAAGCCTTTTTCAACTCCTCAACTGCTCGGGTACGTAAGGACAGTTCTTCTACGGAAAGTTCACCCGTGCGTAAAAGCCAGGCTATGGCATCGACAGGTTGTCCTGAATCCAAAGCTTTTTGCGCAAAGCCGAGTGCGTCTGTTCTTGTAGGTGGTACATAAGGTGGCCTCGGCCCTTGAAGCGTCTGGCATGAAACGATAAAGGCAATAAACGCAAATAGGAATTTCCTCATGGCCAACTCCCGAGGTTCGTAAAGGGAGGCGCGGGAAGTTGGGGCATGGAAAGGGGAAGACTCTCGTTATTCCAAATTTTTAATTGTGCGCCCAGAATTCCCGACCGGAAGTTAGAAAATAGCCGGGGATCATCCCGGTTTTTCCAGATAAAGAGCTCGGGTTGCAAATTCAACCAGACTAATTCCAAACCCTCTGCGGAACTTGAAACCATACTCGAAACGCCATTCACAAATCTTTCCAAAATCGTCCACCTTCCCATTCTGCTCGGATCACGGAAAACCCTGTCGAGTTTACCATTTTTAAAAAGATAAACTTCATCACGGTATCCATTTCCCCGGCTATCTGCTTCCATCATGTAAACTTCACCGTTCTCCATTGACCAACGTCTCCTAAGGCGATTCTGGCTGTCAAACTCTTCCATCCTCACCGCTTTCACTAAGACGGTTTCCAATGGAGGTTTGATCTCGCGAAGGTCAGCCATGGGCCAGGCGAAGTTCCTCGCCGACGTTAAATTTTGTGCTATGGGGACCAATGTACCGTCAGGCACAAAACTAAAAACCTTTTTACGCTGTGTGGTTACAGGACCGGGGTTAATTGACAACTCTTCCACGCTGAAAACTTCCATCGCAGGGTAGCGTCTCCACGTCAAACGCGTCTCAACCACCCTCCGGCCTTGGTCGTTGTAAAGGGTTTCCTTCCATTCACGGGGAAGGGATTGCTCGAAAGAGAGCGAACTTTCGGGTTTTCCATCCTGGTCCTTATCTCCCTCAATTTTCTGAAGCATTCCCCGGTTAAAGGTCCAAAAAAAGTCCGGGTAGGAATTCTTGTCCCTGTCTTCTATAAAGATTCCTGTCATATTGGAGATCAGAGCATCCCATTCTGGCTGGAGAGGACGGGGAACCAGTCTCGAAAGCCCTACGAGGAGGGTAAAGTCGGTAGGTAGGCCGTGCGTTTTCCAGACCTCTAAAGCCCTGGGCCAATCCATAAGCCGAGCAGTCAGCATTCTTCCTGCCAGATCGGGATCCTGGGCCCGTGGACTCTTCTGAAGGCGGGTCAGCACCCAGGCTTGATCGAGGGGCTCTGCTGGTAGAAATGAAAGCACCCTGTTCCAGTTGCCCTTCACCCAGGAAGGGTCATTCATAGCTTCAAGTAGACGAGCTTCTGTTTCAGGGAAGGTGCGTGGGTATTGAAGAAGCGAAAAAACCAGACTTCTATCAGCTGGGAACCTTTCCCTGGCCTGGGAAAGAAGTCTGGAAGCCGCCTCACGCCTGCCGGTTAAAAGTAGTGCCTCGATACGCAGGCTTGCGAGAACGGCATGAAAAGCGGTCTCAGGGCGGGAGGCAAGGAGTAATTCGGCTTTCTCGGGTTGGGAATTTCTATTCCAATATTGAGCTTGTAGTCGAAGTGCATCAACGGGCGAGGTTTCAAGAAAAACGTTGATCTCAAGCGCTTTTTCAGCCCAGTATGATGAACCGAGATTTTCCCTTTCCTTTTCCGCTATAAGAGCATAAACCAGGTAAGGATCTGAATACCTGGGTTCGTACTGAAGCGCCGTCTCGGCCATGCGGGTGGAAAAAACCAAGTCTCCAGATGAAAGCGCCGTTAACGCTTCCCTCGCCGCCTGTCGAGCCAGGGGCATTTGTGCCGCTAGCGTGTAACTGAGAAGAAAAAGTAGCGGAAGTACCATCCGCCGCAATTAAGCCTCCTCGTCCACCCGTTTGGGGAGACCCAGAAGTACCCGGATTTCATTATCATCCAAGGTCTCTTTCTGCACCAGTTCCTCTGCGAGTTTAACTAATTGATCTTTATGGTCTTTCAGAATCTGACGAGCCTTGTTGAGACTTCTATCCAGGATAACCCTGACTTCAAGGTCGATAAGGTTCGCAGTTCCTTCTGAATAATCCTTATGGGTCGCTATTTCCTTCCCGAGGAAAATGGGTTCACCCTCCGAGCCTAGGGTCTGCGGTCCAATTTTTTCACTCATTCCCCATTCCGTGACCATTTTCCTTGCAATACTCGTTGCGCTCTTGAGGTCGGAACTCACACCCGAACTAGTTTCGTTATAGATGAGCTCTTCCGCGGCAAAACCACCGTAAGAAATCACAATTCGGGCTTCAAACCATCCCTTGCTGTAGGTATATCTGTCGCCCTGGGGCAGGGAACTCGCCATACCCAGAGCCCTTCCCCGGGGAATAACCGTCACTTTGTGGATGGGGTCGGCGTTATCCAGGTAGTAGTGCAGGAGAGTGTGCCCGGCTTCATGATAGGCCGTCATAAGTTTCTCTTTAGCCGGCATCACCAGACTATGCCGTGCAACCCCCATCAGGACTTTATCACGGGCCTCCTCGAAGTCACTCAGGTCAACGTGGGTCTTACCCTTGCGACCAGCGAAAAGTGCGGCTTCGTTGACCATATTTGCCAAGTCGGCACCGCTAAACCCGGGGGTTGCCCTTCCCATTCTTGCGAGATCGACATCCGGAGCCAAGCGTATTTTCCGTGAATGGATCTCCATGATTGCCTGCCGTTCCTTGACATCGGGAAGACTGACTTCCACTTGGCGGTCGAAGCGGCCCGGCCTGAGAAGGGCGGGGTCGAGAACATCCGGCCTGTTGGTTGCGGCTATAACGATGACACCGTCTTTTGTGTCGAAGCCGTCCATTTCCACGAGAAGCTGGTTGAGAGTTTGCTCCCGCTCGTCGTGGCCGCCGCCGTAACCCGCACCGCGTGTTCTACCTACAGCATCGATTTCGTCGATAAATAAAATACAGGGTGCGCTTTTCTTCCCCTGCTCGAATAAATCCCTGACACGGCTGGCGCCTACGCCCACAAACATTTCGACAAAGTCAGAACCGCTCATATGGAAAAAAGGCACCCCGGCTTCACCAGCGACAGCCTTGGCTAGAAGCGTCTTTCCAGTACCAGGCATCCCGATAAGAAGAACCCCCTTAGGGATTTTAGCCCCGATGCTTGTGAACTTTTCAGGGTTCTTTAAGAATTCAACGACTTCCTGGAGTTCAAATTTGGGTTCAAGTTGACCGGCGACATCGGTGAAAAGCACCCTTTTCGCCTTATCCTCCATTTTTTTCGCCCGGCTCTTGCCAAAACCAAAAGCCTTTCCAGCCCCGCCCTGAACCTGGCGGAACATGATGAAAACGATAAAAATCAGGAAAATCAGAGGCGCTAATTCCAGCACGACATTCCAAAAAGAGGGAGGACGGCTACCACCGCGCACCTCGGTGTCGGACTCAGCAAGTTTCGCCATCAGGTTGTCATCAAAATACGGAATCTGTGTGGAAATCTTTTCTATCCCGTTTCCTGAAGTTCTGGCTTGGGCCCGAATTTCGCTATTATCTAGAATTTCCACAAGAAGGACGTCTCCTGAGGATACCTTCTTAAGAAACTCCGAATAAGAAACCGGTTTCGAACCCGACTGGTCGGAGGAAAAAAACCAGAATACCAAGGTTATCATGGCTCCTAGAAAAAGAAAAAGTGCGAACCTGTTCCTTTTGAAATCAAACGGGGAGTTCCCATTATTCTTAGGATCTTTGTCGTCATTGTTCTGAAAATCGCTCATCATTCTCCCATTGCCACAAAGGCTTACCTTTCTGGCTAAAAGTCCAATCTCCACCGCCCGCAAGGCGGCCTAAAATTCCCCAAACGGTCTGTTTTTCCACTAGGTAAAAACAACGTTTTCTAATAACCGGATCCGGAAAGAGTCGCTTTAATTCTGCCTCAAACGAGGGGTAACCTCGGGGTAAACTCCAAGACTCTCCTCCGAGACGTGAAACAAGCCATAAAGCTTGTGGACCGCCATCAAGAAACTGCCATTTTATACAATTGTCACCAACTGGAACACAGGTATCCGGAGGTACTTCTAGAAAATACTCAAAATCCGAACTGATTACAACATCAGGTCCCCAGAACACCGAGGATTCCCTGAATTCCAACTTCCAAAGCGCTAATTTCAGAGGATGGGCAGGTTTGCCTTTGGGTAAATTCTTAAGGAGGTCCTCGAATGCACGCCGGCTCGGAAAGGGTTTCCCCGGTTGTGGCTGATAAACAGACAGCAGGGACTCTCCCTGAAATATGGGTCCAAGATCCTCCCAATGCTGGATTTCCATACGAAAGATAGACCCCTTCCTCGTCCAGTGGAAATCCGGCATAACAGCAAGCCTAGCCGCGCTCAAACGCATTGCCCCCCTCCACCCTGGAAAAAGTCCATCTAATTCCGGAATGAGCTTACTCCGCATAAGTGCTCGAAGGTTGTTGCCCTTGTTAGAACTATCCTCCCACCACGGTACAGTGTGGGTCTCAAGGTATTTTCGTAAGGTTTTTTTTTCCAAGCAAAGAAAAGGCCTATGAAAGAGTCCCCGAGTTTCAGGGATCCCTCGGAGACCTTGCCAGCTTCGCCCCCTGAAAAACCTCATAAGCAGGGTTTCGTCCTGGTCATCGCGGGTGTGCCCCAAAAGAATCGCCGACAAACCATTCCGGACTGCAGCTTGATTCCAAAGCGTATACCGCAGTTTTCTGGCTCTAGCCTCCCAGTTTTTCAGACCTGCTTCCAGGGGAGCCTCAAGTATCAGTCCCTGGATGGAGTATTTCCGCCAGAATTCTTGAAGTAGGGACTTTTCCCTAAGCATTTCTTCCCCTGGCCTATCGCCGTGGTCGGCGTAGAGGCAGATAATCCGTGAGGAGAACCCAAGTTTTATGGTTGCGAAGACCAAGGATGTCGAATCCAAGCCCCCGCTATGGGCAATACCTACCTGCGCTGATGTTTCCAGATTATTAAAAAACTTTGCAAGCGCCTTTTCAGGTTCTGGTATTGAGGACATTAGCCAGGCCTTCCAGGCCTCTTTCTGGTAGTTGGAGGAGAGCCTTTGCGGCTTTTTCCCATGCTGGAAGCGAAGTCTTACCGTCTTCTTCGGAAAAATCGGATAAAACCCAATCGGGGACATCCATTCCAGGTCCTGGACGGCCAATTCCCACCCAAAGTCTTGGGTATCCTTCGGTACCGAGGGTTTCCTGGACGCTGATAAGACCCCGGTGCCCTCCGGTCGATCCGCGTTCTTTTATCCTCAGGGCGCCGCAAGGCAGATCCATTTGGTCGGCAATAACGAGAATTCTTTCTTCGGGGAAGGGATTGTGACGGAGATAACTTCTCAAACCCTCTCCGGACAGGTTCATATAGGTCAGGGGTTTCAATAAAACCATTCTCCCATGTTCGCTTTGTGTTTCAGTAGAAGAATAATTCTGAAAAAAGGGCTTTTTAAAAACGGCCCCGGTCAGGCCTGCTATTATGTCTACAACCTTGAAACCGACGTTGTGGCGGGTATTTCCATACTCATCCCCGGGATTCCCGAGTCCCGCCACAAGCCAGTCCAGAATTTAAACCTAGGCTTTCTTTTCTTCAGTAGCAGTGTCTGCGACAACCGCGGTTTCAGCAGCCGCAGTGGACTCAACGTAGGCTGACTTAGCGTGCGTGACGTGGGCAAGACCCATATCGACAGAACCGTGAAGGGTAACGCCTGCAGGAACCTTAAGCTCCTTCAGGTGGAATGTCTGTCCGATAAGGAGTGACGAGACATCTGCTTCCAAGTACTCCGGAAGATCCTTGGGCAAACACTCGATATCCACAGTATGAACAAGCATCTCAAGAACACCGCCTTCTTTAGCTCCTACAGGAGTACCTATCAAGTGGATCGGCACGTGGGTTCTGATGGGTTTGTCCAGACTTACCTTTAAAAAATCCATGTGTTCGATCGAACCGCGAACGATATTCTCCTGAAAATCCTTTACAAGTACCTGTTCGATCTTTCCGTTGATATCAATACTGATAAGTGTTGATTCGGAAATAACCTTAAAATTCTTGTTAAATTCCCTAGCTGAAATGACTACATGCGTTGGCGAACCTTCCCCATAAATAACACAGGGAATATTTCCTTGACTGCGTACCTGCCTGGCGGCTGTCTTTCCAACTCTTTCACGCACCTGTGCATGAATGACCTTTTCCATAACTACTCCTTTTTCTGGGACGGAAGGATTCGAACCTTCGAATGCCGGTACCAAAAACCGGTGGCTTACCACTTGCCGACATCCCAAATTATTTACTCGTCTAAATCCTCACCTGAAGTTTCACCTTCGGGAGCTTCGTTGTACTGCTTTAGGATGGAGTCCTGAAGCTTTTGACGAAAAGCGGGGTTAATTGGGTGAGCCACGTCTTTATATTCCCCAGTCTTTGTCCTTCTGCTCGGCATGGCAATAAAAAACCCATGATCACCTTCGATAACTTTGACATTATGAACGACAAAAGAGCCGTCAAAAGTCACAGTTACGTAAGCCTTTAGCTTCCCTTCACCTGCCACTTTCCGCACACGGATATCGGAAATTTCCATGATGCCTCCTCTTCCTACGCTATTTTACAGCGTTCCTTTTGAAAAATCCATAGAAGATTCCGATAATAGTGCCTGTGGGAGCTAATCTTAATCAATCTTTTTTTCGTGTCAAGCCCCGAAAAACCCTTGACAGAGTGTTGACAACAGGTTAGGCCAGATTTAGATTAGGCGAAAAGGCAAAGGAGGAACTATGGAAGAGCTTGAAATTTTACGCGACGGATACCTGCTCATGAGCGACGAGGATGAGGACTTTGACGACTACGACTCCGACATCGACGAGGAGGACGAGGACTTCGACGACGAAGACTGGGACGAGGACGATGATTTCGAGGATGACGAAGACTTCGAGGATGATGAGGATTTCGACGACGATGATGACGACGACCTCGACGAGGACGACGACTTCAACTAGGGAACGCTTTATTAATCCGGGGAACTGAAAAGGATTTCAGCATCATGAAACAAACGGTCCAGGTCGTAAAAGTCCCGGGCCGTTTTTGTGAAAAGGTGAATAACTGTGTCCCCAAGGTCTAATAAGGCCCATTCTGCATCCGAGGCTGGACGATTGTTCAGCCTTTTTTTATCCGCTTCATTCGTTAATTCTTCCATTTCTGCGACCAAACCCTGAAGTTGGCGCTGGGACTGGGCTGTTCCTAGAACAAGGTAGTCCGCCCAGCTGCAGATATCAGTAACCTTTAAAACACGCACATTTTGTGCTTTTTCTTCTGTCAGAAGCTGGCCCGCGGCCAAAACAAAGCTCCTGAGATTATCTGACGTATCGGCCATCAAAGTCTGCTCCCAAAATTAAAGTGATATCCGGTCCGCCTTCTCGCAAAGTCGTCTCGTCTGAAAGGATATTCCCGCAGCGGATAGCCTGGGCCACACGCTGGGCGGCGGCCAGATTTCCCCGCCTATCTAAAACTACTGTTTTTCCGTACTCCGAACTCTCAGCATTCCCAACCTGGCCGACAGTGATGCCCATGCTTGAATAAACAGTAGCTGCCCGGCTGGCAAGTCCGATTTCTGCAGTTCCGTTCAAAATCTCAAGCTGAAGGTTCATAGCAGAAGCATTAAGCCCCTCCTCGTCTCCGATGGCCTTCAGAGCCTGCTGAACACCTTCCCGCAACAGGTTGCCGTTGTAATGGGGGAAAAGTATATCCCGGCCGTCTACATCCCTAACGCTGCCCAAAACTCTCTGGAAGATCATCCCTTCGGTATCTGCCTTTCCTAGAAATTCAATCCACTTTCCCAAGCCGGTTTTTTCATAGCCCGGTGCGAAAAATTTCTGGAAAAACCCCAAGGCTTCACCCTTTGAAAGCCAGGAAGACTGATCACTGATTTGGCGGAGAAATGCCTGGAAAAAACGTTGGTAACGCACGCTCTTGTCCGACCCAGTTTCAGTGGAATCCTCCCAGTAGAGATAATCCTTGATTTTCGGGCCCTCCAAAGGAACCGAACCTGCGGGCAGCAGAACGATCTCCTCATCCGCAACCGATTCCATAGGATCTGATAGGAAAAGGTCCACTCCTCCCACAAGGTCTACCACCTTTTCAAGGTTCTGTATTTCAATGGGAAAGGAAAAATCCATTTTTTGACCAAGCAAGACTTGAATCTGTTCCTTGTAAACTGAAGGATCACCCACTTGGAAAAGATCGGTAAGCAGAGCCATTTTCCCTAAGGAGGAAATCAAAGCCCCTGTTTCAAAAGGCAGGTCGAAAACCACCATCCTCCCCGTGACGGTATGAAAGAACATGGCTTCAGAAACAAGAGGCTTTCCCTGATCATGGACGACAAAAAGCATCCCGACGCTCTCCTGATTTTCCATGGCCTCTTCCAAAACATCCACGCGGGCGGAAAAACCTATAAATACAAGCAGGCCTATACCCAGGGAAGCTATCACGGCCAGGAGAATATTGTTCGGAGAGAATACTTTTGACCAGTTCATTTGTGCTTATACAACCCTTGACTTTCAATGTAGTGGAACACCGCCTCAGGCACAAGGTGACGCCAGGGAAGAGATTGGCGCACACGCGCACGTATTTCGGTCGAGCTGATGGGGAGGATTTTGTTATCAACGTAGCCGTGAGCGTAGGGGTACTGCAGACGTTGGGCAGATTCACGGTGCGCTACGATCAGTTCGCAGAGTTCTAGGAGTTTATCGCTGTTTTTCCATGTCGAAAAGGTCCTGAAAAGGTCATCCCCAATGATCAAACCAGGTTTCCCCGTCACACCACCCTTTTTAAGAACGCTTTCGACTGTGTCAATAGAGTAACTCATCCCGCCCCGCTGAAGTTCACAGTCATCCGGTTCGGCTATCGAGGAGGAAGAGCAGGCGGCCAGGACCATTTCCCAGCGCTGGTTGGGTGTAACCTCGCCGTCCACGTTTTTATGGGAAGGCTGGAAGCTCGGTACAATCAACACCCTTTCATAACCAAACTGGCTTGCTACCTCTTCAGCCAGGAAAAGATGCCCAATGTGTGGAGGGTTGAAAGTTCCGCCCAGAATCACAGTCTTCAAGGCAAAAGCCTCAGGAAAGCCTGGGAAACAGCGTCCCAGGTCGAACGGTCGAAGTTTGATAGCCCCAGGACTGTCTCATCGGGAAGGTGCTTGCGCAATTCCTCAAGCGCAGTTCCCTCGGGATCCATATCTGTCTTGGTCCCAATCACTAGCCGGGGCTTGTCGGCGAGTCCCGGTGAAAAGGCTTTGAGCTCTTCCATCAGAAGCCCGAAGGCGTCCAGCTTTTTTTCGTCGCTGAGGTCGATACAGAAGGCGAGTCCCCGTGTACGGCTGATGTGTTTGAGAAATCTCAGACCCAAACCGGCCCCATCGTGGGCCCCCTCGATGATTCCGGGGATGTCAGCAACCACAATGTCGCAGTCTTTATAATTGATAACCCCTAGGTGGGGGATTTTAGTTGTAAAAGGATACGGTGCTATCTGTGGCCTTGCATTCGTGAAAAGGGTTAAAAGCGTCGATTTTCCCGCGTTTGGAAAGCCAACCAGACCGATATCAGCTATAAGTTGAAGTTCGAGTCGCAGGATTCTTTCCTGGCCTTCTTCGCCCGGCTGGGAAAACCTCGGTGCCTGGTTGCGGGATGTCCTGAAATGCCAGTTCCCCTTGCCGCCGCGCCCGCCTTTTAGGAATACCCAGACTTCTTCCTTATCTTCTGAGAAGTCTCTCAGGATTTCTTCGGTCTCCGCGTCCTTTACCAAAGTTCCCGGCGGTATTTCGATAATTGTATCTTCGCCGCCACGACCTGCTTTTCGGGCACCGTGCCCGTTGCCGCCGTTTTGGCCCCGGAAAGTATGCTTTAATCGTACGTGGGAAAGGGTTTTTACGTTAGTTTTAACATGGAAGACGACAGCTCCGCCGACACCGCCGTCACCGCCGTCAGGACCGCCCATGGGAATAAATTTCTCACGGCGAAAAGAGACACCACCGCTGCCGCCCGCTCCCGACGACACATGAATACGGGTCTCATCGACAAATCCGTCCAAGGGGTTTTATTCTGCGTCTTGAATGCTGACGGTTTTCTTGCCTCTGCGGCTTCCAAAAGTCACAAGACCGGCCATTGTGGCGAAAAGTGTGTGATCGGTACCCAGTCCAACATTTTGACCGGGATGAAACACAGTGCCCCTCTGACGCACAAGAATTTCACCAGCCTTTACAAGCTGACCACCAAACCTCTTGATACCAAGACGTTTGGATACAGAATCTCGTCCGTTTTTACTACTTCCCGCGCCTTTTTTATGTGCCATACTTCACCTCTTCTCCTGCTCAGAACCGTTTTCACGGCATTTGAGCGATTTCGGGAACTCACGTTCCAGATCTTTTAAACCCAACACCAGCATGGAAGTCAAACCTTCCATCCACTCATCCGCAACTTCAGGGAATTCAACCCTTAAGGTCCCAGGCACTGGAGATTCCCAGAGCACTTGAGAACCGTATCTCACCGAACACGCCCTAACCGCCGAACGCAGAAGCGAAGTGGCGGAAGCGCAGACTATGTCTTTTCCGGGTCGGTCCCAACCGGCGTGGCCTACAGCCTCTACCCGGACTAAATGCCCCTCGTTCCTGACTAGCAGGACCTGGATCACTTGACCCCGACGAGATCCTCGACCTTGATGACCGTGTAATTTTGGCGGTGACCCTGCTTACGCTGGTAAGATTTTCTCCTCTTATATTTCAAAACCAAAATCTTCGGTCCGCGTATATTTTTCTCGATGACAGCAGTAACCTTGGCTCCCGCGATGTAGGGCTTGCCTAACTTCACGTTTCCCTCGTCTGAAACCATCAAAACAGAATTAAATTCTAGAGCGTCGCCGGGCTCCTGCCCAAAATAATCGACTTCGAGAAGCCCGCCCTTTTCTGCGCGGTACTGCTTCCCCTTAATTTCTACCAAAGCGTACATGTCCTGTCCCCTTATCAATCGGTCAAACATCCTAGCGTAAAGGATAAAACGCGTCAAGGCCTTCCGGACACCGTGTTTTTATTGTTATAAATTATCTTAGGAGCCTGTCGCACTTGAGATTTTGACACAGGACAGGGAGCTGGGATGCTCAGGGCGCCCGGAAACCCAGGACTCTTTTTATGATTCCAAACACAGGTTCCACAGTAGTCTTGCGTTTCTTATACAACTCCTTGGCCCTGTCCGTCTCCATTGCTTCTTTCATTTCTACGAC
This sequence comes from Borreliella garinii, assembly GCA_020720765.1. Classification (GTDB taxonomy): domain Bacteria; phylum Spirochaetota; class Spirochaetia; order JABEVK01; family JABEVK01; genus DYOB01. Next base: position 47,487 of record DYOB01000006.1, read on the forward strand.
CCACTTCTTGTGGTGTTTTTTCGGCGGTTTGAGCTGGGTGTGGGAGTGTGGACGAAAGTCAAATTTCCTTGGTTGCCTTACCGACTCGGATGCGACTGAAACAAGAACTTCCATCTCTTGGTTCAAATGCTCGTCTTTTCCTTCTTCTTTTGAATCGGCGTCCTTGGCTTTCTTCAGCAATTCAATGACTTTCTCTGAAAGTTCCTTCTCCAATTCCACAGCCCGGTCGATGCGAATGCTTTTGTATCGTGTCGCCATGGGTAACAAAGTATCACACAGTTCAACCTCATGTAAATTCCTGCGGTCTCAAGCGCAACAGGCTCTTAGTACATTGTGAGTTTTTTATCAAACCCCGGGCGAACGGTTTTCCACTTTCCGCCGTGAAACCTCAAGGAGAGCAGCAGGCTGCGAAGGAGAAAATCCGACCCCATTCCGATCCATACACCCGCCAGGCCCATCCCCATGGGTATGCCGAGAAACCAGGAAAGCGGGAGCCGAAGTAGAAACCGTGCCGCAAACATGGTTGTCATTGTGTAGCGTGTATCACCCGCCCCCCTGAGGGCGGGAGCAAGGACCATGGTTGCTCCGAGCCAGACCATGGTGAGGGCGTATACCCTCATGGGTGGAAGGCTGAGCGCAATGACCACCGGATCCGATGTAAAAATCCCCACTAAGGGCTCGGGTAAGAACCAGTAGGCTAAACTGAGAAAAAGCAGGACAGCCATACTATAAGCGGTCGCTTTCCACCCAAGCCTCTGTGCCCTTTCAGGTTCCCCTGCCCCAAGTGACTGGCCGACAAGCACGATGGCGGCCATTCCGAAGCCGAAGGCTGGTGTAAACGAAAGACTTGCTAGTCGCATAACAATTTGAAAACTCGCTGCGGCCAAACCTCCCTGGGGGTTCACAGCCCACGCAATAATCAGATTTTGACTCACCGCCATTGCACCCTGCTCCAAAATAGCCGGAAATCCAATGTCGAGGATTGTTTTTAAATGATGCCGGCTGACAACAGGTCCTCTTTGAAAAGGACTCCAGGGTTTCTTCCATATCCATACGACCTGGACCAAGGTTCCGAGAATAAAACTGATCCCCGTCGCGTAGGCCGCCCCGGCTACACCCATGGCGGGGATGGGTCCAAAACCGAATATCAGGATTGGATCTAAAATAATATTTATCACATTTATTATGCCGGTGATGACGGTCGGTGCTATCGAAGCTCCGCTGGCCCTATGGGTCGCATCAAGGGCTGAACGGAAAAAGACTATGGGTAAAAAAAGCATGAAAACCGAAAAATAGCTGTCCGCGTCCTGGTACAACTCGGCCGGTAAACTGAGAACGGAAAAAATACCCGACCGACCGAGCAGAATATAGGGGAAAAGCAGAAAGGCCGCCGAGCTGATGGCGGCTAAACCTGTCCTGCTGAAAAGGGCGGCATCAGGAAAGTCCTTTCCTCCCACCCTGCGGGCTACACACGCAGTAAGTCCTGTTGAAAATCCGTCTGCAAGGGTCATCACAGCCCAAATAAGGGTGCTCATTGTCCCAACGGCACCTATGGCTTCTGATCCTAGGGCTCCTACGTAGATCATATCGACGGTCTGCATAACAGTGATTGAGATATTGTTGATGATGGCAGGTACGGCCAGTTTCAGTATGAGGGATCGGTCGGAGTTGAAGGCCATGGGATCATGGTATACTGTTGAAACATGTTCGGCAATTCCCGGCGTGTAGAATCAACTCAAACCGAGCCTCATCCAAGGCTCGCTGAAATCGTAATCAGACATAGGGGTTCTCTTTGGCTGAAACCCGTCGCCGCTTTTTCTCTCAAGGTCTGGGACAATCTTGTACTCTGGAGAAACCCTGAAAGGCCTCTTATCCTCGATCTATGTTGCGGCCGGGGAGAAAGCAGTCATGCACTAAAAACTCTTTTTCCTGAATGCCAGATTCTGGGGATCGATAAAAGCAGCGAAAGACTGAAAGACCGAGAAATTATCACTCCCGATCTAGCTCTTGTCCGTGGAGATCTCAGCGATCTCATTCCAATGATGTTTATTAATAGCTGGAAGGCGGAAAAAATTTACATGCTTTATCCCAACCCCTGGCCGAAACTCGCCCAGGCTCTGAGGCGCTGGCACCTTCACCCGATATTTCCCAAACTCGTGGCCCTTGGACCAATAGAAATGCGTACGAACTGGAAGGTTTACGCTATCGAATGGATGAAAGCCATGGAAATCTTAGACTGTTCCACATCCATGGGAGAATCAGACAAAGCATTTGAGCCTACCACAAATTTCGAGAAGAAGTACCTCGCCAGCGTACAAATTATTTATGTTGTTAATGGACGTAATAAGCTTTCAAAGGTGGAAAGCCATTGAATTCGACCGAGCTATAACTGGTAGTGTAGGCGCCGGTGGAAAACCAGTAGAGCCTGTCACCTGTCTTTATGTCTAAGGGAAGGCTGTATTTAAAGTCCTCGTAGAGAACGTCCATGGAGTCGCAAGTGGGACCGGCGATAATGACTTCTTCTTCCTTGTCAAAGGGAACAGGGCGCTCAAGAGTCCTTTCGGTAAAGAGCGGGTATTTAATGGCCTCGCCGAGGGTCTCCATCATCCCGCCGAATTTTCCGATATCCGTAAAGACCCACCTGTTCAGGGCGTTTCTGTCCTTCCTGCTGATATTGACGACCTCGCTCACAAGAACGCCTAAGTCTCCCACGAGGGAGCGTCCGGGTTCGAGGATGATTTGAGGCAAATCATCTCCGAAGTCTTCCTTCATGAACCTTATGATTTCTCTAGCATAAGTTTGAATATTGTGTGTCTTGGAAAGGTAGTGGGCCGGCATACCGCCGCCAATGTTGATCATGGAAAGTTTGATGCCGTCTTCTTCGAGCATTCGGTAATAAATGGTGCTCGCTTTTGCAACAGCGGCGTCCCAGGCACCAATGTCCCTTTGCTGGCTGCCGACATGAAACGACACACCAACAGGACGCAAACCAAGATTTCTAGCCATAATGAGAAGGTCCATCGCCATATCAGAGTGGCAACCGAATTTCCGGCTCAAGGGCCAGTCGGCTGTCAGATCGCCTTCAGTGATAAGCCTGACGTAAACATCGGATCCCGGTGCAAATTCCGCTATATTTTTAAGATCCGATTCGCTGTCGCTTGCATAAAGCCTGACGCCTTTTTCATAAAAATACTGGATGTCTCTGCGTTTTTTAATAGTGTTTCCATAGCTCAGCCTTTCGGGGGTACAACCCAGCTCAAGGACCCGGTCGAGTTCGTAGACCGAGGCTACGTCGAAGTTCGACCCCAGTTCGATAAGTCGAGCTAGAATTTCCTTAGCAGGGTTAGCTTTAATCGCATAATAAACCTTTGCACCGGGGAAATTGGTTACGAGGTCGTTGTATTCATAATCGAGGTTTTTAAGGTCAAAAACCACAAAGGGTGTTTCCATCTTATCCGCAACCGTTTTTAAGCGGTTCCAGTCCACTTCATCCATATATTTTTCAAATGTCATACGCGTAAAATGAAGGACAATCGAGGCTTTGTCAAGAATCCAGCACTTTTTTTGATTCGACGGTTGTTCTTGAAATTCCGTCGTAGAGGGTTTGAAAAGAAGTGTTTAAAAGACCGAAACCGCTTAAACCCATGATCCCGGAGAGTGCGAATCCAAGGAGTATTACTAAAACGTTCATCTGCCAGACACCTATCGCGGCTACAATCCAGCCGGAACACTTGAGGGAGTACCTGAAAATATATACAAGTACATTCCCCGTTTCGCTCGAATCACCCACTTTGTGGCTGATTCTCAAGCCTAGAATCAGTTTACCCAGGCTGAAACCCAAGAACATCTCCAAACTGAAATACAGGAGCGGAACAAGAAAAACCCAAAAAGAAACACGGGAAACAAGCGAAACTAGGATAGAAACCCATTCGCTACTCTGGACTTCTGATAAAAGTGTGGACAAACTTCCCACTGCACGGTTGATTTTAGCGAGTTCGGCCGGGTTGATTTCCGAAAGCCTCGGGTCGTTGGAGAGAACTTCCATCCCACGGTTCATCAATTTCGACAAAGCTGCACCGGGATCGCCAGCTGTTTCAAGAGTGGAAAAGAAATCTGTTGGAATCTGTCCCCGGGCACCGTTCCCGAAGCTCTCTTCCATAATTTTTTTGATGACAGCCTCTTCCTGGGGATTGAGGTTGATGTCTTCGAAGGACCCCGATAATTCTTCCCAGCGGGAAAGCTGGGACTGGAAGCCGGGGATACCCTGAAAAACCTCAAGCATTTTCTGGGGTTGGAATTGAACCGAAATACTTACGGTCAGGGCGACCACCGATAAAATCGTAATCAGTGTATTATCGATAAACCAAGCGGCGAAACGTTTTCCTATCGGGTGTTTTTTTTCCATAACCTTAGTATAATCAACCGGGGTAAAAATGGAAATTCTTTTTTCTGATTATTTAAACGCAAAATCCGCTCTGGACACGAGAAGTCTCCATCAAAGCACTTGGGCCCGATTCCTTTCTATGTTGGGAGCAATCAAACCGCTCACCATTTTAGATATCGGTTCGGGTTCCTGCGTGATGATGGAAAGGCTTTTCAGGCAGAACGCTTTTCTAAAAAGCCCCGAGGCTGTCTACTACTGGGCACTCGACCACGACCCGGAACTCCACCGCATTGCTTCACGCCGCCTTGAGAACCTGGTGCGTGAGTTCCCGACAACGGCAAGTCAAATTATCCTCCACCCGCTTATACAGGACTGGTCGTCCTTTTCAGCCCATCCGCCTGCGAAACCCATATTTAACTCGATTTCTGCACACGCTTTCCTCGACCTTGTCAATGCCCCATACGAAATGGGAATCATGACGAAATACCTTGTCCCCGGGGGTATCCTTTACGCAAGCCTGAACTTCGACGGTATCACCCAGTGGTTCCCGACACGGCCCGAGGATGTCGAATTGATGAAGGCCTACCATGCGGATATGGAAATCCAGCTTCCTGATGGCCGAAAGAGATCGGGTTCTAAGACGGGCTTGAGTTTAATGGACTCGGCGGACGGATTGGGACTAAAAATCCTCAGCGCAGGTCCTTCCGACTGGGTCATCCTCCCTGGAAATTACGCCCCTGGAGAAAAAACACTGATTCTATGGCTTCTCCAGACCATCGAAGGAGTATTAGGTTCCCGCATGTCGGAGTGGATCGGGGTCCGCAGGGCGCAGGCTGAAGCCGGGACCCTGGGGATGAGGATTAGCAACTGGGACATGCTCTTTCAGAAAAGATGAACACCTTTTTTCTTATGTTCCGAGATACCCTCTCGGATATGCTCGGTTCCGCAGGCGCTAAAAAAGGCTTCCTCAGGGCCCTATTTCTACCCATTGCGTGTGTTCCAGCCTTGATTTTTACCCTGAGGATGCGGCGCTTCAACAGGAATATCCAACTTGGAGGAACGGGATTCGCCGCCCGGAAAATGCTTCCTTTATTTTATAGGGGACTCAGTGTTATCGGGACGCCACCTGCACCGAATTCAGGGGGGCTGGTAGTCTGCAACCACCCGGGGATCGGAGACAGCCTTGCCCTCCTCGCCGTTTTACCCGAGGGTAGATTCAGGATGGTCGCAAGGGAAAGAGATTTCTTCCGCGCCATGCCCGAAGTCTGGAAAAGGCTGATCATCGTCCCCGAAGATCCATCTCAGCGGCACCGCACGGTCGGTGAAATTCTGAATGCCATCCTTAAAGGGGATATCGTTGTTCTTTATCCTGCAGGAGTTATAGAACCCGATCCCGTTTTCAGGGATTGGGGGTGGCTTGACCGGGAAGAGCCGCTTTTGAAAGAGTGGAGCCCCATAATCTCGCTGATCGTGAGGTTGCTCAAACGGTCACCCAACCCGCCCCCGGTTTATCCCGTCCTTGCAAAAAATGTCATCTCGCAAAAAGCCCTGTTTTCATGGTGGGCTTCGCGCGGAAAAACCCGCAAGGATCAAGAGGAAAAGGCCGTGGGGTACCAGATTCTTAGAAACCTAGCACGCGATCAGAATGTTGAGTTAATTTTTGGAGAGCCGCTTTCCGTCCTCGAACTGAACGCCGATCAACCTGGCATCGAGGGGATGGTCAAGTACATTCAAGAAAAAGTCACAGTCCTGAATTTAAACTCTCTGGTCAACCCTTAATGATCAGTCTAAATACACTGTCAGGGTATCGGAAACCAAACCCGTACCCGAACCCAGGTATTCGAAAACCCTTACAAAATAGGTACCTTCACCGGCAAAGGCTTCAAGTTTGACTTCAGGCTTTTCACGCGGAGAACGGAAAACAGCTATGTCTCCGCTTCTTGTGGGGAATACGGGAGCCTCGTTAAGGCTCCAAACCGTCATAAAACCCATGGGAAATTGACCATGGGGGATAAATTTCAACAGGGACCGTTCAAAGCTTAGGTCAATCGACCTTTGCGGCGCGATTGGAACAGAAACCTTTATTTCCTCTACAGGCGGACCTTGCGAAACCGTGGGGGCTGGTGTCGAGCAGGACACGGCCCAAATGACTACTAAGACGGCTACAACAAGGGTTTTCATAGTCTGATTATCGGATGATCACCGCTGATTCTTGCACCCTTTTTTCATTGACCTAAGGCGTGTTCCTTAGTAAAGTACTGGCATGAATACAAAATCGTTGCCTTTTACACGGGAACAGCTAGAAGTTATCGCCCGCGAGGTTCCTACCCCGTTCCATATCTATCACGAACCCATGATCCGTGCCAATGCACGTGCGATGAAGGAAGCTTTTTCCTGGGTGCCGGGCGGTTTTCAGAATTACTTTGCAGTAAAAGCCCTACCCAACCCCCATGTCATGCAGATAGTTAAAGAGGAAGGTATGGGAATGGACTGCTCCAGCAAAGCGGAGCTACTTTTATCTGAAGCCGTCGGAGTCACCGGCACCAACATTATGTTCACCAGCAACGATACACCCGCATCCGAATACCAGAAGGCTTCTGAATTGGGGGCTATAATCAACCTGGATGACTTCAGCCACTTGAATTATCTGGAAACCAGCTTGGGAAAACTCCCCGATCTCCTATGCTTCCGCTACAACCCCGGCCCGCTAAAAGAAGGGAATGTTATTATTGGCAAGCCGGAAGAAGCAAAATACGGCCTGACCCGCGCTCAAATTTTAGAAGTCTACCCTTTGGCAAAAGCCAAGGGTGTTAAAACTTTTGGTCTCCACACCATGGTCGCTTCTAACGAAATCAATACGGAATATTTTATTGAAACAGCCGCAATGCTTTTTGAGCTTGCTGTTGAAATCAAAACCAAAACCGGGGTTCAAGTCAATTTTATCAACCTAGGAGGAGGAATCGGCATACCCTACAGGCCTGAACACACTGAGGTTGATGTTGTCAAAATGAGCCAGGGAGTCAGAGAAGCCTATAACCGTCTTATGGTACCCGCAGGTCTTGGCGACTGCCGTGTGGTGACGGAGAACGGCCGCTTTATAACCGGTCCCTACGGCTGGCTTGTATCGAGGGCTCTCCATAAAAAAAATACATACAAGCAATACATAGGCCTTGACTCCAGCATGGCAAACCTTATGCGCCCCGGTATGTACGGAGCCTACCACCATATCTCGGTCCCGGGCCGTGAAGACGGACCTCGCAAAGTCTACGATGTGACCGGTTCCCTTTGCGAGAATAACGACAAGTTTGCTATAGACAGGGAAATTCCCGACGCCCAGATCGGCGACCTTGTTGTGATACACGACACAGGTGCGCACGGCCACAGTATGGGTTTCAACTATAACGGCAAACTCCGAAGCGCCGAGGTGCTCTGGCAAGGAGACGGCAAATGGAAGGTCATTCGACGCGCTGAAACGTACTCCGACTACTTCGCAACACTTGACTATCCCGGGTTAGATTCGCCTATGATGGCTTAAACCATGGCTGGCATCCCAGAAGAAACGCTTGTCCGTTTTCTTATCTCCTTTTTTATCTTGCTAGGAGCCTGTTGCGCTTAAGATTTTGACACGGGCTAAGATCGCCACAATGCACAAGGCGCCCGGAAACCCAGGACTCCTTTTATGATTCCAAACACAGGTTCCACAGTAGTCTTGCGTTTCTTATACAACTCCTTGGCCCTGTCCGTCTCCATTGCTTCTTTCATTTCTACGACCCACTTCTTGTGGTGTTTCTTGGGAGGTTTTTCCTGCGTCAATAAAAGCGGTAGAAAGTCATATTTCCTTTTTAGTCTTACCGACTCGGTTGGATTTAAACTCTCCAAGGGCACAAGCTGGGCCGCCTCAACGGTTTTGTATCGTGTCGCCATGGGTAACAAAGTATCACACAGTTCAACCTCATGAAAATTTCTGCGGTCTCAAGCGCAACAGGCTCTTAGCATAACTTTTTTGTATGGTGAACGTCACTGCAGGATTCGGTGGTGGAAAAATTCCAAAGTCCAAAGGCTAACTAAGACAAGCAGATTTTGATAATTTTGCCAATGAGGATCAGTATATTCAGGATTGTCCATCAGCCGACTGAAGTCGGGCAGCTTCAAAGAAAACCCGATTTCCAAAGGCAGAGTGGTGTACGACTGGTTTCTATCATCGTAAAATGTACTGCGGAGAAAGAGAACATGACCCGGGCTTCTTTCAGAAGATCTAAGACCAGAATAAGGTGAATTCACCCAAAAAACTAAGTACTTATAACCAAAACTGACTGGGCCGGTGTCATAACCAGCCCATAGCCCGAAAGACCCAGTCCAGTCAGAGAAATTAAATATAGGCAAGAAAGTTGTTTCGATTCCCGCTTCAAACCCATGGTAGGAAATATTGGTGCCGATGCGAAAACCGAACCCTTCTGCACCGATGGCGCCGCCCATATATAGTTCCACTTGAACCCGTCCTGGATCGTAAGGGTTGGGAAAGTAGCCGTTTTCTGACTGGGCGGAGAGTCCCTGCGTTATGAAGGCCATCAAGATAAACACCATGGTTTTCTTTTGAGATTGTTTCAATTCAGATCCTCCTAAGATTCACGGATAAGGATACATTCGAAATTGATTTTTGGCAATGTGACTTTGGTTATAGTGTGCGCATTTAAGGTGTCGCAAATCCTTTAATCGTGAAATATTGTTCATGACCCAGGTTGAACAGTCCATACAATCCGCTGTTAGGGCTTTGAGTCCCAAAGCCAAATTCAAAAAAGAACGGAAGGCGGTCTTCGATGTAGCTGGATGGTGATGTAAAGTTTGCAATTTGTAAAAAGCTGGTATGAACACCTCCAAGCAAGAGCAAGTTGTTTTTCAAGCCGAGCACATGGAGCCCGGCGGCAAGGTCCGGTAACAAATGCGTTGTTTTCTTCTATCCGCCCGAGCTTGCCGAGAAAGTAAAAACACTACAGCAAGGCTCCGTCTACATCGTGACTTTTACGTATCAGAATTATGACGAGTTCCAGAAGGGTACCGCCACCGCTATCGAATAACTCAAGAGTTCAGAGGAAGAAAGTCCTAGCTTTCATACTCTTCCTTACATTCTTACTTGACGAAAGTTGACTTTTGCGCTATCCTTGAAAGAGGAGGCGCCGATGCTCTGCAAAATGACAAGCAAGAACCAATTGACCTTGCCTAAAGACGTGCTCACTTATTGCAAGGACCAAGTATATTTTGACGCGCGGTGGGAAGCCGGCCACATTGTGCTGGAGCCGGTGGCAGTCACCCCTCTTGAGTCTCCCGAATTGGCGGCCATCCGCAATAAGGTGGGCGATTTAGGCCTCGATGAAACCGATATCGGCTCCATAGTAGCCGAAGCGCGCCTTGCTTACCGTCCTTGACACCAATGTGGTCGTCTCGGCCCTGCTGTTTCGCGGAAGAGCCTCGCTGATCCATAAAGCCATTATCGAAGGGCGGCTGGTGCCGCTCGTCACCCCGCCCATTTTAGAAGAATACATCCGGGTTTTGAGTTACCCCAAGTTCGGATTGACCAAGAGTGACATCCACTACCTGGCTCAAAAAGAAATCGGCCGTTGGTTTCACCGTTTAACAGAGGAAATACCCACGGGTTCCTGGATACCCGAAGACCCCAGCGATGACATGTTCATCAACGCGGCGCGGGTACGGCCTGGTACTTGCCTTGTTACCGGCGATGCTCACATCTTGGGAGCCCGCGACCGGTTACCGGTTCAGGTGCTGTCGGTGGCGGAGGTGCTGGGGAAGGTCTGATTGTTCAAACTCCTGGAACCAGCTTCAACCCCCAGGGTAAGAACTCGGAAAAGTCCTGTAGATTGTTGGTTGCCAGGGTTGCGTTGGACAGGATAGCCGCGGCGGCGATCATCGCGTCGACTCTTAACCGGCGCTGCCTTCCGGTGGCGTTGAAAAGCCTGGCAGCTTCTGCGGCATGGTTGGCGTCCATGGGTAGAATCCTTTCCTTGAGGAGCGAACGTATCACTCCGATGCCCTCTTGATTGACCGGGCCGCAAAGGAACTCGTACCAACAAACGGCGGAAGTGCAGAGGTCTTGACCTTTGATGGTCCATTTGAGGACCTCTTCTGTCTCTTTTGATCCAGGCACCAAAGCTAAAACAAGGTAGTTGGTATCGAGAAGGATCACCCTCCGCTTCTCCATTCGGCGCGGGCTTCTTCTACTTCAGCAAGGTAAGCGGTGGCCTTTTCCCAAGCCAAACCGCCGGAAGCATGGTAATCCCGGAGCCGTTGGATTCTGGATTCGGTATCTTGTTTCGCCTCGGCTTCGGCGCGTTCGAGGGCGCGGCGCACGACTTCAGCCTGGGAAACCTGCCAAAGCTCCGACAGATGCTTTAACCGCAAGATGGTGATCTCGTCGAGTGAGAAACTGGTCCTGTGTTCCATTATTGCCATACCACCATGATATGACATAACTAATGAGAAGTCAAGGAGCGGAGGATAATTTGTGCCCCTTTCCATTGCAGTTTTCAGCTACACAGTGTGACTACTGTTTAGTGCTAAACCATATTGAATTCAGAGGTGGTTCGATGTCGATACAAGCGGTTCAGAACATTATCAAAGTGCGGCCGGGTACTCCCGGCCACCTCATTGCCGGCGATGCACACATTATGGCAGTTAAGGTGTGCTGGTTAAGAAATGGGTTGCAGAATAGTCTGGATAATAGGTTTTCGGCGGTGGTTGGATTTTTTGGAAGCCTCGTTATATCTAGAAACAATAAAGTTTAGAGTTTCATAAACATCAACAAGGTATTTTATAGAAAGCAATTTAAATTGCTCTTGGTTGGTGGTGTCTCTAAACTGTTGGATATACTTATAGGCCTTTTCTGCAGTTTCTATGCTGTCAACAAAACTGGTATGAGCACTTAGGCCGTAATTGGAGGCTTCAGAAGCGTTCCACTTCGCTAGAAGTGTATCAAATAGATTATTGAGAGAAGCGATCCTGCTTTTTAAGTCAAGATACTCAGCTTTAGTAGAATTAAAATACTCAGGTGAATCGTCCTCAAAAGAAATTATAGTTATACTTTGTTTTATCAACAGAAGGCTGCCCACATACATGTTAGAAGCGTGCTTAAACGACGACTTGGTTTTGAATTCTTGAGTCATGGTAAATTCCATTTTAAACTCCTAAATAAACAATAGTGTTGAGAGAGTAGAAAAGACATCAGGAAGAGCCCTGAAGACCAGGAGCTGGAAAAGCATTCCTATTCAGTTACCCTGCTTGGAATGGTCCCTTGGTACTCAACTCCGTCTAGTGAAAAGGACTCTACCAGAAAGAGGTGGATCTGCGGCCCGTAGGGAATCTGGTGGTAATAATAAATGCCGGTAATATCCAAGAGTTTTGGCGCTAAATAGTATTTTCCCGCCATTTGCAGTGCCAAACGTTTGGACCCCGGTTCGGATGGCTGAAACCAAAAGGTGAAGCTCGATTGCATCATCAAAAGAGACCTATTAAAACCGTAGGTTCCGCTCTGACGAAACCACGGGTGGCACTCAAAAAAGGCAATCTCCCTGCCGTTAAACCCAAATTCAACGTAGGTAACATTTTCGAATGTGACTCTTTGTCCATGAAACCGATCCGTATCCACAAGCAAATCGACGAGTACATCGTCGATCAGTTTATTTCTACCTTGGATAACAATGGGTTCTTCCTGCGAATAGCCCGCGAACAAAAAAGCAACCAAAAAAACAGATATCATAGTTTTCATCAACTCCCCCTCCCACCATTCTACAGGGGGAGTGTGACGATTTATGGCACACCAGCGCACGAAATCAAATAGTTTTTTTCTTCAGCCACTGATTGTGTTCAGCAATCCATTTTTCAGAAGATTTTCCTAACTGTCCTGACTGATGTGGATGCGTCAAAGGAATCCAGTCGTAGAAACGTCCGCGAATGGTAATCTTGATCGGATCACCATAATTGGGTATCTCCGCCAGTTTAGAATATTTTGAATCTGAAAGAGCTTTGATAAACTCTTTAAGAGGTGCGTCGCCGAGGGTCACAATCACCCTTGCCTTCGATAGCTCCAATTCATCCGCGATCTCTTTGACTCTCTCTGAGTTGGCGAGTTTTGAGGGTTCGGGCTCCAATGTCACTTCGGGTAAATCGTATTCTTTTTGCCGGGGTAAATAAGCGCGTTCTATTGCCTTAATTTGATGTTCATTTAATCTGGCATAGGGAAGCAAGTCCGATAGCCAAACGTCAGACCGCCCCAAACCCAGAGGTTTCAGGTAGCCCTCGTCAAGCTGTTGACCCGACGGTCCATTGAAATTTGCTGGTACTAGTTTTCCAAGGCCTGCAGGTACTTTGATTTTTCCAATGATTTCTAGCGCCTGGGCAATGTTTCCCCTCCAAAAAATCTCCGGCTCGCTGGCGACAGCCAAGGCTTTCACCAACTCTTTTCCATCGGCTCCTATCCACCTTGCGTGCACCGCGCTGGCGTAGACACCGAGAACAAAGACATCCTTGGGGGAACGGTCTTTCTGTTCCACCTTTTTTACCTCTTCCCCAAAGGGGAACCTTCCTTGACTCATATAAACTCCTTTTTCTGTTAGGAGCCTGTTGCGCTTGAGATTTTGACACAGGACCGGGGAGCCGGGATGCA
>DYOB01000039.1 GCA_020720765.1 Borreliella garinii
GCCGAAGGACAAGCCGGCAGGATGCCGGCGGCAGTGAGCCGAGCCGGCCTGGAGGTCCGAGCCACGAGGGCGAGAGTTATAAGAAAATTCCAGAATCTAATTAGTAATAAGGATAGTATTCGCAGCCCAGGTACTCCCTTCGCCCAGTCGTAAGATAAAAACGGTATCGAACAATAATTTCTAGGTATCCCATGGGTTCGATTCCACCAAAATCGCTTGCCTGGTAAGGGGTCGTCTCTAAAAAGGTTGTTGCCAAGGTAAGGGTTTCGGCGTCTACCTCTCCGTAAGGTTTCGCATCCTCAGTTATTGGGTGGAGATACACCATGACAGTCGAAATCGTGTCATCTTGGTAATCCAGACCTTTGTAGTATAACCCTTCGTACAAAACCCGGCGGGTAGCCACATCCAAAACAGTCATACCTCGAGGACCGGGGGCGGTGCCAAAATCCTGAAAAATGTATTTTAAATCGTAGGACGCCCAAGCCTGCATAAACCTATCCCCGTGCGTATAGGCTAAATGCTCTATACTATTGGTTTCACGATTCCAAAAGTAAACTCCAGGTACAACATTGGATCCGAAGCGCACCCCGAGTGTCCCAAAAGAATCAAAGCCAGTTCCCTGTGATTCCATCGCTTGTACATCAAAAGTTTTTGTATCCTTTCCATCAAAGGCCTTTAGCTTAAGTGTATTTATAATCCCCGGATGTGGCTTTTCATGCGCCAGGTAAGTGAACGTCATTGGGTATATGTCTCCGACATCGTCTAGAAATTCGCCAAATACCCAGCCCACTTGGTCTGAAGTTCCACTTTCGGCAATGGTTCGAATTTCAAACCAATAGGCTTCAAAGTTGCCAACCTTGGACTTATCTTTAGAAATACCAACAATCCTTACTTGTTGAACTTTGTTTACCTGGCCGATCACTTCAGACAAAGACGACTCAACGGATGGATAATTTCGAACATTCACCCTATCCTGGTTGACCGATGTTATAATGTAATCCGTACTTGAGGATTCGCTATTGCTACAACCAACAATCGCGGACAGTAAAAGAACGAACGAAGCTCGTCTCATTTTTCCAAGACTCATCTTAAGATCCTTTTTAATTACGATATTTCAATTACAATCTTTATGCAAGGATTTCATTCGAAAGGTTTTTTTGATCACACCTCCCGTCACTCTTCCCTCCCCCTTCAAAATTCGCGACCTTCATCGCCGCTGTCGAAAAAATCAACGACTTCTTGCTTCTCCCTGTTCCCCCGGAAGCGAGCCAATCGTCTCCCTCGCGCGGGATGGTCATGGCGGAAGCCGTTGTGGGCGAAGAGCGGTTTTTACGGCGTTGGAACCTGACAGGAGTGTGAGTCGACAGGAATAGGTTATACGAATCTTAGTAATATTATCCCAGTTGAATAACTTTCCTAACTTTAATATACTTTAAGATATGAATGCTGTTGCGAACCCATTTTCTCCCGGTGCAGGCACACAACCTCCGGAACTCGCCGGACGTCAGGATATACGTGAAACAGTACGCGTTGCCCTGGAAAGGTCTTTGTTGGGAAGGTCTGCCCGCAGTGTTCTGATCGTGGGGCTGCGGGGAGTTGGAAAAACGGTTCTTTTGGAAAAAATGCGCTCAGATGCAGAGAATTCCGGTTTTCTAACCCTGCGAATGGAGGCTCCTGAAGGAAGATCCTTGCCAGCACTCCTTGCTCCCCAATTAAGACAAGCCTTGTTAAAACTTTCTCGATTCGAGGGGATCAAGGATTTGGCACATCGCGGTCTCCGCGCTTTAGCCGGTTTCGCAAAGGTTCTCAAGGTACAATACGAAGACTTGCAAGTCGGGTTGGACTTTGAACCCGAACAAGGGCTTGCGGATAATGGCGATCTGGAGCAAGACCTTGAAACCTTGCTCCTTGTCTCCGGACAGGCCGCAGCAAAAGCTAAAAAAGGGCTGGTATTATTTATTGACGAACTCCAATACGTGGAGGAAGATCAACTAGCCGCTCTCATTTTAGCATTGCATCGTTCCGCTATGGAAAAATTACCTATAACCTTGGTCGGTGCCGGTTTACCCCAGCTAAGAGGCAAAATGGGCCGTGCCAAATCCTACGCGGAACGATTGTTCGAATTTCCAGAAATTGGCCCCCTTCCTGACGAAGCCGCCCGGCAAGCCATAATAAAACCCATCGTCGAACAGGGTGCGGCCATCACTCCCCAAGCCGTCCAGGAAATCCTTAAAGTGACACAAGGCTATCCGTATTTTTTACAGGAATGGGGGAAGCATTCTTGGGAAGTGACTGTGGAACCGCCCATCAAGGTGGAAGACGTCCTGGAAGCTACCCGGACAGCTATTGCAGCCCTCGATGAAAGCTTTTTCCGTGTACGGTTTGATCGGCTGACCCCATCGGAAAGACGTTACCTGAGGGCAATGGCCCACCTGGGGCAGGGACCCCACAGGTCGGGGGATATTGCTAAAGCCCTTGAGAAACCTGTGTCGGCCCTGGCACCCATCCGCAATCAACTGATAACAAAAGGAATGATCTGGAGTCCCTTTCATGGCGACACTGCTTTTACAGTACCCATGTTCGATGGATTTATGCAGAGGGCTATGCCCGGGGAAGATTGGCGGGAAACTTAATTCCATGATCAAGCTTTAACGAGACGGATGGAATCGCACCGGGAAAGATAACCTCCCTTGAAAAACATCCCAACTGTTGTATTCTATGGCCAGGAGCAAACATGAAAACTTTGGTATTTCCATTTCTTCTTCTAGGCAGTTTTTTCCTTGCGAGTTGGGGACAGGGCGAGGCTGTTGTAACGCACCCCACTGAAGCCACAGCACGCGAGATTATTATTACAGGTGTCATCGCAATGACAGGAAACGATCCCTTTCTTAAACTGATCATCCAGCAAGACCAGGGGAAAACCTATGAAATTATCGGTGAATACAAAAACCAGCTTTCACGAAGGCAAGCCCAAACTGTCACTGTCAGCGGTATCGTGGAAAAGGAAGCTATCGGTCCTGGCTTCCCTGCCCAACTGCGGGTTCTCAGCATACGGGATTAAGAAGGTCCCGCTCCATGTAGTCTATGATAGGCCATGTTAGGATTATTCCATATGTCCCGGTAGACCTGCGGTTCAAATTCTTCCGGGCGTTTCCCAAGATCCATTCCGTGTTTCTCCATATGAAAGACAAGACCCTCGGCGTTCCATCCGGCCTTGCCGGCTAGGGCCACATTGTTACGTAGGGTCTTGCGTCTTACCGAAAAACATACCCTTAGAAATTTCGCGTAACCGACAGGGTCGGAAATAGCTCCGTGAAGCGGTTCGATCCTTATGGCCGTGCTTGTAACCTCGGGACTGGGGTAGAAATTCCCCGGCGATACATCGAAGAGGATTTTTACCGAATAAGCAGACTGGGTAAGAACGCTGTAGTTCGAATACGGCTTGGTCCTGGGTTTAGCAGTCATCCGCTGTGCCAATTCCTTTTGAACGAGAAATACGCCGGCTGGAAAATTGGCCCCGTGTTCAGCCCAATCCCCCAAGAGCATTCCTGCGATATTATAAGGGAGGTTGCCCAAAATCCATCCCATGCCTCCGCCCGTGTGTTCTTTCCAGGTTTTTAGAACATCACCGGCTATCAGGGTAAACCCTTCTGCACCGAACTCTTTTTCTAAAATCTCACAATAGGCTGGGTCAATCTCAAATGCGGTCAGAGGGTGGCCGGCTTTGATAATCAGGTCGGTCATCGCACCTAGCCCCGGTCCGATTTCCCAAACTTTTCCTCCCGAAGGTACTTCGAGCGCCTTCCAGATTCTTTCGCGTGTACGGGGATTGATAAGAAAATTTTGTCCCCAGCGCTTTCGGGCGCCGAGTCCCCTATCTTGGAGAAACCTGCGGATGAGGGAGGGTGAATCGAAAAAAGTATCCATGTCTTTGATACTTATACAACAAAACGAGGTAGGGTGTCATCCCGCCCAACCAAAGACACCACCCCGCTCCACCACCGACTAGAGGGAACCAACGAAAAGGTTCGAGGATAAGGAAAATCGATTCTCCCAAAATCCTTAAGGGCGGAACCAGGAAGCCATCCAGGAAACCGGCACCGGGTAACACCCCCAACAAGGCAAAACCCAAGGAACCGTAGAGAAAAACCATCACGGGAAAGGCTGTAATAAAGTTGGAAACAATTCCCTGCGGATACAAGGAACCGAAGAGAACGAGGCTGACCGGTCCCGTGCCCAAAGTAGCTCCAAGGCCCATCCCGATTTCGCCTGCCCGTGTTGTACCCAGACTTTGCTGAAGGAGGCTTGAATAGCGGCGCGTTAGAATAAAGATTCCCGCCATGGCCGCGACACTGAGGAGAAACCCCCAGTCACTTATCCATAATGGAAAGAAAAGAAGAAGTATCAATGTACTAATACTCAACAGTTCCATGGGGTTGAGTTTGTTCCGTGTCCATTCGCTCAGGCGCAAGCAAAGCCAAAAGGCGAGCGATCTCACAAGACTCGGCAAGGGCCCTGCCACCCAGACAAAAAAGAGCAGGAGTACGGTGATAAGCACTTCGGTAGGGCGCCGACCCAGCGGCCCCTTAAAAAGAAGAAAGAGTACCTGGGCCAATAAGGTCAAATGCATTCCTGAAAGAGCAAGAACCGCTGATGCTCCGGCCTCGCGGAAAATGCGCTTTTCAAGCGGAGTCAGATCATCCGCAGCACCAATTGTTAGGGCTGAAGCTAGAGGGCCGGCTCTTCCGCCAAGAAGCTCCAAACGTTGCCGGAGTTGACTCCTGACACCGGCTCGGAATTTCTGCCAGTAACTGGCCTCCCTTACAGCAGTAAGTTTTCTGCCCAAAACTAGCCCGGAGTTTTTTTCAAGATCAAACTTCACTCTAAATTCCACAAGTGACCCTTCGCAGGGAAGGTCGCTGAGGTCCATCCCCTTTGCTGAAACCCGAAAACGTCCTGTTGCAGGACCGCTTACCCTACCCTTGCCGACATGGACCACGCGAAAATAGAACTCCGGCCAGCCGCTTCCGCCCATCCTAGGGTCAGAATCCACAACACCGGTACAGGATTCAGCCTCGGCCCAATCCACAACCCCCCTGATGGGAAGATTGTCCCCGGGCCAGAATCTTCCCAATACCAAACCTGCAATGAGTGTTAAAAAAACTGTGAAAATTTTTCTGTGTTTTATGTAGGCATAAATCGAAACCAAAAAGATCAAGCCCGCGAAAAGGGAAAGGATGAGGGCAGGAAAAAAGTTTCGGGTAAGAGCAGAAAAAAATACTCCCAGTCCTAAACAAGTCCAAGGGTGCGTCAAGAATCTGTCGAAGAATCTCATACTCTATAAAACACTTAATATTGGATTTTGATTGAGTTAAAAAATTATCTTCGTATTTACGAGTAAAAAACGCGTTTTTTCAGTTCTTTCCGCTCCTCGAAGATATTATAGACATAGCTGAGAATTTTGTTTCGCATAGGTGCGCTCGGCGGAATGGCCTGGATATGTAGCAGGGAACGATTTTTTCCCTGGTCGTAGGTTATACCCTTTATAAGACCTGACATAACGAGCGGATGGTCGGTAAGGGTAAATTGAATTTTCAAGGGCAGGCCGACCTTTGCCCGTCCACCCACGAGAAGGGCACAACCGTCTTCGCTCACATCGATCATCCTCGCCCTTAGTCCAGGAGTGCGGTCTATAGTTTCATTCGCGGCTTCGATACTCGGGAGGTTGTAAATATTGGCACCAATGTTCAGGTCGCAGCGGATGGACCGGCGTTTTTGACTCCGGATCACGTTGTCAGAATGTGCCAGGTGCAGGATAGGGTATTTTCTGTCCAGGAAGTCGTCGATAACCTTCGTTTCAAAAAAGTACCCCGCGTCCTCGGCCCTCCAGAAATAGATGCTGACTTTCTGCCCCTTCCAGGTAAATCCAGGAGGAAGTGCGGGCCCTTGAGGATAACTGAGGGCGAGGTATTTCCGTCCCGGTTCCACGACGCTGGCCATATAAGTCGCTCCGCTGCCAGGAAGGCTGATGCGTACTTTCTGTTGCGCGACAATATCCCTGCTGGCCTTGAGACCCGCTTTATATTTGGGCGAGTTAAATTCGACGCGTTTTCGGAAATCATAGAGTTTGGATACGAAGTGGATGGTACGCCCGTCTTCCTCCCTGCCTTCTCCGCGCGCCTTCGTGATGTAACCCCGGATGGTTTTATCGAGCTGTCGTACGCTCCAGAACAAAGAAGTAGGATTGTCCAGTTTTGTTTCAACAGCTGCTTTTCTCAGTAGGCTGATTTCACCGAAAGAAAATCCGGATTCCTTGCCTTTTGCATAGAAGGCAAACCAGGGAAATCCCAAACCGCCGTTGAGTTGAAAGTACAAGAGTATGCCGGCTATGAAGAAAATAATGATACCAACGGGAATTAAAACGTTCATGCGGCAAAGAACTCCTTACTTTATATATCGGCAAAAACGGATGTTAAGAAAAGTTCCTTTATTTTCGTATGAAAAGCCTTTGGAAAAACCCGGGTTTGGGAGCTGCTTCGTCGTGGAAACGCCCCATGCTCATAATTTTATTCATCCGGTCCCGGATCAACTGCTCAGGACTCTTTCCACCTAGATGGTTCAAACTGTCTTGTATTTGCTGTTGAATAACCGCAGCCGTCGATGCGTGGTCCATCTGGGCCCCGCCCGGGGGTTCGGGTAGGATGCCGTCAATGATTCCAAAACCCAAGAGATCACCCGCCGTCATTTTCATCAGTGCGGCCGCCTCGTGTGACTTGGTCGCATCACGGAGGAGGATGGAAGCAAAACC
The DNA here is from genome assembly GCA_020720765.1 of Borreliella garinii. GTDB lineage: Bacteria > Spirochaetota > Spirochaetia > JABEVK01 > JABEVK01 > DYOB01. Next base: position 6,809 of record DYOB01000039.1, read on the forward strand.
TTCGGGGGAAATCACGGAGTACGTGGTGTTCTCAAGCATATACACCTCGTTTCCCACACCTATGCCCAAGGCTCCTCCGGATCCGCCCTCACCGATAACGAAACACAGGACGGGAACTCGAAGAACAGAAAAAACCATCAGATTTTTCGCAATAGCTTCTCCTACTCCGCGCTCTTCTGAACCCAGGCCCGGGTAGGCACCCGGTGTATCGATAAAAGTAATGATGGGACGACCGAATTTCTCAGCCTGCTGGGCCAGCCTCAACGCTTTACGGTACCCCTCTGGGTGGCCCATACCGTAATTTCTGCGTATATTATCCTTCATGTTCCGGCCTTTCTGGTGGCCGAGAAAAGTCACCATGCGTCCGCTGATCTGGGCGATCCCTCCCACAAGGGCGTCGTCGTCACCGAATAACCTGTCGCCATGGAGCTCGATAAAGTCCCCGTCACTCATTTTCTCCACGAGCTCAAGCGTCGTGGGTCTCTCGCTGTTTCTGGCGAGTTCGACCTTGCGCCAAACTTCCTCGGGGGAACTTCGGCCATTCGTCAGTTTTTCCTGAAGGCGGGTTATATCCTGGGTGATATCGACGGAGTTTTTTTCAGCTAAATTCCGCAGTTCTTCTAGTTTTTTTTCTAATTCCTGTGGTTTCATACCTTGGACCGTCCCTTGTGCGCATCCAGGAGGAATGCTAAAGTTTTTTTAAGCTCCCCACGGGGAACGACACTATCCACAAAACCCTTTTCAACAAGAAATTCCGAACGCTGGAATCCTTCGGGCAGCTTCTGCCTTATAGTTCCCTCTATCACACGGGGACCGGCAAACCCTATCATGGCCTTGGGTTCAGCAAGGATCACATCCCCGAGCATGGCAAAGCTCGCTGTGACCCCACCGTACGTCGGGTCTGTGAGGACCATTATAAAAGGTACTCCCGCTACACCGAGCTGGGCTATGGCCGCACTTGTCTTAGCCATCTGCATAAGGGAAAAAATGCCTTCCTGCATCCTTGCTCCGCCCGAGGTGGCAAAAACGATGACGGGAAGGTGGCGTTCGGCACCTGTGAGAATAGCCCTGGCCAGTTTTTCACCGACCACGCTTCCCATGCTTCCTCCCATAAACTTAAAACCCATAATTCCCAGTACTGCCTTTCTTCCGTTGATTTCTGCAATTCCGGTAAGAACAGCCTCGTTGAGTCCCGAACCCGTTCGAGCCTCTAAAATCTTTGATTCATAACCAGGAAAACCGATGGGATTGACGCTGAAGACCTGCGAGCTTATCTCGGTGAAGGTACCTGTATCGGCTAGGTATTTGACGCGTTCTTGAGGGGTAATGCGGAAATGGTACCCGCAATGGGGGCAAACAAAAAGATTTTCTTCGAGGACCCCTTCTTCGAGGTGGACGTGGCAGCTGGGACACTGGTGTTTTTGAAGGACTTCTGTTCTGTCGTCCCTGAGTGAAAGCTGTGACTGTTCAGCACCTGATGTCCGGCTGAGTCCTACAATTGACTTTAAAAAATCGAGAACTCCCATCAACCGATCTCCTTCATAATCCTATCCAAAGCGCCTGTTCCGAAACCGCCCTTGCGGAAGGTAGGGGAATTCAGGATTTTCATCTGTTCGTCCAGGTTTGTGGGTACCCCTTCGAGGTAGAACTCACTCAAAACAGCTAACATTTTTTGAATGCCTTCCTGCCTGTTCCTCGCTCCGATTATGACCTTAGCCACCATCGAATCATAAAAAGGCGGAACCTGGTAACCATTATAGAGAAAAGTATCCACGCGTACCATAAAGCCGCTGGGAGGACGGAATTCTATAACCCGGCCCGGTGCAGTAGCATTGACCCTGACCTCCATGGCGTAACGGTCGAACCGGATTTCATCCTGGGTGAACCGCATCTTCTCGCCTGTGCAAACAAGAATTTGTTCCTTTAATAAATCAATTCCGGTCACTGTTTCCGTAACAGGGTGCTCGACCTGGATCCGAGCGTTCACTTCCATAAAGTAATACTGTCCGTCTTTAAAGAGAAATTCGATGGTGCCGGCGCCCACGTAGTTCAACCCGCTGAACATTCTCACCGCGTCTTCGCCCATTTTTAGACGAATTTCTGGCGTAACCAGCGGGGACGGGCTCTCTTCTATCAATTTTTGGTGGTTTCTCTGGACCGAGCAGTCCCTTTCACCCAGATAAACCACGTTTCCGTGCGAATCGCCGAGCATCTGCAGCTCGACGTGCGCTCCGTCGATGATATATTTTTCAAGGTAGACTGTTCCATCGCCAAAGGCGGCTTCGGCTTCCGCCCCGGCAATTTTCAGGTTAGCCTCAAGCTCCTTGGGCTCTTTAACGATACGCATTCCCTTTCCGCCACCGCCGGCAGCAGCCTTAACAATAACCGGATAGCCGATTTTTTCGGCGGCTTTTATTGCCTGCTGGTAATCCTGGATGGATCCCTCGATGCCGGGAATACAGGGAACTCCGTATTTGGCTGCAGTTTCCTTGGCCTGAACCTTGTCCCCTAAAAGGTCGATAGTGTCAGGATCGGGTCCTATCCAAATAAGCCCGGCCTTTAGGATTTTACGTGCGAAGGCTGAGTTTTCTGCAAGAAATCCCACCCCGGGGTGTATGGCGTCGCAATGTGTTGTTATGGCCGCCATCACGATATTGTCCATGTTGAGATAGCTGAGTTTGGAGGGCGCAGGCCCTACGCATACCGCTTTATCCGCCATTTTCACATGCAGACCTTCTCGGTCCGCTTCGGAATAGATGGCGACGGTCCGAATACCAAGCTCTTTACAGGCTCGGATGATACGGACGGCGATTTCCCCCCGGTTCGCTATCAGGAGGGATTCAATCATTTCTTGATCACCTCGAAAAGCGGGGTTCCAAATTCAACAAGGGTACCGTTGGCTACAAGGATTTTAACGATCTTGCAGTCGAATTCCGCTTCAAGCTGGTTCATATTCTTCATGGCTTCGATGATACAAATAACGTCGCCGGCTTTTACATCGACGCCCTCTTCCACATAACTGGGAGCGTCAGGAGCGGGTGAACGGTAAAAATTACCGACAATGGGCGCATTGATCGTGGTTCCAGCCTGGGTTGTCGCAGTTGCAGGTGCCGAGCCTGGGGATGGCATCTGTTGTGCAGCAACCGGTGGTGGGCCCGCAGGCGGGGACGCATAATGTACGGGAGCATCCGAATATTTTTTTAAAGTCAGTTCCGAGTCACCGTTTTTATAGTGAATTTCAGCTAATCCACTCTGACCGAAAACTTCCATGATCACGAGTACATCGTTATTATCCATAAACGCTCCTCAGCAAGAATTCATAAACCAAGTCCTGTTAGGCTAACATGAAGAAAGAACGCTGTCAACTGTGAAAAAACCCTTTCACTTTTCAAGAATACCGTATAGAATGGCAGGTAATCTCAAGGGAGGATTAAGCATGAGCCATATCGAAGAATTATTACCCCACAGAAAACCTTTTCTCTTTGTCGATGAAATCACCGAAGCTAGTCAAGAAAGGATTATAGGATCACATGTCTTCACGGAAGAGGAGTTCTTCTTCCCCGGGCATTTTCCCGGTTACCCTGTAGTCCCCGGCGTTATTCTTGTAGAGACCATGGCACAGATGGGGGGTGCGGGAGTAGCCCAGCTGGGATTACTCAACAATGCGCTTTTTTTCCTCGCCACAGTGGACAAGGCCAAGTTCCGCCGCCAAGTAAAACCCGGGGACCAAGTCCGAGTTGAGGTGGAAAACCTCAGGATCAGTTCGCGCATGCTCAAGCAGGCTGGAAAAGCCTACGTCGGAGAAGAACTTGCCGCAGAAGCAGAATGGATGTGTATCGTAGGAGATAAACCCCAGTGACAGTACCCCAAATTCTTTTCACAGCCGGATTGAAAAACCCTTCTGCTACGGCCCAGTGGACCAAAAACGGCGGTGACACCTTTCATAAGGTAACTTGGGGCGAACTTATTGAACAAGCTGGAAAAATGGGCGCCGGCCTGGCACAACTCGGGGTCAAACGCGGCTTTAAAGTCGGAATTATCTCCGACAACAGGGCTCAATGGCTTGTTTCCGACCTAGCCATCCTCGGGCTTGGAGCCGTGGACGTCCCCCGGGGGGCCGATTCCACCTCTGCAGAGGTCAGGTTCATCCTCAACCATTCTGAATCCCTCGGGGTCATGTGTGAGGACAAGGTTCAATGGGAAAAAATCAAGAATGGTCCTGGAGAGGACCCAAAACTCCAGTGGGTAGTATTTCTTACCGGGAATAAACCCGAATCCGAACCCAAAGGCCCTCTTTTTTATTCTTGGGACGAAGTTGTTGCCCTTGGCGAAAAAGCCTTGGTTTCGGACCCGGAACTTTTCACACGCGAGTGGAAAAGCGGAAACGAAGACGAACTTGCCACTATTATTTACACTTCAGGCACGACTGGCGAACCCAAGGGCGTCATGCTGGCCCATCGGAGTTTCCAATTCCAGATCAATGGTATCGAAAATGTCATCGAATTCAGCCCCGACGATATCGTGATCAGCGTTCTCCCCGTCTGGCATAGTTTTGAAAGATCGGTGGAGTATATCGTACTCTCCCACGGAGCAAGCATTGCTTACTCAAAACCCCAGGGGAAAATCCTGATAGCCGATATGGCAGCTGTGAAACCTACCCTTCTGCCTTCCGTTCCAAGAATTTGGGAAGGAGTTCGGAGTTCGGTACTCAGGAGCATCAAGTCCAAAAGCCTCGTCCAAAGGCTGCTTTTTTCCTTTTTTCTCGGTGTTGCCAAGCTCCACACGGACCTTTTGATGCTTTTTCAGGGACGCGTACCTCAATTCCACCTGCCCACCTTTCCGTGGGACAGCCTTTTCAGTTTTATTCCCCTTCTTCTTCTTTCCCCCATCAATTTCCTGGGAAATGTCCTGGTTTTTTCCAAAATCAAGAAAATCCTCGGCGGAAGGTTTAAGGCGGGCATCAGCGGAGGCGGCGCTCTTCCCGGCTACGTGGACCATTTTTTCAGAGCCGTGGGTATCCACGTCCTCGAAGGCTACGGCCTGACGGAAACCGGTCCCGTACTTTCATGCAGGGAGATCAAACGCCCTGTTCCCCGCACGGTAGGACCACTTCTCCCGGGAATCGAGTATAAAGTGGTTGCGGAGGACGGCAGAACCTTCCAACACGGAGAAAAAGGCGTTCTCTGGGTAAAAAGCCCCCAGGTTATGCTGGGATATTTCAAAAATCCTGAAAAAACAGCCGAAGTTCTCAAGGATGGTTGGCTGAATACCGGAGACTTGGTGCTCACGACCATTTACAGGGATGTCAAGATCGTGGGACGTGCAAAAGATACTATTGTCCTCCGCGGTGGTGAAAACATTGAACCCGAACCCATCGAACTCATGCTTCAGCAAATTGAAGCGATCGAACAGGTGATGATTGTGGGTCAAGACCAGAAATTCTTGGGCGCCCTTATTTATCCAAATTGGGAAATCGTCGAGAAATTAGCCTCCGAAAAACGCATTCCCTACTACGAAAAAGAGGAACTTTTACAGAATAACCATGTGGTGGACTTTTTTAATGAAAAAATCCAGGAGACTATCAACCACCACAACGGCTTTAAGAGTTTCGAGCGGATCGTGAAAATATTTTTACAAGACGCTCCGTTTCTTCCTGAAGTTGAAGTCACGGCCACCCTGAAGCTGAAAAGAAACGTTATCCAACACAGAAGGGCTTCTGTTATTAAAGGCCTTTTTAACGAAAGCCAATCATAGGATGCCTATACTTTGAGTCGGAGGTAGAACCGTGCCGGATATTTTTCCCCTGACCCAACCTCTTGTCGTTTTTATGGTGCTACTCATTTTCATCCTCATCGTGCCGCAAATCAGCAAGGTATTCAGGATTCCCGCAGTTGTCGGACTGATCCTTGCCGGTGCTGTTTTCGGCCCTTTTGGACTGAATTTGATTGCGCGGGGCGAAACCGTACAGCTTTTAGGGCAGATTGGGATTATCTTCATTATGTTTCTCGCTGGCTTGGAGATCGACCTCCACCAACTTATTCGAAACAGACGAACTACGCTCATCTTCGGTTTTTTCACCTTTTCCATACCCCTGGTTATGGGAATTGCCGGAAGCCTTATGCTGGAGCTCAGCCTTGTCACATCTGTTCTTCTAGCATCGATGTTTTCCTCCCATACACTTCTGACCTACCCCCAGGTGAGTAAACTCGGACTGACCAAGGATTCCGCTGTCACGGTCACCATAGGCGGAACCATTATCACAAACCTTCTCGCCATGTTGATCCTTGCCGTGATCGCCTCTTTTTCGCAAAACACTTCCGGCGACGGCGGGGCTCTGCTTCTTTTAGGAAAACTTATCCTTTATTTTATCCTGCTTTTTTTTCTTCTACCCGTGATAGCCCGCTGGTCGCTCAGGCGGCTTTCGGAAGAGCCGGACATTCAATTTTTACTGATCTTTACCCTGATGTTTTTAGCAGCGGGGTTTGCACTTCCCGCGGGACTGGAACCCGTTATCGGAGCCTTCTTTGCAGGTTTGCTTTTGAACAGGTATGTTCCGAACACCAGCATGCTCATGAACCGTGTTCAGTTTATCGGTAATGGAATTTTTGTCCCGCTCTTCCTTCTCGATGTGGGTTTCCTAGTGGATCTCCACCAGTTTCTTATAGACCCAAGGGCCTGGGTGTTCGGATTTTTCATGGTGACCGTCGGTATACTTTCCAAATGGCCGCCGGTTTGGATAACAAAAATCATATCCAAGTTCACGTGGCCCCAGGCTTTTTTAATGTACGGAATGTCGGTCAATCAAGCTGCCGGGACCTTAGCCGCCGTGATTGTCGGATACCGTTTGGGTTTCTTTGATTCCGCCATCGTCTCGGCAACCATCCTTATGATCCTGGTTACCTGTTTTCTCGGTGCGGTGGTCACGACACATTCAGCACGATACCTTTCCAGGGTGGGAAAAAAAGCGGTACTCGACAGGAGCTTCCGCGTACAAAGGATTATGGTGAGTTTGGCCAGGCCGGAAAGCGTACCCCAGCTTCTCAATCTCACCGAAGCCATTCTGCCTTCAGATCATCCCGCGCAAATATTTCCTACTGTCGTTGTGAGGGACGAAGAGAATAACGAGGACCAGCTTTTATCCGCTGAGACTCTTCTGGGGCAAGCAACACAGTATTTCCAGCACACCAGCTTCTCGCTCACCCCCGTTACAGGACTTGACCCCGACGTAGGCCACGGACTGATCCGAGTTTCGCGAGCCAGATTAGCGGATACCATAGTTTTAGGGTGGAATCCTAATTACGGCTTAGGGCGCTATATCTTTGGAACCGTGCTGGATAAGATCGTTGAGAATGCCCAGTTAAGGCTGGCAATCCTGAAGACAAGCACGAAACCGCTTGAGTTTCGAAGGCTTCACCTCCTTTTTCCGCTGTATTCCGAATCCCATATGGATCTCTCCGGTGCTTTATGCCTTGTTGATGAAATCATTATCAAACATAACCCGACCTTGATTCTTTACGGTCACCCAAAAACACGTGAGGCTCTCGAAATTTTTTGGAAAAAGATCCCCAAGGGGAACGCCTTCGTCTGGTACACTGTTGATTCCAACGCTAAACTGGGTAAGTGTATTCCTTCCAACCTTTACTCCCCTTCCGATTTTGTGATCCTTATTGGCGCCAGGTCGAGTCAAGCCCCATGGACACCCAGCCTCAGCCGGCTACCCCAAGAGTTGGCAGGAACATACAAGGAAAACCCCCTCCTCGTTATCTACCCCAATTATTCAGTCTACAACCAAGGGGAAACCGGGGATACCCCGGAACTTGCCGACCGCCATATAAAATTCGGGTGGGGAGGTACCTTGAAAAGCACCCTGAGTGACCTGCTCAAGGTTGATTTTTCGAAGAAGCTCGCTGAAGATCTTGCAACACAACTCCTGGAACTCCACGAAAATACTCCCATCGATCTTAAACCCGAACACCACCTTATCCATCTCCACACCGAATTGGTCCATGATTTCTGGGTGGGGCATATTCAAAAAAACACCGAGTGGTGGTCAATCCTTCTAACCCCGCTCGCAGAAACCCACGAAAACCACCTCAAAGTTCTGAGCCAGCTCGTCAGAAAGGTTCGTGCACGTTCCCACCCGTTTGGACCTTAAAGTTCTTTGTCTCACTGCCTTGCCTAAATGGATTTTTTTTGAAATCTTATATCTATGGAAATTCTTGAAACTCTCGCCAAGCGCCGTTCTTTCCGAGCTTTAAACCCTCTCTCGCCCGTGAGCAGAGATACACTCACGAGTTGTGTATCTGCAGCCCACCTTGCTCCATCCTACGCTAACAAACAAGGTTGGAGATGGATCATCGTGGATGAGGACCCCAGCCTCTCACAGCTGAAAACTAGTTTGGCGGAGGGTAACTATTGGGCTTTAAAAGCCCCCGCTTTTGCGGCCTTGGTAACAAGCGAAACGTGGACACCCACGGTGGACGGGAACAGGGCCTACGCAGCTTTTGGTGCGGGCCTTTCGGCCATGGCCTTTATGCTCCAGGCCACCCACGAGGGGTTGATAGCCCACCCGATGGCGGGGTTTCAGCAGGATCAGGCAAAAACTGCCCTGGGAGTTCCTGCTGAACTTACACTTATCCTGCTGATCAGCCTGGGCTACCCGGGAGAAGCATCGGAGTTGAAGGACCACCACCTTTCCTACGAAAAAGGAGACCGCATCCGCATGCCTTTAGAAAAAATAACCGCATGGAATACTTGGTCTCCCGAATTGTTTCCTGATTCCTAGTCTTTTTTCTTAGGCCAAATCCTTCGGATGATGCCTATTTTCCCATAGGTGAGTACATAGATCAACCAGACAAAAAGCCCTATCGGACCGAGTATGGCAACCAAATACAGGATGAAAAAAAGGATTCCGTAAAGCGCCCAGACGATGTTCCGAAGGAAATCCTCGAAACCCTCCTGAAGCGAGGGCCAGATTCCACCGGACTGGTAGATAGGCGTCCGAACGATAAGACTCACAGAAGAAAAAGCCACGTCGCGGTCCCAGTTCAACCTCTGTCCCTGCATCTGTTCCAGCTCGGTTGTGGCCTGTGAGAGGCGGTTTTCGATGTTTAAAAGATCATCCACCGTTCGAGCTTCACCGAGGTAGGCCCTGATCCTTCGTACAAGGACATCCTGATTTGCTATGCGCGTCGCGAGATCAAAATAGGCTTGTGTGATGTCGGTTGTGGAAAACTGTTTGGATATTACCGTTCCCATGGCACTGACCGACGAAAGAAAGTCATCCAGAAAGTCTGCGGGAATTTTCACTTCCATATTGAGCCAATCCTCACCTGTTCCTGAGCTTGCCACGTACCCGCCGAGGCTAACCGCCCTTGTCTGGATAACCGACTCGAGAGCTGCAGGGGTCTCGTGTCTGATTTCCATCGATCCGCTGACGATGCGTTTCCTTGGGCGGGCGTCCGTAGCGGGGACAAGAGGCCCGGAAGGTACAGTTGTTAGATCCGAATCATCCTTTATTCCGCCCGCGATTCTTGCCATTTCTAATGGTGCCTGCATTTCCACCACAGAAGGCATAGCCTCTGTTCTGGACATCGTGGACATCGGTGAAGAAGACTCCTGTGCGCAGGAAAAAGCCAAGAGTAATGTTAGAACAAAACCCAATTTTTTCATTTTTCTCTCCTAGAATAACTATAGACCAGGAAAAAGCATTCTACCAGAAGACTATGGCGGAAAATAGGACTTTGGGTTTAAGATATGAGATAAATGCCAAAAACGAAATCCCTAGGATACAATCCACTCCCTTTCAAACATTTGGCATCCGTAATACTTCTACCTATTCTCTTTACTCTAACAGCACTGGTTTCTCATGGGGTTCGTAGTCCCCAGATCCAAAATACCGAGTCAGTTGGAGGCAGCCTAAACCTAAAGAAAACTACTTTTGATACAGCCTCAAACTTTTGGCTTTCGGGTGAGTGGAAATTTAAGTCTGGAAGCACTCAAACCCTTAGGAATGTTCCCGATCAATGGAAAGGGACCGAAGCGGGCGGTCCTAAAGGCATGGGTCACGGGATTTATAGTTTAAGAATTCTCCTGGATGAAAAACGTGATCTCGCTTTAAAGATTCCCACCATTTCCACTGCTTACATGCTTTTTATCAATGGAAAACTCCATGCACAAGCAGGCCGACCTTCGAAATTCCGGGATCAATCCCAGGCTGCTTACTTTCCGCAGGTCGTACCTCTTCCCCAAGTTGAAAATGGCGAAATTCTAATTGAAATCGAAGTTTCCAACTGGGACTATCGCGTAGGAGGTATGTGGCGGGCTCCCACACTCGGTTTAAAGGAAACCCTTTTTACCGCACAGTTCCAAAGCAATGCAGTAACCTTAGGTTTTTCATTTATCCTTCTGAGTTTAGGTATAATTGGACTCGGCGCTTTTTTTTTCCTACCCGCCCAGAAAAGTCTTTTCTATTTTTTTTTGTTTAGCCTGCTCCTGGGTTTACGAGCACTGGTTACCGGGGACTACCTTATAATTCACTTTCTTCCTGGCATTCCTTTCGACCATGTAATTCGCCTTGAATATCTCACCGTGTTTCTTCCAGTACCGTTTTTTGCTTTCTTCCTTTATTACTATTATTTTCCACTTCTCAAGGTCAAACAAACCCTCTTACCTCAAATGTCCTTTCTTCCCTTTCTACTCAGTCTTTTCATCTTTCCGCTTCACCTTCTTACCCAGACTCTCATGCCTTTTTATTTTGTCATTGCCTTCGGTGGCGTTTACCTGCTTTTTATCATCGTGCGAAAGATCTTTCCGACCCGCAAGCGCTCCGGTGCCATCCTCCTATCCGGTGGCTCGGTTTTAATTTTAGGTACGGTGAACGATGCCTTATACTCAGGTTTTTTAACCCATTCCGGAAACCTTCTGCCTCTTGCTCAGCTGTTGTTTGTTTTAATGTTGGGGACTCTTATCCTTAGAAAAGTCACCCAGGCCTTTCATGAAACAGTGAGTCTAACTCAAGAGCTTCAAAACCGCCAGAAAAAACTGTTTCAAGTCCTCAGTGAAAAAGACTCTTTGATTATGGAAATCCACCACAGGGTAAAAAACAGCCTTCAGATCATCAACAGCATCATGAATATGGAGGAAAGCCGGTTTCCCGCCAATACTCCTCTGCATAAAACCTGGAAAAGCATGAGGATCAGGGTCGTCGCCATGGGGCTTGTACAGGATAGCCTCATCGGTATGGAGAACCAGGACAGGGTAAGAATTTTTGAATTTATCAAACGTCTCTTAAAGCTTCTCGTCGAGTCATTTCCCGGTGAGGCAGAAAAGTTCCAAGCCAATAGCGATTGCCAAGACCTGACAACCGATGCAGGCAAATGCCAAGATTTAGGTCTTATGTTAGTTGAAATTTTCACCCAGGCTCTTGAAAAAAAGGGGGCACAACCTTTGGATATTGAGATCCAGATTTTAGGGAGTGAAGATTCATGGGAATTTCAATTCCGTGACAATGGTTTACCTTTTGAAGAAGGCTTCTCACCGAGAGAAGATTCGAGCCTTTCATGGAGGATCATCCATACACTTTCTCCGATCAGCGAAACGTCTTTGCAAACCCGAAATACCCCTTCGGGAACAGAAGTCCTACTGAGATTCGAGACCGATACTATATAACAAGAGCTTCCCTGATTACTTGTCCTAATCTTTCCGCACTCACTGGTTTATTGAGAAAAGCCACGGGGTGAACAGCTTCAGCGCGGTTTCTTGTTTCAGGATTGGAATAAGCCGTTAAAAAAATGATGGGAACCTGGGAAAAAGTTCTAACCCTGTATGCGGCGTCGATTCCATCCATATAACTCTGGAGTTTTATATCCATGATAATGAGATCAGGCTTGTGTTCTTCGATGGCCTTGTAAATCAAATCCGCCGAAGCAATAACAGCCGGAACCTTAAAACCCTGCCTGCCGAGGCTTTCTCTGAGTTCCATCCCAATAAGCGGTTCATCTTCAACGACGAGTATAAGGCATGGTTGCGACATTTAAGCCTCCTTTCCCATAAGTTACAGCTTCCCGGAGGTATTTTCAACCCAGGAGCCTGTTGCGCTTGAGATTTTGACACAGGACCGGGGAGCCGGGATGCACAG
>DYOB01000214.1 GCA_020720765.1 Borreliella garinii
GGCGATGCCCTCAAACCCGGCACAAAAATCGTCAAGGTTGATATGGACGAATAATCCCCTCGGATAGCCAGACCTAAACAACCTGTTGCACCGAAACAAGCCCTTCATCTGACGACATGAAGGGCTTATTTTGCTCAAAATACTCATGGCTCATCCTCTGAAAAATTAATGCCAAGGACGGGGTCACTCAAGACCGCAGTCAGGCTTCAGATGATAAGTTGCCTTTTCTGGCTCAGCCTTTATTCAGGGCCGTATTTTTTTCTGTTCGTTCTCTTTTTTTGGTAGGACCGCCCGTGGTTCGAATGATGAGCCAGGGTTAAGGTCTTTATTCACAGGATTGCCCAAGAAGTTTTGATTGAGGTCGCTTGCAATGCATAGCGAATTCTTTGATGTGAGCAAATTGTGTATACGCTCCCCGAATTCTTGTCCAGAGTTCCCCACCGCCGGAGGCCTCGATCAGCGTGACCGAACTGTTCAATATCATCATGGTCGCCTGAGCGACAGCCCTTCAATCCCCAAAAGGGGCACTTGCTAAAAACATGAGAACCTTCCATCCATTCAGCCCCAAGTTTACGGTCATTTCACTGGGTGCCGGGTGCGCGATCAAAACGGAAATCATTCGGAGATACTTTCCCGAACAACCGACCTTCTTCTTTGATTATCTTGGGAACTTTGACGGACTGGATAGCTGTGCCAAGATCATCAACAACGATTTTCAAGATTTTCAGGAGTTTGAGGATTTCGTCCTCTCCCCTCACCCTAAATGGAATACCGATTGTGAATTGAAACCGATCTCTTTGTGCTTCAACCCTCCGGGCACCGTTCAAAATATCCTCGTGAGCAAACATTTTCCCGACATCGTATTTTATCACTACCCGCACACCATTGATACTCTGCAATCCTTTAAGCGCAAGGGTGAGCGATTCAGAAAGTTATTGCAAGAGGCAGAGCAACGGATCATCTTTCTGTACTGTCGCCAGTACAATGAACCGCTGAATGGTATGTACGCTGAGAATGAAGACTATTCAATCCATGAGAAACTGGCCAAGCTCGAATCCGAGGCCATTCACTTCCAAGATGTCATTACCGCAAAGTATCCTGCCTTGCCCTTCATTCTTATCGCTTTGATCATGGAACCTTTTGACTTCCATGAAAGCGTAACGCCGGCAATTAACGAATTCCTGCAACAAAAAGAATGCTCGCCGGATGGCCCTTCGCAGCGCATTATTTACGACCGGGTCTTCTCCACAGTTCCGGGATACGAGAAAGAAATCTCCTTACAAACCTGGCACCGTATCTACAGGAGACATCTGGTCACCAGTCCTCTCGCCCGCTTGAGTCGTGCCAGTATCACGCTCCCCACCAAGTGGGCAAAAAAAATACACCGCTTCTGGAAAAAAGATCGCATGCGACCCGTAATTCCATGGCAAGATCAAAACGCGCGCGAGGAGAAAAGTGGGCCGCGTCAAAGCAGCACACCGGATACAAAGAGAAACGGGGGGCGCTGATTCGAAAGCCGTCCAACACAATGTTCAGACACCCAAGTCGGCTGCAACATAGGGTTAGGACTTCAGTAACTGCAAATCCTCACGCACAAACAAATAATGAGGTTTAAGCGGTTCATCCTTTCCGCTTATTCCGCTTAGTGGGTCCAGATACTCTTGCCACCCCCGCCCGTTAGCTCGCTTTTCATTGATGCTGTATCCCCTGAACCCTACCTCGTTCATCATCTTCAGAACTTCGCGCGACTTGATCTCTCCCAGTATTTCCTCATGCACCTCGATAATCATAGACCGCACCACGCCGCGTTTGAGCATCTCAATCCCACCGCAGATCGCCCCCCACTCTGCCCCCTCAATATCCATTTTGATCAGGTCGATCCGCTCAATCCCACGATCTTGAACAAACGTATCCAGCGTCGTCACTGACACTTCCATTTTTTGCCGCCCCTCCCGCGCAGCTATAAGGCTCGATGTGCCCATGTTATCCTCTTCCACGGCCGCCATGTGAAACGTCAGAGTTCCAATCTGGTCAAACACGCCAAGCGGAGACACTTCCACCTGATCAAATCCGTTGAGTGCAATATTCCGCCGCAACCGCACCAGATTTCGCGGATCCGGTTCAAACGCTATAACTACCCCCCTCTTGCCCACGCACTGCCCAGCCACCAGTGAGAAATAGCCGAAGTTGGCTCCAACATCAAAAACCACATTCCCTTCTTGCAGTATCCCGCGCAAGACCGCTTCGATAGCAGGTTCAATAATACCAAACATATACAGATGTCGGCTCACCCGTTCGGCAAAGTCTACCTCCGCCCGAAGTTCGCCATCTACTTCTGCCACAAACCGATGCGCTCCGGTAATCTTCGCTGTTCCCCTAACAATCAAGCTCCGCGCAAACGGCAACGCCCGCCCCAGTCTTCGCGCTATCTTCATTAACAACGGCTCATTTTGCACATCATCGCTCGCGGCGCACATGCTTTTATCCTCCTTTGATGATAGTTTATGAGCAAGCCTAACCCAACTTTACGACCAGAGAAGGTAAAATCCTGCTATAACAGCACGTTACGCTCAACGAGCGTGCCGATATGGCACTACTTCTTTTGTTTTTGGTCATTTCGTCGTCTTTATCGTTTGGCCGGGCTGGCTCTTTACCCCCAACGCCGAATGCATTTTCTGCTGCTTGCGGCTCGGGGCGAGTGCCTTTTCTCACATGAACGATTTCGCCGTTTTTGCACAACATGGAGACGGCTACGTGATACATGTTTGACAGGATCTTGCGGATACTCTGTTGCGCAGGTCATTGTTGACTCCTTTTGGTTGATTTATGGATAATCGGAACCGAAAGGATAAGCAATGACGCACTCTTGCCAAACCATTTTTGAATTTACAGAAAGAATGATACACTAATGCAGGCTTTATTGCCTAATGAACCGTCCGGTATTAATGAAAATAGAACCAGGTGCTCACATTTCGAGGAGTGTTTTCTCGCTTCACTAATGACAGTCAGTAGCGTGTCCTGGTCCGCCCTCTTTCTTGGAGCTTACTGTACAGATAAGTGAGAAAAAGGGCTCGCCTTCAAGCATAGGATGATAGACTTTTCTGAGTTATTGCGAAGCCATCAAAGCTGAATCAGTCACAAAAAACATTA
>DYOB01000215.1 GCA_020720765.1 Borreliella garinii
TAATGACGACCAACGACAAAGCCACCCTACCCGATCAGGCCGATCACCTGGGTAAGATGGCTTCAAAACAACAAGATCATATTACCTTTATTACCGACTTTTTTCAAGAACGGTATGGCGGTCAGTCTTTGCGCATAACCAGGCGCTTCCTGCTGACATTACCGGCGGGGCTGAACGCACCACCTGAACTGGCTCTTAAATGGGAGGTGGTACTATGAACCCGACGGAATCCTTGGCTGATGCCGCTATTGAGGCACTTACCAGCCGACTGGTACAATTCTCTGTAGTCACAAAGTCAAATGGCCCCCTCACCAAGATCATGCGCCTTGACCCTGTGACCGGAATGGTCATTAAAGATGGATCTGAATGTCGGATGGCTGAAGGGACACTCAACACCCTTAGTATTTCATCACTTCAAAAGTTTGCAGATGGTCTTCGCAAGATGAAATCGAATCATGCCCTTGTTCATGGCATTTCTGATTATCCAGTGACAGAGATAACGACATCGGGCAAACTGGATGCAGCACAGGCAGGGAGGCCAGCGGGCGCACTACCACTTATTGCCCGGACAAAAGAGTTTATTCATTACCCTGATGGCCCGGCGCTGTTGATGTTTGACCACGACAAGGCCAGAGACAATGCTGTTGCTGATGATGCACTGGCACGGAAAACGTTTTGCCCTGATGAAGTGGTGGAGTTGATAGCGGAGGTCATGCCCGAAATATTGCAAGCTGGATGGGTAAGCACCCCGTCAACCTCTGCCTGTATTTATGACAAGGACGGGAATGAACTTCGAGGGGAAGGCTCTGGATCACATATTTATTTCTTTGTTGAGAATGGCCGGGACATTCCCCGATTCCTTGAAGTCCTTGGCAAGCGGCTCTTTTTGATAGGTTATGGTCGGGTAGAGATTTCACGATCCGGCGTACTGCTGGCCAGGACATTGGTTGACTTGTCGGTTGGCAGCCCTGAGCGTTTAGACTTTGCAGCCGGTGCAGTCTGTCAGAATGGACTTGCTCAGAAACTGCCTGCGCCAATAGTGAAGGAAGGAATATACCTTAATACGGCCCTGCTGCCCGACCTGACACCCGAAGAAGAGATTGCATACCAAGGCACCAAAGACCGCCTGGCAGAGCTTGCAGGGCCGCCTCAAGCCATTATCAGGGAACAGTACATCGACCAAGAAGCAACCAAGCTTTCCACTAAGAACAAGATCAGCATTGACGAAGCCCGTACTATTATCGAGGCCCGCCAGAATCATACCTTGGCCGATAACGATCTGCTTTATTTTGCGCACCAAAAGGGCAATGCTGTTTCTGTTGCCGATGTACTTAACAACCCTGACAGCTACGACGGAAAGCCTCTGGCCGATCCATTAGAACCGGAATACGATGGCGGCAGTCTAACCAAGTCAAAATTCTACTGGAATGATGGCAAGGGGCCTATTATCCGAAGCCATGCCCATGGACTGACGAAATACACCTTTAAGCGTTTTGAAGCATCAAAGGCAAAGAATGCACGGTTAAAATTCATCTCATCCAGTGACCTTGTTTGTGCCTCACCCAAGTGGTTAATCAAATACTTTCTTGAAGAAGAGACTACCGCTACTTTTTTTGGTGCGTCTGGCAGCATGAAAACATTCATTACCATGGACATGGGTCTCTGTATTGCAACCGGGATTGATTGGCACGGCCATAGAGTCAAACAAGGCCCCGTTCTTTATATCTGTGGGGAAGGCAAGGCTGGCATTAAGAAGCGGATTACCGCCTGGGAGAAATACAACGAAACAAATGCACCTTTGTTTTTTGTGTCCGACATGGCAGCCCAGTTACTTGATGATTCAAGCTTAAAAGCTGTTAAAAAAGCGGCTAACGATGTGACCACCGAACGTGGAAAGCCTGAGCTGATCATCATCGATACCCTTAATCGGAATTTTGGCCCTGGTGATGAAAACTCCACATCAGACATGACGGCATTTATTCAAGCCGTTGATCAACTGCGAGATTACTTGCAGTGTGCAATAATCGTTGTCCACCATAGCGGCCATGCTGAGACTGACCGTGGTCGCGGGAGTAGTGCCCTGCGTGGTGCGATGGACTTTGAATATACCTGCAAGAAGTCAGGAACTACCAAAGAAGAGCAAACCGTCACCCTGACCAACACAAAGACCAAAGACCATGAGGCCCCATCTGCCATGACATTCAAAATAGTCGTCATTGACCTTGAAATAGTCGATGAGGATAAACAACCGGTTACATCAATAGCCCTAGAATTAACAAATGTAGGGCCTGCCATGCCAATTAAATTAACCAATGCAAGAGGTATTGCCCTTGAAGCACTGAAGGCTGTCACAGGTAGTAGATGTGGTGTCACAGACACCACATGGCGATATGAAGCCTATGCACGAGGGGTTTCAAAGACAGATAACCCAGTTGCTAACAAGAAAGCCTTCGATCGGGCAAGGACATATCTCCTGAAGGAGGGCTTGGTGGTAACCAAGAGTGATCTTTACTGGCCAGCATCACCTCTTCTTTCAAGCCTGGGACAAGGGGACAGACAGGGACAAGACGGGACATGTCCCCTTGTGTCTTCTTCCAGTAAAGGGACAGACAGGGACACCCCCTTAAAGGGGTGTCCTGTTGTCCCTACTGGAAGAGAGGAAATTGATGAGATGGAAGAACTATAATATGCAGATTAGTTACATACTGATGACAGCTGGTGACCACTCCAGTTTGTACTGGTTGCCCTTTCACTAACAAATGATATGCTCAAGTTTGAGCCTACACCCCCCGGGGGGGTAACCTGTTCAAGGTTACCCCCAGGGGCTGCACTCCCTTCATACCTAATTTAAAAAATATCAAAAAGTCGTTTTCATGGGCCTTGGTCATCTGCCGTAAATGGTGGCCTTGGCCCATTCTTTTTTCATCAATTATGGGCCTGAATAAAAGCAGGGTAGAGTGTCGGCTATGAATAGCCGATTTTGGGGCGTTTCTGACTTTTAGAATATCGTTTAGAAGTATTGATACTTCTCAAGATACTTCTACAGATTGGCTTCAAGATTTTTAATTTGAAGTATCGGCTTCATATCGGGTTTCATTTTTCATAAAAAAAGATGCTTTTAAAAATTAATTAGGGAATG
>DYOB01000216.1 GCA_020720765.1 Borreliella garinii
CTGTACGGTCAATCGTTATGGTGTTGCTCGTTTTCACGACATCAAATATTTTACCAGTGAAATTGAGGTCTGTGTGCGTTCTGGTGTGTGCTCCTATCTCATGACCACGACTGTGAGCCAAGCGTATATTCGCTGGCATATTGGCGGCCCTTGAGGAATCCACACACCATGTTATCCTCAGACCGCTCGCTTCCGCGATGGCCATCAGACCATCAGTTCCATCAGTTCCGTACAAGGTTTCCCAAGTCACCGCTGAAGCATCATCAAGAGACATGCAAAAATATCCATGCCGTCCGGAAGCGGCGTAATTTGAGGGGGTGATGATGATGTTCCCCGTGTCGGTATCAGCCGCCCCGATTGGGTCTACAGGATTTATGGCACTCACAGACACAATGTTGTCGGTGCAGGTGGAAGTTTGACCGCTGGTGAATGCTACGATACCACCCATGGATGTAGGATGGGCAGAGCAAGCCAGCATTATGTTATTGCGTACATTCACGATGCCGGACGCTGGCGTTCCGAAGGGACCAACCACTGAATGAGCTGTTCCGACCCATTGGTTATTGTCGATGTTATATGTTCCCGTGCCCTGGATCGAAATTCCTGCCGCGTATTTAGTCGCAGATTGTTTTAAAATATTGTTACGAAAGTTGATTGTCGGGGTGCCAACCTCAAATAAAATTGAAGAGGCATCCTTACCACCCTCAAAAGTATTTCCATAAACGTCAACCAGTCCGGATAAAGAAACTTTCAGTTGCGTCTCGTTATCTATGAGTCGGCAATGTCTGATTGTCACATTTGTATCAACACTAAAGCCAGTTGTTAATGAATTTTTGAGCGTGACACGTTCAAAAATGCACCCACTCTTATTGTTGGTGTACACCGTGGTGTGATTGGCTCCGATAAATATTGGCTGCCCACATATTGTACTAAAATCGGGGTCTCCAACCACAGGGCCACGAATGGTCTGTGACGCCGCCTGGAAGAAGAGCGCCGTTCCGCCTGTGCTGTAATCGGCGTCTGTGTACTCGACCCCGGTCAGCCCACCGTCTATGACCAGAGTATGCCCGGCCCCCAGCGCAAGCAGGATGGCCGGTATATGCGCCGCTGAAGTATTCACGACGGACGGCCAGCCGTTCAGCTTATACCGCCATGTCCCA
This sequence comes from Borreliella garinii, assembly GCA_020720765.1. GTDB lineage: Bacteria > Spirochaetota > Spirochaetia > JABEVK01 > JABEVK01 > DYOB01. Next base: position 1,161 of record DYOB01000216.1, read on the forward strand.
TTTATTTTTGCTGCATAATACATAGCCATAATTATTCACCATTAGCTAAATTAATAATACCTTCCTAAAATATCAACAATGCCATCATCGACACAGACACCACAAAACATACCGCCAGATATAAGATGGTACCTCTTCTGGCGGCATCATCCGCTTCCTTCAACCAAGCCCGATCATAAAAGTCCATTGATGGGTGCGGCTGTTTGGGATATCGGAATGCTTGCCACTTGGCATATAACCAAATCATTTATCTATGCCCCTCATGCGTAAGTGGTGTAATTCCGTACATACTGGTCAACCGTCGCTTTCCCCAACTCGGTGTTCCAGTATTTCTTATAATATTTCGCCTGTGGCACCAGTCCCTCTGGGATCGCTTCTTTCACCCGCCGATAAAAGATGCGAGCCATCATTATCTGGTATATAAGATTGCCTTCCAGGTGCAATGGGTTAGGGCCGAACACGCCAGACACCGTACCGATAAGATAGGTTAAATTCTTTCTGACAATGTACTCCCACAAGTCTTTTTCAGTGGCCGGTTCCATCTGGAAGATTCCCTTTGCCGGGCCATTGATCTGGGCTATGTATTTACCCAGACGGCTTTCCTGTGCCGCCGTACCTATCAACAAGTCTTCAGCCTCTTGTGACCACAAATTGCAAGGCTGAAGAACCCGCTTTATCAGGCTCCGAAGTTGTTCTCTTGCTATTGTCATTTCCCGTCCCCCGCGTCAAGCCCTGCCTCAATTTCACACTCTAGTATCGAGCCATCTTTTATCGCATGACGGACACCTTACCATCTCATAGTGGATTATATAAGTCATAGTGCATTAAGATGTAAAGCCGCATTTTTTAAGGAATCAAACACCACTCCTCCGTTACGTTCAACCATCCTCGCTACAGCCCCAAGTGATTTCCATTGACCTTCCGTAAACTTTTCATCTCCATCGTCACGCAACCCAACAAATACAGTTTGTGCAGGGCGCTTGTTACTGTCATCAATAACTTCCGCAATCGAGTACACCCCAGTCATTTTCGGCGTAATAACATACAAACACACATCACACTCTTCGCGCTGGCGTAATTCCTCCGCCATGCAGTCGGGTGTCCAGTCATCAACCACCGGATTGAAGAAATCAACTTCAAGCATTGGAATAATTCTATTTCGCCAAGTTGATTCATTGCATGTACCACCAAGAAATACCTTCATTTTGTTTTCTCTTTATATTTATGACACCGGCTTACCGATAACCATCTGCTTCGCGGTGATAGGATTTTGGATTATAATTCTTTAGTTATTAGCACTATCATTTTACACCAGGGAAAGCCAAGAACGATTCAACGCCGGGCAGAGGGACAATAATACACACTTCTTTGGACATTCCAGACTTGTTCCCTTTTGAATCAAACGCATCCATGGTAAAACACATGGACTGCCCAATGGTTAGCTGCATCAAATGAAAACAGTCTCTTTTCGTCCGATCCGTGACCTTCACAATGGGATCAACCTTGCCCACTTGATAAATATTAAAACCAGAATGAATCGCATAATCCCCATACTCCCACTGAAAACTTATCCCTTTATAAGGAGACGGGGTTTCGGCTTGTGCAAATATAGGGATCATAAGGGCAAGGGCCGCAGCCAACATTAATCGCTTCATATTACTCTCCTATGTTTGTAGTTTTTTCCATTACACTTTATCCTTCCAAAATATCGACGATCCTACAGTGTCCACTGCCGTAAAATACATCCCGGCACGATGACGCCTGAAAGGTTTAAGCATCCAAATACTTTGAGTTTCAATAATTTCCAGCATATTACGCAGGAATATTGCATTTGAGCTGTGGAAATATTCCCATGTGCAATCAGCATTGTTCCACATCCAATCATGGATGAAACACGCCGCACTAACTCTAAGCCCCCATAAAGTCTCAGGGACTATTATGTCACCAAAACCTTGTCCCGCGCCACAACAGGATGG
>DYOB01000217.1:0-1238 GCA_020720765.1 Borreliella garinii
CCGGAGAAGGTCTTGTTGATGCCGTCCCGGTCACGGGTAGAAATATCTGAGGAGAGGGAAAAGTGTGCTTTATAGCGATCAGAATAGTCGTGGTTACGCGTTGAGCGAAGGATCTCAGCCAGGTAATCCACCACGAATCCATAGCCACCCGAGAACATTTCCCCACGAATGATATCGACCTCCCAGCCAGGGATATAGAAATGGAGCCGGTCAAGGAAGGCGGAATCGTAAAATTTATCTGGCAGCTCTTCGAACAAATTTGAGTGTTTAAGCATATAGGGGACGGTATGCTGGGTGTTGCCGACAAAGACCATTGACGCCTCTGCCCCCAATGTCTCTACGCCACGGGAAAAAGATTTGTTGGCCATGTAGTTCTTCATGATGTCAACCAACGCCTTGTCGACCCGCTTATTCTTTCCCGCGAACTCATCAAAGGCAACCGCATCCCAGAAGCCGACAAGGCCAATCTTGCCATTCGAATTATTGACAAAAAGTTTTGGCACGGAGACTTCTCCACCGGAGATCAAAATGCCATGTGGCGAAAATTCGGAATAAATATGCGATTTACCCGTTCCCTTCGGACCAAGTTCAATCAGGTTGTAGTTCCGTTCACAGTAAGGAATCAGGCGAACCAGTTGCAGCAGCTTGCTCCGCTTGCCAAACATTTCCGGGTTGAAACCAATGCTCTGAATCAGCAAATCAATCCACTCGTCAGTGGTGAACTTTTTTCTCGCCTCTACATAACCCTCAAAATCAAAATGGGATAACTGAATCGGCTTCAACGATGACAAGATCCACGGGCAGGCCTTCTTATCCTCGGTGAACTCGTATTCAATATCTGCAATGCACCAGACACCGCTCACCAGCAACTTGGGGTGGGCCTTGACCGTTCCGGAGTCAACCAACACCTTTTTAATGCCGAGGTTGGAAAATTCCGCTTCATAGACATCATCCTTATCGTTCAACGACACGCTGATCTTGTCGATGACTTTATAACGGCCCTTCTCTTTGATGTTGGAGCGCACCAGGCCTGCTTCGTTACGGTGCACATAGTGCAACCGCAGAATCTCTTTAACAGTCTCGATGCCGGTCTGAATGGTGGCCTCGTCACTTGTCGCACAATATTGCCCCAAGAGGTATTCAAGCACATAGGAAGGAACAATCGCATTGCCCTTGACTGTTTTGACCAGATCCTTACGAACGACAAGCCCCGAGAAGTGCGTGTTGATTTTTTGATC
>DYOB01000217.1:1338-3134 GCA_020720765.1 Borreliella garinii
AAATCGAAATCGCTGGTAAATGACCGGCGTATCTGGTACCGAAGTGACTTGTATTCCTTGTAATGGCTTGTCCCTGCCAGTTTTTCATCCAGAAGCAGAATGACTTCCTGATTATTGGCCTCATCCGCCTTACGGGTCAGCACAAATCGTACTTGCAATTCCCGTTCTCTCGGATTCTCAGAAATCAGATCAAAGATCAATTCGTGGCAATCAGAGATCAAGCCCCCTGCCTGGGTATAGATACCCGCCCGCAGCTTCCTCGCCTGAACCTTTTCAGTCACCGGTTGCGCCTGATAGAAAGCCACCGCCAATTGCCCGGAGGTAATCACCATGCTGGAACCACGCAGGATATCGACCTCGACCGCCGAGATGTCACTTTGCCGCTTTTTATTGATCTTGATAATGGGAATGACCACTTCCTGCAACGACGCTCCCCCATGGACAAAACGGCTCCCCGATCCTTTGAGACGAAGGCGATTGATTGATTTGGGGATCTGGACTTCCATCTCACCGGAAAGTCTCAGTTCGGAAGAACAAAATTTTCGGAGACTCGAAACATCCTGCAAGCCCTTGCCAAGTACAAAACGCCGGTCACGGAACAATATTTGATCACCCACTGCATCGTTACCGGCGAAATCACTCTCTTCAATGGGGCGGTTCTGATAAATAAAACCATGATCCGCAGTCACCAGCAGATTGCTGGCGTTGGCGCCGGTCAGCTTCTTCACCAATCGAATCAGTTCCTGGAGCGTTTCCTCGACCGCTTCAAAAACCCGCTCTTCCGATTCGCGTTTGTCTCCGGTCGAGTCGATACGGTTGTGATAGATATAAATGACATCGTGGTCCCGCAAAAATGCCCGGCAATCCTCTTTGTTCATTCCCATCAGCTCTTCGGCCTTTAAGGCGGTCGCCCGATGTGAAATGGCCCCTTCGAGAATTTTACGCCGGTTGACCGTGCCCTGCGAGCTTTGACCGTTGACCAAAACCGTGCCCGAATCATTGTCCTGTAGCGCCAATTCCGTGTTCGGCAGCAACGCCGCCATTCCCAACTGGGTATAACTTGGCAGCATGGCCAATGCGGGTTCCAGGGTCGCCTCATAACGGTCTTCCTGACGGATGAGACTCAGGAATTCGTCACCGATTTCGTAGCGAAACGCATCGGAAATGATCACATAAATCTTTTTTTCCTTTTGCAAAACCGGCCGTACATGACGCTCGAAGAAATTCTTCTGCAGCATGATAGGCGTTGCATCCCATTTGCTGGCGTTATCCACAAAGGATTGCCAGTAATTGTTGACCTTCAGCAGATAATTATTGGAGTAAAGATTCTCAACCTGCTCCATCAGCGTCCCCATCAAGGTAACTTCGCCGGCACAGCGAACATGATAGATGAATTTCCGGTACATCTGATCAAGACGAAACCAGACATGGCAATACCGTTGAACCCCATCCGCCATGGATTCCATGGTCAGAACGACTTCATCCAGGTCGTGAAAAAACTGGGCCGCATAATCAACCGCCTCATACAAGTGGCGATATTCACGATACCAGTGACCCTGCCGTCGCTGGCGAACCCAAATCGCTACATCTCCGCTCGAAGCCGTGCGCGATGCAACTACGCCCACCAAGTCGCTAATGATCTTCTGGTCGATCAGGCGGAAGTAATCCAGTTCGATCAACTCCCGGAAATCACGCTTGGCCAGATCCTGGCCAATAGCAAGGATCTCGGCGCATTCTCCCGAGAGGGCCTCGAAGCCACCTTCGAACTGACGGCTGTCTTTCCAGCGTTTGAGAAA
>DYOB01000218.1 GCA_020720765.1 Borreliella garinii
GTTGGTTTTCATGACTATTCCCGTCTGTGTTTTGGTTTTTGTGCTGGGTGTGTCAACCTATAGTAGAATAATAAAAAATAATGATAGGTAATTGGTGAAATGGGGGTGCTTGTCCACCCCCATTGAGCCCGTTATCGCAGAGGGGGTTTGGGGCGCAAGCCCCATAATCTCGTAATTTGTAACTTGTAGAACACGCCAAGCATCTAGTATTACGTGATAGCGGGGTGTGTGTCTTTGCTTTTTACTGAAACCCCTGCCTTTCTCAGACTTCTAGTGTATTTTCTCATTTTACTTGATTTACGGTGATATTTTACTTGCAAAATAGGGCTGTTCGGGGGTCTGTTTTCTTTATTTCCTGATACCCCCTATTTTCTTCAAACTTGTGGTCTATTTTCCTAGTTTAACCTTGTATAATATTATATAGTATTGAATTTCATAACTTAACAACAAGGCGCTCTTGCGAGAATTAAAAATACTTTTTTAAAAGGATTTTTCAGAGCGATTTTTCCAACACCCTTTCCTTTTTTATTTTGACCCCCGAACAGCACTAAAATCACGACCCCCGAACAACCTCAACCTCTTTGCAAACGCCTTTGTTTTGCAAAATACTGGCGTATCTACCGTTTCTAAAAACTGATCCGTCTTTTGGTGCTAAAAATACCAACTGACCCCCGAACATTACAGTTAAAGACATTTAATCCCTTCAATTTCGGAAATGCGGTAAAATAGGTGGTTTTGGGGCGTGTCTTTGTTGATCGCTATTTCAACCCATTTTTGGGGTTTTTTGGGTTATGTGTGGTTCCTATAGCCCTTTTATTGGATCTTTGGTATGTTTTGAGATCTTTTTGGTGTTTTTCGCAATCTGGTAGATCCTCCAAAAAAATGTGCTCATAATGTGTCTGTTGTTACGTTCGTTCAGAACATAACCAAAAACGAACGTTAATAATTACCAAAAATACGTATACTGTTTTGGTAAACTTGCAGTTTTATCAAAAAGGTAGACTTATGATGAAAATGGGGGTTCTTCGCGTTTCCCGGGATGATCAGAATATATGGTATATTAAAAGACCTGTATGCAACCAAAAACGCATAAAATAATGGGTGTTTTTTTAATTAGTTATTGATTTCTTGACGTTGATTACAGTTCAGCACTGTTCTTAGATTGTGTGATGAACGTAACGGTATCTGTGCTGCCAACCATCCACGCGTTGTTTATGCGGATGTCCAGCCATGGAAAGCATGCTTTTGCTGCAGGGTTTACTGTTGGTTTGAGTTGAACCGTCCCGGTATTGCCAGTGAACTTTATGTTGGTGAATTTAATATTACCTGGAAATTGTAAACCCTCTTTATTATGTTTGTTGAGTGGGGATCCTGCACTGTTCTCCAACGCGAATCCTACTTTGAGCTTGTCTTGGGGTTGGATACATGTTGTCTGGAATGATGTCTGTTGGTTTGTGTTTTTATTATGGGCTGTTGTTGTCCAAGTATCTCCCGTATTAATTATTGTAAAATGGATCCTGTCTCCCGGACTTGCGGTTATTCTTTGTCCGTGTTTTGGATTGCACATCTTATGGCATTGAGGTGCATCCATTCGGTAGAGTTTGGAGGGCGCCGGATTTCCTAATTGTTCTTGTTCTTGTTCTTGGGTGCATGTACAGTAGTCTTGATTTTTGTCTCTATTTCCACATGCCTTTGCTTGTTTGCCATCTTCATACCACGGTGTTATTGTCCATTGCTTGGTTATGTGGACGTAATCCCATTCGAGAACTGGCTGTAATATTCCAAATCTAGGTTCATTCCCACCTATGACAGGCTCTATGAATGGAAATATCCCCCATATTGGGGTCCTTGTTCCACCGTTTGGAGTGTCAGGGACGGTAAGATCTGCCTCTATGCCGGTCAGACCTGTTACCTCTGTCGAGGCAGTCAAGGTATAATCGAAAAGTGGGCAACAATCGGTTTGGGGGTCGCACAAACGTTCTGCTGACGCCCCTGATACACAGATGATTGCACAGAGTAGGCTTATACAAATTGCTGTATATATTCGATTTTTCATTCGTAGGGCTCCGAGATGTAGACGAGTGTGTTGTTGTAGCCTTTGGTCTCTATAGAGTCCACCGTTATTACGTATTCATCTGGACGGATCATTTGCGAATCGCAGATAAATCTCCATGTGTTGAATGGTGATACGCATTTTGTTGTGTTGACGCAGCTCGATTCAACGTATATGGAGCCAAGTAGAGTGCGCGTATCTGTGCATGTTTCGTCATTGATAACATCTATTAGGCAGGGGTCTGGTCGTTTTTTCCCTAATACGTTCCCAGGTGCTCCCACATATACCCGTAGATTAGATCCTACAGGTAGGTCAGTGGTACCGCTGATTTCGAATATAGTTCCTTTGCGTATGATAACGTCCCTTTTATCGAATGGTGGGTTTATGTTGATGGTATATGTGCGGTTAGCGTCGACAGGTTCGACCGGGGGTTTACTCGGAGTGTATGTCGAGTTGCGTGGAATAATCTTGTAAGGGGCGGTTGGCGTGGGAATCGGTGTGCTGACAACGGGTGTTGGAATTGGTGTGACGGTGTCTATGGGTATTGGTGTGACTATATCTTGCTGTGCGTTCATGCCGTCTATCGGGTTGGTAGTTGCAATGAAGGCGATGCCGATGGTGACGAGTAAAAATGTTGCGAGTATGATAACCCATTGCTTTGTCGAGATCGTTGGGATATGCATGGATTCTCAATTACTGTGTTATTGTTTTTAACTGTTTTTATTTTGGAGGGGGATTTTCAATGGGGTTGATGGAACGGATAGATGGTATGACTTAGGAATCGTGTTCAAGTCCGAGCCCATCTACCGTTTTTGTTGCCATATGATTTCTTGGTCATGTCTTCCGAGTTGTCATGATGTTGGGGGGTTGGGTGGAGCCTTTCTGTGACGCCTTGAGAATATCCCGTGTAAAATTGTATTGAATCGCTGCTGAATAAAAAGAAAGTGTAAAAAGAAAAAAAAAAGGTACACACAAAACTGCTACCACAATAGACTTACAACTTTAGTAGCAGTTAGTACCTTAACTCCCCCCTTGGCGGGG
>DYOB01000219.1 GCA_020720765.1 Borreliella garinii
TAAAAAAACACCACTAATGAGTCAAAATCAAGAAAGCCCCTAGTCCATTTACTGTTAAGTTTCATGGACAGGGTCTTTATCTATCTGCTTCTTGAGAAGCTGTTTCCGCGACCACCTACAGCTCTCCGTATCTCATCGACTGTTGCTCTTTTTCTTTCGGTTTCACCTCGTGTTGTTGAAGATTCCCATTTCCGGGTTCGATCATTTTCCTGGCGAGGAGCCGGTTTTGGCGTAACTTTGACCGCTGTTCTAGGGGCAGGGCTTCGACGCTGTTCTGGACGCCGTCTTTCAGGGATAACATTTGTGCCGAACTGGGTTTCCTGTAAAAAACCCGACACGTGTTTCTGTGCTATGGCACTACCCACGACCTTTTCAATGGCTTTAAGTAATTTCATCTCATCAAGACTGACAAGGGAAACCGCAGAACCGCCGGCACCTGCTCGGCCGGTTCGACCTATGCGGTGTACGTAGTCCTCGGGCACGTGTGGAAGCTCGTAGTTCACGACGTGTGGTAAAAGTGGGATATCCAGTCCTCGCGCAGCGATATCGGTAGCCACGAGTACTCGCAGGTTTCCCGTTTTAAAACCGTCCAGGGAACGTGTCCGTGCACCTTGGCTTTTGTTGCCATGGATCGCCATACTGGTAATCCCAGAGGACTCCAGTTTTTCTGCGAGTCGGTTGGCACCGTGTTTAGTTCGTGTAAAGACAAGAACCTGCTCCCATTTTCCTTCTTGAATCAGGTTGGCAAGAAGCTGGGCTTTCTGGAGTTGGGCTACTGGGATGTATTGCTGGACAACAGCGTCAGCGGCGGCATTTTTTCTGACTGCGACCTCTATAGAAACTGGGTCCCGCATAAACTGGTTGACCAAACCCCTGATCTCTTCAGAATACGTCGCACTAAAAAGGAGAGTCTGCCGTTTTACAGGTACAAGTTTAAGGATCTTCTTTATATCGTGGATAAATCCCATATCCAGCATGCGGTCGGATTCATCGAGTACCAGGTGCTGGACGCGGCTGAGGTCCGCAGCTTTTTGGCCTGCAAGATCGAGAAGACGTCCCGGGGTTGCTATTAGAATGTCGACCCCGCGTTTCAGCGCAGCCATCTGACCGTGAATGCCGACGCCGCCAAAAACAATCGTCGACTTAATCCCTAAACCTTGACCGTACGTTTTTACGCTCTCCCCGACCTGGGCAGCAAGCTCGCGGGTGGGAGTGAGAATAAGGACTCGAGGAGAATAAGATTGCACCTGCGAATCCGAAAGGAGTTGAAGTAAGGGCAACGTAAAAGCAGCCGTCTTACCCGTTCCTGTTTGTGCTCCACCGAGGACATCGTGACCCGCCAGAATAGGGGGAATCGCTTGTACCTGGATGGGTGTGGGTATTGTATAACCCTTACGTTGAAGATTTTGAAGCAGTTCCTGCCTCAAACCAAATTGAGAGAAAGACATAAAAGTCCTTTAATTAAGACCTTCCGCACGTTTGAGGTGTTTTTTTCGGACCGGTCATAGGACGAAATGGGTAAATTTTTTTGTGGCTCGAATAGGAAAAACCTTACGGCGGCTCCGACCGGTGGAACCTTATGGTTAAAGATATATGAAAAGCAAAGAATATACAAGTCCAGCTTGAATAGTGATTTTTTCCCAATTTGGAGTATGTTTTTAGTTATGAAGAAGATCTTACTCTTGTTAATATCAGGACTCCTTGTTGGGTGTCCTCCCGTAGGAGGAGACATAAATGTCAGTGAACCCTATGCAACAGACTTTTCCGCTCTCGATGCTCACTCACCGGCTGCACGAAGCCTGGGCAGTGCTGTTTCCGACTGGTACAAGGACGCAATCTTTTACCATTTGTGGATCCCTGCTTTTAACAATGGCGACAGCGGCGTAGGAGCTTCTGGAGAAGGCGATATCCAAGGGATTCTTGATCAGTTGAATTACCTCCAAAACGACCTGGGTGTGACGGCTATCTGGCTCTCGCCTTTCTGGCCGAGTGGGAGCAGCTCCACCAATCGCCATAACTACGACGCTATCGACCATTACAACCTCAACTCGGCCTTCGGTCAGACCTCGAAACTCACCGATCTTATTTCCGAACTTCACACTCGCGGTATGAAAATCATCTTTGACTGGGTACCCAACCATGTTTCTTCCGAACACCAGTGGTTCAAAGACTCAAGGGACAATGTTAATAGTAAAAGAGACTGGTTTGTTTGGAGGAGCAGCCAACCCCCAGGCTGGACCGGTTGGGATAGTTATTCGGATTTCCACCCTCGCAACGGTGCTTATTTTTACGCAATCTTCTGGGATGGAATGCCCGACCTGAACTACGCCAACCAGCTCGTCCGTAACGCTGTAGGAAATGTACAAATGCACTGGTTGAACCAGGGATTTGACGGGATGCGCGTGGACGCTGTACGCTATCTCTATGAGGATTGGAACTCAAACGGCACTACCGGTAAGGAGGACCAGTCCGCTACTTTCGAGCACTTTGTGAATGTCCGTCAAAAAATCCTGGACCCCTTTTCCGGCATCGCAGGTACCGATGGAAATCTTCACAAGTTTATGGTGTCCGAAAACTGGACGAGCGACCGTTCCGACCTTCTTTCGTACCTGGAACATAGTGGTCAAGATACCTTTCATATGACACTTGACTTTCCTTTTGCCTACGCAACGGCAAGCCTAAATATGAGTGATCTTCATAGCCACTGGAGCTGGGTTAAAAGTTCCGTGGAGTCAGCGGGTGGTTGGATGGGAACCTTTACCTCCAACCATGACAACGTAGTGAGCCGGCCCATGACCAATTTCTCCAATGACGCCGGTAAAGTAAGGGCTCAGGCCGCTTTACAGATGACTGGCGTCGGTACGCCCTTCATATATTACGGCAACGAACTCGGTATGACAGGTGCTGCCGGGAATGATACCAACCTCAGACAACCCATCAACTGGGCGACGGTAACAACACAGAAAGGCCTGTCGCAAAGTCTTTTGAACTGGCATAAAGCTTTAATTGAACTTCGGAAAAACCGCATCAGTCTTCGCCGTGGGTCATATACCCTTGTTCAGAACTC
>DYOB01000220.1 GCA_020720765.1 Borreliella garinii
AGATTTTTGTTTCGTCTTTTACGCTTCCGCCATCAGCGTACCCCTTCACCATACCACCGTCCTTCAATCCCATATCACGCATCTGCTGCTCGCGCTTGCTCATGCCTGCGTAGCCACCAATGCCTTGCTGCGGTTGTTCTTGCTTGGCTCGGCGAGCTTCGAGCGCGGCCTGTGCTGCGGCCTGCTGTTCTGGTGAAACCTTCTTAGGCTCACCGCCGAACATGCGTTCAAGCAGGCCGCCGTCGGCAAGGTGCATCCGCTGCGGTGCAAAGCCTGCGGGCTTGTGTGTTGCACCCTTAATGGTATCGAGTACCTGCGCTCCAATCGCGTGAACGGCTTTTGGAGGTAAGGCAAACTCGCCGTTACTCACGCGCACGTCAACGGGCTTGCCAAGTCCAAGTTGCTTGGTTGTGTCAGCGGGCATGACGTATGTGCCTTCGGGCATCTTCGCTTTGATGCTGTCGGACGTTCCCGTTCCTTTACCGCGAATCATGCCGCCGTCCTTCAATCCCATATCACGCATCTGCTGCTCGCGCTTGCTCATGCCTGCGTAGCCACCAATGCCTTGCTGCGGTTGTTCTTGCTTGGCTCGGCGAGCTTCGAGCGCGGCCTGTGCTGCGGCCTGCTGTTCTGGTGAAACCTTCTTAGGCTCACCGCCGAACATGCGTTCAAGCAGGCCGCCGTCGGCGAATCGTTGAGCTTTTTTCTTGAAACCGTACATGGTGACACCTTTGGTATTTGCTGGATGGTTGGCTGGAATGGGTTAAAAGTCAAGTCTTATAGCTTTATACGATACATGCTAGTCCAATTACAGGACTAGCAGACCCTGAAATTATTTTCTGCCCTGCATCAATAATTTTCACATTAACCTCATTTGAAGGATCTAAATTACCTATATAATCGGACAACATGTCATATACGTTCGTACCAAAAGTATCTAAAAATAAATACCTCTCAGCAGGTACTTGGCTATAGACATCATCAGCCTTTACTGTTCCATCATGCCCCATAGACACAAGGCGATGGACAGTTCCATTTACCGTCATGTATTGCGAGTATGTATATGGTTCGTATGTCACTGAAAGGTTATCTATGAACCCAGAGCTTGCTGAATAATCCTTTATCGCACCATCTGCGTACATATACTCACGACTGTATCTAGCGACTTCTGTTCCGTATGTAGCATAAATCGTGCCTACATTTTCTACAGGCTTTACACCAAAGTAAAATCCTTGTGGGCCACTCATTCTAAGGCCTTTCGGGATGGCCACAGCTAGGTTATTTGTTGAACTTGTTGAGCTTGACTCTATTGGTTTGGTAATGTTACCAATATTATACCCATAAAGCTCAATCAGTCGAATGTTTGGCGCAGCAAGTTCTTCGTACGTATAGTTTTTAAACTCTTCAGACATTGTTTCGTAATTAAATGTATGTGCGTAGAATGATCTAAATGGCGTAGATACCCCAAATAGTTTTGATGGTATTTTTACATCTGTAGGCGGGTCACCATAAAAACTATAAAATGGCACTTTTATAGTAGTAAACTCTACTGCCCCGCCCCACCATTCATCGATTTTGTACGAATAGTGACCTGATGCCAATCCACCTGCCCCAGCTGATGATGACGTTGTGCTATTTTCGCAGTATGTCGCATCGCCTGTCATCGTCCACGAATAAGTGCTGCATGTAGTTGATTCGCTAGATGCACCTTCCGTTACCCCAAGTTCAAACCCAGTTCCTCCCGAGGTGTCAACTTCAATACTATCTTCAACACCGTCACACCCGTTGGATATATAAACTTTTATTTTTGGGTATATATCTGGATTAGCGATCGACTTAGATACACCGCTTGAGCCGCTTCTGGAGTCAAACCCTGTATAAAAAAACTCTGAGATTATCCCTCTATGTGTTATATATCTTTGAACAAATGTTGCATGAGTTGTATAGCTACTACTGCTTGAGCTTGCTTTTTCCATGACGGTAGGTTCCCCGACGTAGTACTTCGCAATCAGTGCTGCTCTTTCATCGGCGTCATAGACATACTCTTTGTCCCAATCAGGAATATATTGAGGAGTTGTGATAGTGCATTCTTGATTGACACATTCATAGTACCCGGATAGAACCTTTCCAACACATGTGTACTTGAATACAGTAGCACCATCGTGAGCCGCCCAGTATCGTGTGTATGTTTCCTCGCCTCCGCTACTCTGCGATGAGACTGTTTCCGGTGTTTCCTCATATATGCTTCCTAATACTGTTTTGCTACCATCAATAGAAATTAAAACAGTCTCATTATCTACGTTGGTCAAGAACTTACCGCTTACAGGTTCAAACGTAATCAATCCTGAGGTATATTCTTGAAAAGTGCCTGTTTTAACAAATTCACATGATTTCTCATCGAACACTACTTTGTACATGTCCTTATATCCATCAAATGTACTGTACATTATACGGATTTCACCTTCGGACACACCATACCAGTATGTATGGTAACTTGGCACTTCTCCGATGACATCAATGGCCTCACCATTGATAGCTAATTGTGCGTACTCATTGCGTCCGTTCACAACTAAGTAATTGTTTATAGATACGAGTGAGCTTTCAAGTTTGTCTCCCCGTCTAAGTAATCCTTGCACTCCATGTCGAACATCACGAACATAGTGTTCATTTACTAATTTTTCGTACCCTTGGTCAATCTTCCATCCTTCTTTTGTTGGTACGATATAAAAAAACGCGCTGCCATTTTGGACAAAAAAAACGACCTTGGGTTTATATTTTTCTTCGCTTACTAAGACCGGCTTATTTTTAATAAGAATCCTGTCTTCATCGACCAGTATCTCTGATCCGTCGTTATCGCGTATTTTTTGGACGTAGTTGTCTAGGCCGAGCATTTCCTGAATGAGCATGGCATTCATTCGCGCACCACGCGCACGCGGAATCTTCTTGGCTGCTGCTGTGGTGCTTAGGCGTATCTTGGGGCTGGATGTGAGCATTTTAGTAGCTGTATGTTGTGCCGCATGACGTTGAGTTGCTTACCGTGTCGCTAATGCCTGCGCTCACGT
>DYOB01000040.1 GCA_020720765.1 Borreliella garinii
ACACAGTTCAACCTCAAGTAAATTCCTGCGGTCTCAAGCGCAACAGGCTCCTAGGCGGGCAACACGAAAACAACCCTGACTTGGTTTTCCCTTTTACTATTTGCGCGTATCCCTTGCTAATAGCCTCGGGCGTCCAAATTTCCTTTATTTTTTGTGCCATCTCTTCCTCCTTATGATGTGTGTACATATATCTACATATTGACCTTAAAAATTAACAACATCCCTTCAGCAGGGTCAAAAGCTCTTCTATTTTTTTCTGAACAAAATTCTTGTTAAATGAGTAAAAAACTTCTTTCCCCTCCTTTCTGGAGACTAAAACATTGCCTCTCTTCATAAGATTCAGATGATGGGAAACCGTAGGTCGTGAAACTTGAAGGTTCGAAGCTATTTCCGTGACATTCATCTCCTGCTTTCTGTAAAAAAGAAAAATAATTTGCTGGCGTACGCTATCAGCCAAAAGCAATAAAAGTTCCGATGCACTTTTAAAATGTTCAGGCAGAGAATCGTCAATTATGTTGACTTGTTTCGACATATAAACATAATAACCCCCATTTTTCCTTCTTTCAAGTCTTTTTATTTTTCTAAGGCAATCAAAACACCCAGGTAGAAGGCTTATTAGATAAGGAGGCCATTATGAAAAATTACCTTAAGATAATTGTTGTTTTTGTTGCCCTGTTTTTCGCCGCAAGTTGTGCCCAATCGCCGGAGCTTTGGGTCCCGAGGGAAACGGATCTTTTCCCGCCCAGACTCATATCGTGCGAGCGCAACGATGAGAGGCATATCGTCCTCAAATTTGATGAGGCCCTGGGCGGTCTCGAGGTTGATTTCCCAGAAGACGGAGGGAGTATCACCGACATTGCGCCAGAAACCAAGGCTCTCATTCTGGTTGGCGAACCCAGACCGGGGGAGGAGCTTGTCCTTCACGCCCGTGTCACAGACGCCAGCGGCAACTCTTCCGAATTCCTCTTTTCCATATTCGGAATCAATGCGGATCTTCCTACTTTAAAACTCAATGAACTTTCCATACAGGGCAGCGGTAACCATCCCGATTACATTGAATTGTACGCAGAAACCTCGGGCAATCTCGCGGGTCTCGTCGTCACTCTGAGCCCGCCGGAGGATGGGGAAGCGTATTTTGTCTTTCCTTCTTTAAACGTTGCGACCGGTGAGTATATCACCCTTCATGCAAAACCCCAGGGCATTTCTGCCGAAAAGGACGAGCTGAAAAACAAGTGGGAAAGCGGAGGTTTGGACGCCTCTTCGAATGCTTGGGATTTTTGGTGGCGGGGCGGAAAGGGCCTGAGCGGAACAACGGGCATCGTAGCACTTCTCGACAATCCAAGGGGCAGGGTTCTCGACGCCGCCGTTTACACAAACAGGACGAGTGCCTCGGACGAAGACTACCTGGGCTGGGGAAGCAAAAGCAACCTTGAAAAGGTCCAATGGCTGGCTGAAAAACTTGTATGGAATTTTTCAGAAGAGGAGGCTGTTCCCGAAGATGGAATTCCGTCAGGATCCGTAACCTCCACCCGTACGCTCAATAAAAAAGGTACTGAAAAAAACAAAGAGGGCTGGTTCACGGGATCCACAAGTTCTCTGAGCCCAGGCGCTAGAAATACGACCGAGGTTTATAAACCTTAAGCGTTCAGGTTTTTATCAAGAAATTTTTCAAGACTGGCTTTTGGAACCGCACCGACGTGTTTATCCACGGCCTTGCCATTCTTAAAAAGGAGGATGGCAGGGATACTCTGGATCCCGTACTCTACCGCCAAATCCGTGTTCGAATCCACGTCCAGTTTAAAAACCGCAAGATGGCCCTGGCGCTCGGCGGCTATCTGCTCCACTACGGGTCCCACCATCCGGCACGGTCCGCACCACTCGGCCCAAAAGTCCACTAAAACCGGTAAAGGGTTTTTAAGGACCAATTCCTCAAAGGTATCCTGGTTCACTTCCGTTGCATGGCTCATCTTTTCTCCTCCGAGGGCGGTTGAATATCTTTCAGTCGAAAATCTACAATCACTTTATCCCAAAAGGCAAGGGCTTTTTCCGTAATTTCTTTATCTTTTCCTTTTGCGTTTCCAATATTTTCCATCATAACCCTTCGAACCCTGTGCAACCAGAAGGCTGCCTGGAGTATCAATTCCTTTTGCTGGAAGGAAATCCGGTTCAATGGAGCCTTGGATGCGAGAAGCGCCTTATACACTTCTTCCTCTTTGCTCAAACGTCCAGGGCCAGGTAAAAGTCCGGCTAAATCATTTTCGAGAGTATGGAGGGACTTGTAGGTCATACGCCTCAGAGCTCCTGCTAGGTTGGGCCAAATATCTCGACCGAGCCATTCGAGGGTTCCATAGAGCTTATCGACATCGAGGTTGGCTTCCGGGTGTATGCCGCGGCTGGGGTAGGGTTCAATGGCTTTCTGTAGCTGTTCGATCACCCTATCTGCGTAACTCTTATTTTTTCCCGGATCGGGTTTTGTCCTGGCCCCCGAAATCTCAAGCTCCCTCAGGCGCTCTTCATCTTTCGCAATAAGGCCTTTCACAATCTTGATTTCTTCCGAAAGAAAAAAACCCATATCCATCATTTTCAAGCGGGCTATCCTCAGCCGGGATTCGAAATCATCCTTTTCGCGGGTTCCCTTCTGGTAGTGGACTATATAATGATTATACTCTTCACGGATTTTCGTTATCGCTTTATCGATTTCTTTTTCTTTTAATCCGCTTCCGAAGAGCCACTCAAGCATGGTGGGTGCCGAGCAATTCCCGCACCTTGGATTCTGCTGCGCTTCCGTAAGCTTCAGAACCCGCTTTATTATCGACAGCACCCAAGGCGCGTACCAGGACGGAACCCACAACGGCGGCGTGGATAAGCGGGGAGAGCATTTCCACCTGTTGCCGGCTGTCGATTCCAAACCCGCCGAACACTTCCACGCTCATCTGTTTAAGCTTAGCGAGAAATGTCTGTATTTCGGTACTGAGCTCGGTGTGCGTTCCTGTGATGCCGCTTCTGAGGGCCACGTAGAGCCGGCGATAACCAAACCCGAGGATTTCCACCAAGCGTTTCTCACTGACCGAAGGAACAATGACCGGAAGAATTTCAAGTCCAAATTCGGTTGCTACCTCCCCCAACCCTTCATCCTGCCCGGGTGCGAGGTCGGGGATGATTAATCCGAAAACCCCTAGGTTCTTGGCCTTTTCACAAAAGCTCCGGATCCCGGGGGTAAAGATTAAACTCGCGTAAGTCATGATGTAAATCGGAATATTCGGAACGGCTTCCCTGAGCCGAGCGATAAGCTTCCAGCCATCGGCACTTTTCCAACCGTTTTCAAGGGCTACCTGGCAGGCTCCCTGGATGGTAGGGCCATCCGCACTCGGGTCGGAAAAGGGGAATTGAATTTCAAGGTAAGCGGCCCCTCCCCTCGCCATACCCAGCGCAGCCTGGAAACTTGCCTCGTTGTCCGGATAACCGGCTATCAAATGCGTCATCAAAAGTTCAGACATTTTTGCCTCCTAAGCGAGATTCGAGGTCCTTCACCTCGGAACGCAAAAAGCCTAGCCACGCTTCGGGTTGCAGGGCCTTGGCGCTGATGAAAATATCCTTGTCGCCGCGGCCGCTCATGTTCACCAGAATCGTTTCGGAAGGGCTGAGCGTTTTCGCAAGTTTAATCGCTGCGGCTGCTGCGTGTGCGCTCTCCAAGGCGAAAACGAGGCCTTCAGTCCGTGCAAAAAATTTTAAGGCATCAAGAACCTCGTCGTCTGTTGCACTCTGGAATTCCACCCTGCCCGATTGTCCCAAGTAGGCCAACTCCGGACCTATGCCCGCGTAGTCCAAACCGGCGCTGATAGAGTGTGTTTGCTCCACCTGGCCGTCTTCATCGAGGAGGAAATAGCTTTTGTAACCCTGGACTATTCCGACAGTGGCCGTTTTATCCATCCTGACTGCGTTGTCACCAAGTTTCGAACCCCTGCCTCCCGCTTCAACGCCGACGAGCCGTACCTTGGTGCCGAGGAAGGGGGAAAACATTCCTATGGAGTTGGAACCTCCGCCTACGCAAGCAATGATGCTGTGAAGGTTGATCCCACGGGTTTGTTCCAGGCTTTCACGGCCGATGACGCTCTGGAATTCACGCACCATATAGGGAAAAGGCGCCGGTCCCAAAGCCGAACCCAGCAGGTAATGTGTATCCGACCACGAGGCTGCCCAATCCCGTAACGCTTCATTGACAGCGTCCTTCAGGGTCTTCGTTCCCGAGCTCACAGGCACAACCTCGGCGCCGAAAAGCTCCATAAGAAAAACATTGGGCCGCTGTCTTTTGACATCCACCTCACCCATGTAGACGCGGCAGGCAAGACCCAGCCTTGCGCAGGAAGCGGCAGTCGCCACCCCGTGCTGCCCGGCTCCGGTCTCCGCGATGATTCGGGTTTTTCCCATGCGTTTCGCAAGGAGGGCCTGCCCCATGGCGTTGTTTATTTTATGGGCTCCGGTGTTTGCAAGGCCTTCGAGTTTAATGAGAATACGCGCCCCACCGAGTTCGTCGCTTGCACGTTCGGCGTGAAGAAGCGGCGTCGGCCGTCCTATGTATTGCTTTCCAAGTTCGGCGATTTCCCCGGTGAACGAGGGGTCGTCCATGGCCTTGCGGAACTCTATCTCGAGTTCTTCCAGGGGGCCTCTTAAAACTTCGGCTACGTAGCGGCCGCCAAACTGTCCGAAAAAACCATTATCCGACGGCATGCTGAATCTCCTCGAAGTAGCGGTGCATTTTATCATGATCCTTTACACCCGGCAAGCTCTCCAGCCCCGAACTGACGTCGATAAGCTCCGGTTTAAAATCCGAGATTATCGCCCCGACATTCCCGGGGTTCAATCCTCCGGCTAACCAGAGCGGACGGCCGGCGAGTTCCTGAAGTAGCTCCTTTTGAATAAGTTTGCCTGTGCCTCCTGCCTGCCCAGGGACAAAGGCATCCAGAAGAATCCGTGGCGGCCAGACACCATCCCATTGTTTCACTTCTTCAGTATTTTTTGGACTGATGGTTTTGTAACCATAGTTCATCCATTGTTCCAAAAGTCCAACCGCTTCTTCCCCGTGGAATTGAAGTGCGTCGAGGGAGCCTTCCGCTAGAAGATCAGAGATTTCGCCAGGCACAGGCCCCTCTTTCCCAAGCCTGACTACACCGACCTTCAAGGCCCTCGTTCCGGGAAGTCCTCGTACCCACGAGGCGGTGACACGGCGGGGACTTTCGGTGAGGATAAACCCCA
Organism: Borreliella garinii; assembly: GCA_020720765.1. Taxonomy (GTDB): domain Bacteria; phylum Spirochaetota; class Spirochaetia; order JABEVK01; family JABEVK01; genus DYOB01. The sequence continues at coordinate 5,254 of DYOB01000040.1, forward strand.
CCATGTCCGCTCCTAACCCGTCTGCTAAAAAGACGTCCTCGGATCTGGTCAAACCGCAGATTTTAACGAGTGGAAATTTTTCCCTCTTACGTGCGAATAGCCTCCCCCAAAAACCGGGGAGTCCGGCGGGAAGGTATTCCCTGGTCAGCGAACCGGCGAGTTTGGGGTCGCGGACTGCGCCTTCACCCACCAGGACACCGTGAAATCCAGAAGCCGACGTCCAGTTTGCCTGGGAGGCGGAGAAGATTCCCGACTCGAATACCACGCGGGTATGCCAATCAATATGATTTTTTATTTTAAGCGGAAGTGCAGGATCGATCTGAAAGGTGACGAGGTCCCGGCAATTGATCCCTGTGAACCGCGGCTTGAACCGCCGGGCCTTTTCCACATCAGCCTCGGAGTGGACTTCAACAAGGACAGCCATTCCCAAACCCCTTGCTTGAAGGTAAAGAGCATTCAACGCGTCGTCCTCCAGCATCCCGGCAATCAACAAAACGGCGTCGGCACCGGCGCGAAAGCTCACCTCGATATCTTCGGGGAGTGCAAGAAAATCTTTTCGCAAAACAGCCAGGTCGGGAAACGCTTTTTTTACCGCCATAAGGTCAGCCAGGCTTCCACCGAATCGGTCTTCCTCGGTGAGGACGCTCACGGTCCTAACCCCTGACTTATAATAGTGTTCCGCCTGGACGACCACATTGAGCCCTGCGTCTATGTCACCCCGGCTCGGTGAGCGTTTTTTTATTTCGCAGATGACTTCGGGCGAACGCAAAAACCGGTTTAAGGGTGCCTGGCGTCCGAGTGGAACAAGGTGGCCCAATTCCGCACCCTCGGCGTGAATGCGGTCGAGTCTTCGGGTGAGAATTTCTTCCAGGATATTCATAGGCTTCCAGCCTTGAGGGCTTTCGCTACCGAAATCACTTCTTCTATTTTCCGGGCGAGCTTTCCGCTCTCCCAGACTTCACGGGCCTGTGCCACACCTTCTTTCAGAGAATCTGCGCGGCCTGAAACCCAGAGTCCTGCACCGGTATTTGCGAGAACGGCATCGCGGAGTGCGGGTCTGCCTTTGCCTTCAAGAAGGTCATGGGCCAGCCTTGCATTTTCAACCGCCGTCCCGCCCAGCATTTCACTTATGAGGTAGGTATTCAAACCCAGGTCCTCCGGCTGGATAATCTGCCTTTTGATCTCGCCTTCGCCGCCCAGGTAAAGATTGGTAGAGGAGCAAACGCTGATCTCGTCCTGACCGTCCGTCCCGTAAACCCCGAGAACTTTTTTGACCCCCAGCATTAAGGCCGCCTCGGTGATGACGGGCACCAGGTTATCGTCGTAGACGCCGATCACCTGAAAGGCCGCACCGGCGGGATTGGCCAAGGGCCCCAAAAGGTTCATGATGGTCTTGATCCCCAGTTCTTTCCTGACCCCGGCAGCGTGCCGCATAGCCGAGTGGTATTTGGGGGCGAAGAGAAAGGCAAAGCCTGTCCGTCTGAGCAGCTCGGCGGCCTGCTCGGGTTCTAAGTCGATTTCTATCCCTAAAGCCTGGTAGAATTCCGCGCTCCCGCTTTTGGAACTCACAGCCCGGTTTCCATGCTTGGCCGTGGGAACCCCGCAGGCGGCGGTGAGCAGCGCCGTCATGGAACTGACATTAAACGTACCCAGTTCGTCGCCGCCCGTACCGCAGGTATCCAAGGTCTCTCCTTCATAAGGCAGAGGCCTTTGTTTTTTCCGCAGTGCAGTGACACACCCGGCTATCTCCTGGGACTTAGGACCCTTTGCGGCAAGGGAAATCAGAATCCCTGAAATCTGGGCGGGTGTCAAAAGTCCTTCAGTCAGCTCATCCATCAGACTCTCGGATTCATTCCTGGTCAAATCGAGTTTCCTAAGAATCCGGGTGAGGTAGCTCCTAAAAGGAAAAGCCTCCCTCCTCCACCGGAGAAAATTCGCCAGGATCCTTTTACCGCCCTCGCTAGCTATGCTTTCGGGGTGGAACTGCACACCTTCCACCGGGAAAGTTTTATGACGGACCCCCATGATCTCACCGTCGGGACTCCAAGCCGTTGCCTCGAGATCGGCGGGAAGGTTCTGCGGATCAATGACCAGGCTGTGGTACCTTGTGAAATTGGACGGATTTGGTACACCCCTGAATAAACCCCTTCCGTCGTGGGTCATAGGGTGGACCTTCCCATGGACTATTTCTTTGGCTCCGATAATGGGCGCTCCAAATGCGTACCCAATGGCCTGGTGTCCGAGGCAGATGCCCATGATGGGAATCTTACCCGACAGCTTCTGCAGAACTTCCACCGTGATCCCTGATTCTTCGGGACGCCCCGGACCGGGTCCGAGAAGTATTCCCTCCGGTTTCATCGCCTCAAGCTCCGCCACCGTGACAGCATCGTTCCGGAGGACTTTGATTTCTTTCTCTGTAAGTTCACTCAGGTATTGAACGATGTTGTAGGTGAATGAATCGTAGTTATCAATCACAATATACATTTAGACCTCCAGTCCCACGCTCGCCGCCAGGGCTCGCAGTTTTTCATTGGTTTCCTCGTATTCGCGTTCGGGCGTGCTGTCGTAAACAATTCCAGCTCCCGCCTGGAGTATCAACCTTGTCCCTGATTTCCAGCCGCACCGGATCGAAATGCAGGTATCAAGGTCGCCTTTAGGCCCGACCCAGCCGACCACCCCTGCGTAGAAACGCCTGGCTACGGGTTCGAGTCCGCTAAGAATTTCGATGGCTCTGATTTTTGGGGCACCCGATACTGTACCTGCTGGAAAAGTCGCCCGCAGAGCATCTGTACCCAGCATGGCCGGTCTTGGTTTCCCTATCACTCGGCTAACGATATGCATCACGTGGCTGTACCGCTCGATTGTGTAATAGTCGGGGATCTGTATCGTGCCCCTCTCGCAAATCCTGCCGAGATCGTTACGTGCCAGGTCCACCAACATCAGGTGCTCGGCGCGTTCTTTTGTATCTGCTAAAAGCTCGCTCTCCAGGGCGCAGTCTTCCGGTTCGTCTTTACCCCGCCTTCGTGTCCCGGCGATTGGGCGTATTTCCGCCATGCCGGCTCGTACCTTCACATGGACCTCGGGGCTCGCACCGAAGAGTTGCGCATCTCCAAAATCGAGGTAAAAAAGGTAGGGAGAAGGGTTATTACTTCTCAGATGCCTGTAAGCAGTCATGGCAGGAAGCGCTGTTTCCACTTCGAGCCTGCGGCTTAAAACGCCCTGGAGGAGATTTCCGGCTATGATGTGCTGCCGGACAGACTCGACACCCTCGAGAAAGGCATTGCCACCGTCGTCGGGAACACGTGTGGCCGGGAAAACTTCTTCGTTCTCGTTCAGGAATTCCCAGTTTCCGTCGTTGATCCTTGCTTCGGTTTCCGCAAGCGCCTTTTCGAGGTCCGTTGTTGCCTCTTTCCAGTTCATTCCAATGAGATAAATCATATCGGTGAAGTGGTCGAAGACGGCCCAAACGTGGCCGAATAGGAATATTGCCTCGGGGATATTCAAGGGATCGGGTTGTTTTTGGAGGAGTATTTTATCAAACCTGCGGCTGTACTCGTAGGAAAGAAAGCCGACACCGCCGGATGGGAAGGGGAAGTCCTGCTCAGGGTCGTGGAGCTGGTTGGCGAAGTAGACCAGGAGGTCGAGTATATCCCGATGGATGCTATTGACACGCCTGGAAATCCCTTCTTTCTGAAGGTAGACGGAGTCGCCTTCCTGCCGTAGGCGGAAGGCTTCCCTCAGCAGTAGAAGACTATACCTTGCCCTGCCGTGTTTAGCCGAACTGCTTTCCAGCAAAACTTTTGCTCCAAGTTTTTTCGCCAGACTGTAAGGGGTGAACCGCTCGCCGGGGATCACCTTGATCAAAGAATCCATAAAAGGCCTCCGCCCGTGTTTCTATTAACAGAAACATTGTAACCTTAGCGGAGACCCGTTAGAACGTCAAGCCCTAGAAGGCAGGAACGAGCTCTCTTTCTTGAGCATCTTCCTGGGCAAACTGCCCTTCGGATTCCTCTTCATCGCTGGATTGACCGAAAAACTGCACGTCATTTCCAACAATCTTGATTCTGGAATGCTGCTTACCGTCATCATCCATCCAACGGTCCTGTTTCAAACGACCGGCGACACGCACCTGTTTACCCTTGGTCAATGCCTCCATACACCTCTGGGCCGTCTGATTCCACACTTCCACGTCAAAAAAGGAAACCTCAGAACGTTTTTCGTTGTTCATGGTGTAGTACCGGTTGTTGGCAAGACTGAACTTGCACACCTTTGCACCATTCGGGGTTGTGTTTGCGGTCGGGTCCCGCACCAGGTTTCCTTCCATCACGATGGAATTATTTGTTTTGAGCATGTATTCCTCCTTCTTCGCTCTCTTCCTATAACTAGGGGGAAATCGGGGTTTTTGCTTGTACTTAGGTTTTTTTATTTTTTGGTAAATAGGCACGGGCCGCCTTCCGGTCTTTTCCCTTTTGCGGAAAATCTTTATCGTCTAAGGATGGAAATCTTGATACTCTATGCAAGCAGGAGTGGCAACACGGCGAGGGCTGCGGAATGGATAGCGGATATTCTCAGGGGTGACAATCACTCTGTGACGCTCCACGATGCGAAGGCCTTTACCCCCCAGCTACTTGAAAAAACCCAAATTCTTCTCCTAGGTTGCTCAACGATAGGTGAAGGGGATCTCCTGCCAGCCTTTTTCCCCTGGGAAAAGTATTTGCGCGATACAAGTCTATCCGGGAAGAAAGGAGCCGCGTTTGGAACCGGTGGCCAAGGCTACAGACATTTTGCCGAAGCTGTGGATATACTGGAAAATCGGCTCAAAAATTCGGGAGCGGTTATCCTCACTCCCGGTTTAAAAATCAATACTTCCCTAGGACTACGTAGGGAGCAGGTTGAGCCCTGGGCTGTAAAAATTGCCGGATTCCTTAAAGCCATACAACCTTAAAAATAGACCCTGAGCCCCCCGAAAGGCCCTTGGTAGGTTTCGACAGAATCACCCCAGGTTGTCTGGAGGTCCCAAGAGCGCCAGCCGAAAAAGGTTTCAAACCTGTTGAACATGACCCCGGCTTGGACCTCAAGTTCAGCGACTTTAAAGGCGGAAAAAAGCTGGAACCCGGCGCGCGCTTGAAGGGTGAGTGGCTGGAATGGATAAGAACGGAATTCCAACCCTAAGGTTCCCCCACCCCGATTGATGGTTCCAAACCAAGTGTTCCACTGACCATATAGGGAAAGATTCAAAGGATCTGATTGAATAATTGAAAAGAGCAGACCGAGCCGCGCTCCTCCCTGGAAGTCCTCACCGTCGACATGACTCCACGCTTCCATATACGGCCCGAAAAATCGGAAGAGGTGCCCCTTGAGAGCCACGCTGCCGCCGTATCCTATCCCTTCGAGCAAAAGGGGTTGGATTTCCAGGGAGTACCAATAATCTTTGATTCCTGTGGTATTGTACCAAATTTCGCTTTTTGAATCATCGGGTTCAGCCCAGGCAACAAAGTCCTCTTTAGCGTAAGGGTAATCGTTGTACGTTGTTGTTGTGTTGTTCACGAACCAAACGATACGAAAAAGTTCCAAAAGAAGGTCAAAGAAGGGATTATCTTTTTCTTGGTTATCTTCCGTCGCAGGAGGCCTCGGCTGGTTCCTTTTTTCGGCCTCCTCGACATCTTTTTCCAGGTCGGCAATATCGGAAAAAACCGGCATCGATAAAAAAATCAGGGTTATAAAAATGACAAACTTTTTCATAGTTCTTCCTCTGTTTCACTATACCTTCATTTGGACAATTTCACTGTGTGGTAATGAACCTATGTGAAAAGTCTCCAAACCTGTGCCACGAGGAAGCAAAGCGTAAAACCTAGGACGAGGGGGATGAGGGCGGCGACGGCTGCCCATTTCCAGCTCCCTGTCTCCTGTTTAATGGTAACCAGCGTCGTACTGCAGGGATTATGAAGGAGGCTGAAGAGCATAAGACTCACAGCAGTCAGAGGCGTCCAGCCGCCGAGCGCCAGGATGGACATCGTGCCCGTGTCGGCCCCTGCGGCAATCATTACACCTGCGCCTTCGCTAGAACCGGTGAGTAGGAGGGTGATCATAAGGATGGTCGGCACGACAATTTCATTGGCGGGAATGGCGACAAGGTAGGCGAGAAGGATCACACCGTTGAGTCCTATAAGGATACCCAGTGGGTCAAGCCACCCGTTCAGATAAAATGCCACGGGCTGACCGGCAACCTGGACGTTGGCAATCAGCCAAATGATTGCTCCGGCGGGCAGGGCAAAGACGACGGCCCTCCACAAAACGAGCACGGTCCTGTCGATAAAGGACGACCAAAGTACGCGCCACACCCGGGGAGGTCTGTAGGGCGGCAATTCGAGGCTGAAGGTCGACGGGGTGCCTTTGAGAAGGGTCTTGGAAAGTACTTTTGCGGTGAGGAAGGTAAAACCCATACCCAGAAGGGCAACTGCGACGACGGCCCCGGCGGAAATCAACCCCGAGAAGGCGGAAGGTACAAGGGTACCGAGAAAAAGCGTCGCCACAAGGATCTGGGTGGGCCAACGACCGTTGCAGAGAGCAAAGTTATTTGTAAGGATGGCAATCAGTCTTTCACGCGGGCTGTCGATGATCCGCGTTGCGACGATCCCCGCTGCGTTGCATCCAAAACCCATCACGTGGCTCAAAGCCTGCTTTCCGTGGGCTCCGGACTTCCTGAACATACTGTCCAGGTTAAAAGCCACGCGGGGGAGGTAACCCAGGTCTTCCAACAAGGTGAATAAGGGGAAAAAAATGGCCATGGGCGGAAGCATCACAGCGATAACCCAGGCTGTTGCAAGGTACATACCGTCTAAGAGCAGGCCGTCTATCCAAAAGGGGACCCCGAGTGAGGAAAATATATCTTTCAGCCACCGGTGGATATTGCCAATAAGAATATCCGAAAGAAAGGCCGAAGGGATATTCGCCCCGGTAATAGTGATCCAGAACACAAAGATGAGAAGTAGAATCATCAAGGGAAATCCCCACATCTTACTCGTCACTAAACGGTCGAGACGGGCCTCCCAGCTGAACCGTCCCTTGGTTCCGGACCTGTCAAGAACCTTGGAACAAATTTTCTCGGCTTCGGAGTAATGGGCCGCCGCGACGCCCTCGTGTGGGTCGCTCGCAAGACCCGCTTTTTGGGTTCGGGCTTCATGGAGGGCTTCTTCGATTTCAGGCTTCACTTCTACCCCCGACTTGAGAAAAAGACTTAGAACGGTAGTCCGAGTCGCCGTGGCGGAGGTCTCCCAAATCGCCTGAGGAAAAAGCCTTGAGAATACCCGCATCTCCTTCTAGGAGCCTGAGAGTCACCCAGGTCGGGTTGGGCAAACCCGGGTACGCCTGGCGGACCTTGGGTTCTAAGGCTTCCACGGCGGAAGCGAGCTCCGGCAGGAGAGAGGGCGATGGTCTTAGCGGAAGCTCTTCCGTGCTCGAGGCGACTTGTGCGATTGCTTCAAGTAGCATGGGCAAACCCTTGTTCTCGCGCGCCGTCATCGGCACCACAGGGATTTTTAATTCCCTGGCAAGGCCCCTTGGGTCCAACCGTATTCCCAGTCTCTTGGTTTCATCCATCAGGTTCAGGGCGAGAACGGCTCGGCCGGTTATTTCCAGGACTTGAAGAACCAAGACAAGGTTGCGCTCGAGCTGCGTTGAATCCACAGTGATGACAGTGACATCGGGGCGGCCGAAAAGGATAAAATCACGGGCCACTTCTTCATCCAGACTCGTGGCCAGTAAGGAATAGGTCCCGGGAAGATCGACGATCTTGAACTTCGAGGTTCCAAAGTTAAAAAAACCTTCGGCCCGCGTCACCGTTTTTCCGGGCCAGTTTCCCGTGTGTTGGTGCAACCCTGTCAAAGCGTTAAAAAGAGTGCTCTTTCCCGTGTTGGGGTTTCCCGCAAGTGCGACGAGAAATTCCTTCCCGGATTGGTTAGGGTTTAAACCCGCAACAGGACAATCAGAGCACGCCGAATTTCCACTACCCATGAACGGCCTCCCGAACAACCCGGATCTCGCGCGCTTGCTTACGCCGCAGGGCAATCAGAGCGCCTCGAACACGAAAAGCCAGGGGATCACCCGATGCGCTTTGAAGCTCCAGACTCAGGCGGGTGGAAGGAAGAAAACCTAGATCAAAGATCCTTCGCCTTTCCATGCCGCGGATTTTAGAAGTAATGGAAACAATACGGACAGGCTCATCCTTTTGGACCTCGTCCAGTCCGACTGTATCTTTTGTTTCAGAACCCGCCTTTTCAACGCGCTTCAAGGAAATATTGGCTGCTATCAAAGGGGCGAGACGGTACTCGCCTTCCTCAGAAAAAAAATGCAGACTGTCCGGTTTTTTTTCAAGCATGACGAGTGTTTGTCCGAGGTAAAAACCTTCAGCCACGATCTGGGAATACACAGCAGGGGGTTCATCTTCAAGGTGGCAGATCATTCCAGCCTCCCCGGGTTGTAAAACATCAAGTGTCACCGCTTGCCTTAGGATGTCGATATTTCCTTTCTCGTCGGGTATCGGGTCTCCGTGCGGGTCGTAAAGCGGGTTGCCCAGTGCCTGGCTTAACGATTCCACCTGTTCGGTTTCCAGGGAATGCTCCGCTTGTTCGGCTTTATCGTGCCACTCTATTTCTGCGTACCCAGTTTTATCTGAAAGGAATTTTTCATAAAGGCGGTGTGCCCTTAGGATACGCAACCCGTAGGCCCTGCCCTCCGCCGTCAATCCCAGGTTTCCTTCCTTGAGTTCCACAAATCCGTTTCTGATCAAGGGTTCAAGAATCTTGGGCAATCGATTTGAGTGGAGACCCAGTGTCCCGGCGATACTCGCCAGCGTTGCTCCGCGTGATTCAAGCAGGCTGTGGACAAGATGTTTCAGGACGTCTTCCTGCTGTACACGCAGGGTTGTGTTCAAGGATATTTTTATCATGGCCAGCAGACCCGCTTTGGGCCAAAAGACGATAAGGAGAAAAATCGCTATTCCGAAAAAAAACAGGAGATTGACTACAGGACCTTGAGGGAACATTATCAATACCTCATTTCTTGGCTCTCGCAAGGTAAAGAACTGTACGGATGACTTTATGGTAGGATCCTCCGGCGTTGTTGATGACGTTTGCAAGTTCCGCAGAAAAGGACTTCAGCCTGGCCGGAGAAAACAGTTGGTGAACGGAATGGGTTTCGGTTAAGCGGGCGTACTGTTCGGCGCTATAAATATGCGTCTTAACTGCTTGGTGGAATTCATAGTCGTAAAACAGGCCCGAATCTTTCAGCCATTTCTCGCTGACGTTATCGTCGCTTTTATGTTTTGCCCTTATTGACTCGGCTTGGCGCGTGTCCTCAAGGTAGCGGTCGTAAACGGTTTTTATGGCCCTATCGATGGACGTATCTCCCTCTACCCTGTAATCGTGCCATAAAAGAGCTACGGCACCTCCGGGTTTTAGGAGACGCTGAAGTTTAGGGTAACCAATGTCTTCCTTCACCCAATGAAAGGCTGTAGCGGATAGGGCCAAGTCAAAGAAACCCGGTTCACCCTCAAAATCTTCAAAGTACATATTATGGATCTTGAGTTTTTGCCGCCCTGAAAACCTGTCAGAGAGTTTTTTTACCATCAGCTTCCCCGGTTCGACGCAGGTAATGATGGGGCTGTACGTGACCAGGGACTCCGTGGCCTGACCCGAACCCGGACCCACCTCGAGAACATGGGATCCGCGGTGGAGTCCCGAATAAACGGCAATCTTCTCAATCAGGATCTGGGGATAACCCGGCCTCGTGGTATGGTAGAGATCGGTAATGCCGTCAAAGGTGTCCTTCGGGTTCATTGTCATAGTAACATTTCAAGCTGCAGCGGATCGACCTGCTCTTGGAGCAGGTGGCCCGATTTGCTGGCCTTTGTTTTAAGGTAGAACTCGTTGTGCGGGTTCGAATCCATAACGAGGGGAATGCGGCCTGAAACCTTGATCCCCAGTTCTTCAAGACCTTTCACCTTTTTAGGGTTATTCGTCATTAATTGGACCGACTTGATGCGCAGGGAGGAAATCATATGGGCCGCGACGCTGTAGTCTCGCTCGTCGTCGCGAAATCCTAGAGCTAGATTGGCCTCAACCGTATCCTTACCTTCATCCTGAAGACTATATGCGCGGATCTTATTCAACAAACCAATTCCCCGCCCTTCTTGCCTTAAATAAAAGAGGACACCGCGTTCCATTTTTCCGAGGGCCATTAAAGCTGATTCTAGCTGGTCGCGGCAATCGCACCTGAGACTGCCTATCGCATCGCCTGTCAGGCATTCGGAGTGCAACCGGATTGGCACATTCTCTTGGTCAATGACATCACCATGAACAAAAGCCGCGTGCTCTTTAGCGTCCTTATTATTCCAGAAGGCTACAACTTTAAAGTCGCCGAACCTCGAAGGAAGGTGCGCAGCAGCGATCACCTTCACGCAAACGTGTTCCTTTCCAAACCCGCCGCACTCGTGGTCCACATCGGACTGGACGAGATTTCTAAGCCCATCCAGTACGGCGTCGGGATCAGTGACTTCCCCTCTTTCTTGTTGAATACTCATACTCTAAGTATAATCATAAATAGGGGTAAATATGGAAGATGTTCTGATTATTGGTTCGGGAATCGCCGGTCTGTCTTGCGCTCATGATCTCAAGGACGCAGGAAGGTCCGTCAGGCTTCTCGAAAGGTCGCGCTACCCCGGCGGACGCATTGCCACACGAACTCTGGATGACGAGGTTTTCGACTACGGCCCCGTGTTTTTCCACGGCGAAAACGCAGAATTCCACGAAATGCTCGTGAAAATGGCTGGAAAAGACCTTATTCCACACTGGCCTAAAACCATCTTGGGCCGCGGAACACCTTGCCAGCCCTCGGCTTTTTACCCCGGGCATTTCCGGATGGCCGTCAGGGGAGGCATGAGAAAAGTCACATTGGCACTTGCCGAAAATCTAACCGTGGAAACTTCAGCGGATATCCAAGGCCTGGTTCAAGATCGGAATTCCATCAGGGCCGAGAGCCACGACGGCAGGTCCTGGTCAGCCTCGACAGTGGTTTTAGCTTTGGCTACAGAACAGACACTCACACTTCTTGAAGCTTCGCCGACCTTGAAAGGTTTGCCGCAAGCCCGGGTCCTCGGCTTATTTCCCAGCGTGCCGGCATTTTCGCTTGCCGCCGTTTATCCTGAAACGGCCCCGTCGCCCCCCTGGGATATTTTTTATCCCGAGTCAGGAAACATACTCCTTGTGTCGAATGAAACAGCAAAACATAAGGGGCGAAAGCTCCTTTTAGTTTTTCAAACCAAACCCGCTTGGAGCAGGCCGCGGCTTCAAGTTCCAAGTGAAACTTGGTCCGCTGAACTGCTAGCGGAAGCGGGCACCCTTCTCGGGGACTGGGCCGCAACACCCGATCAGACCCATCCGCACCGGTGGACTTACGCGAGGCACGACCAGGGAGCCAACCTTCCCGGCTCGCTCCTGGTCCAGCGCGAGGGTTCTTATCTGGGTATAACCGGGGATATCTTTTCAGAAAGTCACGGAATAGAGGGAGCCTTCCTCTCGGGTAAAAACATGGCTAAGAATCTTCTGCGTTTGACGCAGCCCTGACACAGGAGTCCCCATGGCAATTTACTCATTTAAACGATCGTGAACAACTTAGCATTTGCCTTGGAAGTCAATGTAACCTACAATGAGCAAGTAAGGAAAAAGCTATGCTTCGGGTTGACACCTCGATCTACGGGAAAGGACGCTCTTGGTTCGTAACGGCAAGGGCGGCAAAGACCGCTATGTGCCGTTCTCGCAAACCGCCCTCTTATTCCTACAAAAGTACCTCGACGAGGCCCAGCCAAGCCTGGTCAAGACCGTGGCGGCCGCCGACCGGGAAGTTGTGTTCTTGCGCCGTCGTGGAAGGCTGACCAAGACCATTATTTGGCGGGCCTTCGCGGTTACGCTGGAAAAGGCCGGGATTGAAAAGCAGAACCGGACGGTGCACAGCATTCGCCACAGTTGGGCTACCCACCTTCTGGAAGCCGGGGCCGACGTGCGCACTGTCAGCGAACTCTTGGGCCATTCCTCGATTGAAACCACGGCCCGTTACACCCACGTACAAGCCGAGGGCCTCAAGCGGATGTTCAAGAGCTACCACCCCAGGGAAAACGAACTCTACCGGGAAGTTGACGACGACTACCGGGCGGCGGTGGCAGGACTCAAGGGGGAATTGCTCCGGAAATGGAAAATCCTAGCGCAAAAGAAAGGAGAGGAATTACCTTGAAGTTATATTACACCTACGTTATACTGATGATACAAGAAAAAGTGAATCAAATCAGTCTTGGGGGTATTTGTGGGTAAATGGACGGATGAAAGTACCACCGAGTATCTGGACTGGTTCGGGGCACAGACGGCCCCGGTACAGGAAGCGGTCAGGGCCTATGTGAAATTGCTCCTTGAAAAAGGACCGTCCCTGGGTCGTCCTTACGTGGATACCCTGAAAGGGAGCAAATACCCGAACCTGAAAGAACTTCGGGTTCAAGCCCAGGGGCGCAAGTACCGGATTGTTTTTATCTTTACCGGTGACCGAGTTTGTTTGTTACTGATTGGCAACGTCAAAGGCGGGTCGGAGGACAAACGGTTCTACGACAAATTGATAGCGAAAGCGGAAGCCTTGTATGAAGAAGTACAGGGTTCGCGATAATAGGAGGCCAAAAATGGCGATTATAAAAAATGCGATAGCGGCTATGGAAAGCATGATGACTCCAGAGTCCATTGCCCGTTCCAATGAGATCTACGAACGGGAATTACTGATTCTCAAGCTCTCCGAACTGCGGGAACAGTACAAGGTCAAACAAACGGACATCAAGGGATTCTCGCAACCGGCGATCTCCCGAATTGAGGGGCGGACTGACATTAAATTGTCTACTTTGATAAAATACCTTACCCAGATGGACTTGGAAATGGAAATCAAAGTCCGGCCCCGGCATCCCAAGAAGGGAGTCCCTTCGGAAGTGATGCTCATCCATACTTAAAAAAAGGAATGCTTAATATCTTGAAACGTCTTGGCCTCTTTGCCCTACTTGCCGCCTTCCTCGCCCCCCTGGCGCTTCAAGCGAATGTTCTGGAACGGAATATTTCTATTGCGGAACAGACTTTAGTGGTGAGCGGAGCGGAAGCCGCTGGGAGTGAGACAAGTCTTCTACAAAAGTATGTTTCGCAAGCAGCAAAGC
>DYOB01000041.1 GCA_020720765.1 Borreliella garinii
AACAAAGTATCACACAGTTCAACCTCAAGTATATTCCTGCGGTCTCAAGCGCAACAGGCTCCTAATTAACCATCATAGCGGCTTGCCTGCGGAAGTGGTCCTCCAAAACAAGGCAGGCCATAGCCTCAACCACGGGTACTATCCTTGGACAGATGCAGGGATCGTGACGGCCTTCAGTCCGGATAGTTTGAGTTTTTCCTTCGAGGTCAACCGTTGTTTGGGGTTTGGAAATGCTTGATGTGGGCTTTACAGCGCATCGGAAGATTATTTCCTGGCCTGTGCTGATACCCCCCAGGATACCGCCCGCGTTATTCGTGAGCCAGCCGCTGGCGTTCATAGCGTCATTGTGCTGACTACCACGCATCTGAGATGCGCTGAACCCGCTCCCGACCTCAAACCCTTTTACCGCACCAAGGCTCATAACCGCCTTGGCAAGATCAGCTTCAAGTTTATCGAACACAGGCTCGCCCAGGCCTGGCGGGACTCCGGAAATGCGGCATTCTACGATCCCGCCGCAACTGTCCCCCTCAGCGGCAAGGGATTCAACCAATCTGACCATCTTCACTGCGGCCTCCGGGTCGCAGGCCCTCATGGGATTTTTTTCAATTTCCCCTGGTACGTAGTCGTTGCAAAGAATTCCACCTGCGGCCTTCGTGTAAGCCGTCACGCGAACCCCCCTGGCTTCGAGGAGTTTTCTGGCTACTGCCCCGGCGGCTACCCTGGCCGATGTCTCGCGACCGCTTGCCCTGCCCGAACCTCTGTAGTCACGGATACCGTACTTGGCGAGATAGGTAAAATCTGCGTGCCCGGGCCGGTACATTTTTTTTATATCGTCGTAGGCTTCGGGTTTTTGGTCAGTATTGTAGAGGATCATAAGGATTGGGGTTCCCGTGGCCTTTCCCTCGAAGATTCCTGAGAGAAGATGGATGGTATCGGGCTCCTTTCGCGGTGTCGTGACCGAACTCTGCCCGGGCTTTCTTCTGTCAAGCTGAAATTGAATATCTGCCTCACAAAGTTCGAGCCCCGGGGTCACCCCGTCTAAGACCACTCCGACAGCCCCGCCGTGGGACTCACCAAAGGTTGTTATGCGAAATGCCTGTCCAAAACTATTACCCGCCAAGAAGAGCCTCCGTTTTTTCGAAAAGAATTTCCTGGGCCTTTTCGATGGAGACCCCGTCCATAGTGAGAATATTTGGATGAAAAGAGAGAACTTTACTTTTTCTCTGTTCCGACTTAACTATAAAATCATCCTTAGGCCGTTCAGGGTCAAGGAAGGCGGGGATTCCGCCTGCCATAACCCTTTCCCAGAGAATAAGCGGGTCTTCGTCGAGGAACCACCAAACCCTGCTCTTGACAGAGTCCAGTGACTTCATAGCATCGGAATTATCCATGGTTCCGCCTCCTAAGGCCAGAACACCGATGTTGCAAACCGAAGCCATTCTGCGTGCGGCCGCAGTTTCCCAGGAACGAAAGATGCCCTCGCCTAGGTTTTTCCAGATATCACGGGCGCTCAAGTTACGCCGCAGAGGGTCTTCCGAAGAAAGTTCAAGGTCCAAATCGTAGAACTCATATCCAAGTCTCTCAGCCAAGTTCTTTCCAAGAGTTGATTTACCGCTGTGCTTTAACCCTGATATGAGGATAAGTGACATACTGATCTACTGTAACGGAAGCTTGGTACCAGGTCAAGAAAACTCGTAACAACATTTTCGGCCTTGCAATGACTACAATAATCCCACATAGTTAAAATATGGGTGCACCAGGAAATGACGATATCCTTTATGCAGAAGAATCAACTGGAGAAAAATCCAAACCAACGAACAACTGGAAAGTCATAGTCGCTGACGATGAGCCGAGTGTGCATCTTGTTACCCAACTCGCGCTTGGCGGTTTTCAATTTGACGGAAAGAACCTGATACTTCTAAGCGCATACAACGAACAGGATGTCCGGACCTTGATTCTGGAGAATCCCGATACAGCCTTAATCCTTCTCGACGTAGTGATGGACACTGCTACAAGCGGATTCGACCTTGTTAAATTTATAAGGGATGAATTAAAAAATAAAAACGTCCGAATCATACTCAGGACCGGGCAGTCCGGTCACGCCCCGGAAGATCGTGTGATCATCGACTATGATATCAACGATTTCAAGGATAAAACCGAACTTACCGTAGCCAAATTGAGGACAGCTATTATTGCAAGTCTTCGAAGCTACCGCAATCAAGTCATGATCGATAACTCAAAAAACTACCTTCAACAGGTCATTAACAACACAGCGAGTATCCTCATCACGACCGATGGTGAAATGAATATCCGGCTATGGAACACCCGGGCTGAAAATGTCTTTAAAAAAAGCTTCCAACAGGTCGCAGTTCAACCCCTTGTAGCTATTCATCCCTGGTTTGAAAAGATTGAAGGTCTTTTAAAAAATTCTGTTCGGGATTGGGCCTATTCAGAACACTTAAACGTCCCCTTTCTTGACGCAGGAAAACTCACGGTGAATATAGCCCTCACCCCGATGGAGAACGCCGGGGAGAAAGAACTTCTTATCCGTATAGACGACGTCACCACTTTGAGGAGAAAGGAAGAGCAAATAGCTCTTATGGAAAGGCTCAATGTTTTTTCCATGGTCAAGGACGAATTGGATACCCAAATTCGGGAGATTGCCAACGAGATAGACAAGGTTATCGACAGTGCTCATGAATCATGCGAGGAGGACTACCTGAAGACACTCCGATACGCAAGAACTCAATTAGAAAAAATCATGAGCAGGAAACCCGAGAAAAATGTTCAAAGCCAACTCCACTTCCAGCATTTTATTTTCGACGATTTCCTTAATCAAATGGTAGATGAACTTAGAAAAAATACCGACGTCGAGTTTGATTTGAAGATTATCAATGAGGGAACGATGGTTTTAGGTGATCCGATACTTATCAAGAGAAGCCTTCTAGGTATACTGGAAAACGCCGTACAAGCCTTTCCTCCTGAATCCCCTCAAAAGAAATTAGTACAAGTCACCCTTGATAAAACATGGAACAACCCGGAAAGGCAAAAATTCTTTAACCCGACCTATGAAACGGCTTTCTTAAGGATAACCGTCACGGACAACGGTTCGGGTATGAACCCTCTTATCAGAAAAAATGTCTTCAGCCCCTTTTACCACACCCGTGAAATCCAGGAACAGGACGGTCTCCCCCTCAATAAAATTTACCAGGTTATCCAGGCGCATATGGGATTGATCGAGATCGAGAGCGAGCCCGACAAAGGAACCACTGTTCAGATACTTCTTCCGGAAGAGAAAGAAAACCCTGCCGAGGGGGAGGTAGTCTCGAATGCGTTGGGAAGGAAGGGAGAGGGCACAATCCTTGTTTGTGATGATGAGGTCATCCTGCGTCAAATAGCCTCCAATATACTCCGGAGGTATGGTTTCCACGTCATCACTGCGGAAGATGGAAATACCGCCATCAGCATAGTGCGCGACCGCTCACAGGAACTTGTGCTGGTCATTCTCGACCTGCTGATGCCCGGGCCAGGTGGACTTGAGGTTTTTCAAGAGATAAAAACCATTGCTCCCTATCTTCCTGTTCTCCTATCCTCGGGTTTCGGGGAGAACAATAGCGTTCTGCAAGCCCTGAAAGAAGGTGCAAAGGGTTTCCTTCAGAAACCCTACGGGATGGAAGATTTACCTCTGATAGTTTTTAAAATACTGGATAAGACAAAAGAAAGTTGATCAGATGAGCCTCTTTCAAAAGTCAACGAGGAAGGGGGTTCAGAAGTGAAAAATGATGCGAAAACCGGAGTTTACATGGGGTAAATGAGGATTTTAGCAAGTTTTTTGCGAACTGATAACCCCTCCGCAGTATTTTTAAAAGAGGCTCAGGGGGCGTCCGGGAATCTTTCGCTAATTTGCCGGATAGCGGGAACAGCCTCGAAGAAAATATCCAGAAGCTCGGGGTCAAACTTGGATCCTCGCATACTTTCCATTTCTTTTATCACATCCTCTTCCGCCCACGCTTCTTTATAAACACGGTGGCACCGCAGGGCGTCGTAAACGTCGGCTAGGGAAACTATCCTGCCCCATAAAGGGATCTGTTCACCGGATAAACCCTGGTGGCGCCCTTCGTGGTCTGTAGCAGTATATTCACCAGTCACAGGGTCGACTGAACCCGGGTAACCCGTGCCATCCCAATTCTCGTGGTGGGTCAGTGCAACTGCCATGGCCATTTCATCGAACTCGCTCTGCATATCGGCGAAGAGTCTTGCCCCCTGTAAAGTATGGAGCTTCATGACCTCGTATTCTTCGTGGGTGAAACGCCCGGGTTTTTTCAGGATCACGTCGCTGATGGCAACTTTTCCTACATCGTGGAGCATAGCTGCCATCCTGAATATGTCTAGGTTCCTTTCGATTTCCCTTCGGTCTTTCCCGTGTTTTATAGCCCAGCGCTCGTAGATTTCTGCCGCGTAACTCGCTACACGGTTGACGTGGGGTCCAGTTTCTTTCGGGTCGCGCAGCTCGGCCATTCTGATCATCCTGAGAATGATGGTTCTTGTGAGTTTGGCCCGCTGAAGCGACATGCTGGCATTTCCTGCAAAATGGGAAATCATCATCTCGTCGTCCTCATCAAACGAACGCACCTTATTTGTTCCATCGCGTGCATTGATAATCTGGATGACGCCGATGATCTCCCCGGTGTTAACCTTCAGTGGCACGGTCAGAACAGAAGTTGTTTTGTAATGGGTGATTTTATCGTAGGTCGAATCGAAACTATAGGGAGCGTCTTTAGGTATTTTGTAAGCATTAGCAATGTTTACGAGTTCTTCCGACATTGCGGCGTACCCGGAAACTGTTTTATTATTGATCTCGATGGAAAAGATAGAGTAGAGGAGCTTCTCCCCTGGTTTCAAACCAGCCTGGAGGGTTTCGTTCTGGGCGTACCGAATCTGGAGCTTGTTCTCATTGACAAGGTAGATCGAACCCGCGTCGGCGTTGGTCATGGTTCTCGCACCGCGAAGGATTTCTTCGAGGAGAAAATCAAGATCCTGGATCCGGTTGATATCGGAATCCAGCTGTACCATCAAACTCAGTTTATCTCTGTCAGAAATCATTGCCTAAAGTATCCACCTACCTTTTATCGGCATTTTTTGCTTGGTTGACAAGGGGGTGATTCATCGTAATATGGAATTATGAGTGAATTACGCGAAGAAGTGGAGCTGATCAGGGAGGTATTTACCTACGCTAACCAGTTTGACGGGAAAACTTTTGTCATAAAAATAGACTATCCCATCGTCTACGAACCCCATTTTCCGCTCTTTCTTAAAGATATCGCCCTCCTCCACCAGTCGGGTATCCGCATCGTCCTTGTTCCCGGATCGCGTGAACGCATCGACGAGGTTTTGGTCAATTACGGATTCCAGCCTGGTTGGGTCGGCGGCTACCGCGTAGCCAGCGCAGAGATGATCCCCTTTATTAAAATGGCCGCCTTCGATGTGATCAACCACTATATGACCGTACTGTCCTCCTTCAAGGTTCCAGCTGTCGCCGGCAACTGGGTCCGTGCCCGCGCCGTGGGTGTTGTGGACGGGGTGGATCACGCCCACGCCGGAAGGGTCGACAAGATCCTCGTCGATTTGCTCTATGCCGTCATTGAAGATGGGTATATCCCCATTCTTCCCTGCATCGGCTGGAGTGTGGCCGGGAAGCCCTATAGTATCCAGAGCAACGAGCTGGCTCTGGAAGTCAGCCGAGCGCTCCGAGCGGAGAAGCTCTTTTTTATCAGTAATTTTTCAAGCCTCTATTCGCCGCCCTACCAAGTAGCATCAACCCTCGGGATCAGCCCCGAAGGACGCATCGCGCGTCTTTCCCTGGGACAGACCCAGGAATTTCTCCAACTCAACCGTGATCTCGAGGGTGAAGAAATTCTTTTACAGAAACAGTCCTTGGAGCTGGGCTTGCAGGCCTGCCGCTCGGGTGTCGGGCGTGCGCATATCGTGGACGGGCGGATCGAGGGGGCCATACTGAAAGAGATCTTTTCCAACCTGGGTATCGGTACCATGGTCTATACCAACCAGTACGACAGCATCAGGGATATGAGGATCGACGACATCCCCGAAGTGATGAAGATTATGAAGCCCTTCGTCGACCAGGGAGTTCTGATCCAGAGGAGCTTCGAGGACATCGAAGGTACCTATACAAATTTTATCGTTTACGTCGTGGATGACGTCGTGTACGCCTGCGGTGCTCTTGTTGAATTCAACGACGAAGGCCAGGCGGAGATTGCAGCCCTGGCAACCGACCCCGCCATGAATGAACTCGGGATGGGAAAAAGCATCGTCCATTACCTTGTCGACCGTGCAAGGATTCGCCGGTTCAAACGCGTCTTCGTCCTGACAACACAGACCCTCGACTGGTTTGAGTCCCTGGGGTTCAAGGAAACAAAACTTGATACCCTTCCTTCGGCGAAGCAAGCCTCCTACAACCACAAACGCAACTCGCGGATTTTCGCCCTCGAGCTTGCGCCTTGAAAATAAGGTTGATCGAAATGCCTATAGACTTCGGTGCCTCAAGACGAGGGGTGAACCTTGGACCAACGGCGCTCAGGCTTGCAGGGCTGGAGGAAAAACTTCATGCGCTGGGCCATACCATCACTAACGATTCTGTCCCCCCCCTCACACTCTCACAGGAGTATGTCCACGAATACGACCCTAAACTCAAATACCTTCCCGCCATCGTCGAAGCGTGTAAACATCTCTCGGAAAGAACCTTCACTTCTCTTGAAGAAGGCTTCCATCCGCTTATACTCGGCGGTGACCACAGCCTTGCGGTGGGTTCGGTCGCAGGTGTATCCAAATACTGGAAAGTCCGTGGGAAAAAACTCGGTCTTATCTGGATCGACGCCCACGGCGACTACAATACCCCCCAAACCACACCCAGCGGAAACGTCCACGGGATGCCGCTCGCTGCTCTTAACGGTTTAGGCCACCACTATTTGACAAGTCTCAGCGGTGACTATATTAAAGTCCCTCCCGAGAGCACTTTGGTATTCGGAGTCAGAGACTTGGATACCGGCGAGAAGTCCAACCTCAAAAATGCCGGCGTCCGCACCATCACCATGGCACAGATCGACAGAGACGGTATCAGCGATTCGGTACAAGAAGCCCTCGGTTATCTCCGAAATAATTGCGATATTATTCACGTAAGTTTCGACGTCGACAGTATCGACCCGGTTACTGCCCCCGGGGTCGGAACCCCCGTTCCCGGAGGCCTTAGCTACAGGGAGGCCCATTTTCTTATGGAGAGTCTCGCAGAGACGGGAATCGTCACCAGCGTGGATGTCGTCGAGGTAAACCCTCTCCTGGATATCCGGAACAGCACGGCCCATCTCGCCGTGGAAATGCTTTCCAGTCTCTTCGGAGAAACCATTCTCTAGGTTAAGCCTCAAAAGGGGATTGACATACAAGTCCTTTCGTTCTAGCGTAATTCTTAGATTAAAAGGATTCAGCTATGCGTTTTCTTTTCATGTTTATTCTTACGCTTACCTCCTTTTCCGCACCTGTTTTTGCTGAGGAAGAAATGTCCCCCATTGCCGAGAGTCTATTCGAGCACGTCCTGGACGGAAATAAGATCCAACTTTTACCCTATCTACCTGAATTAACGCTTCCTTTTGGAATGACCGTCCACATGCTGATGCTCGTGCTGACTGTTGTAGTCATTCTTATATTTTTCATGTCCGCTTTTCTGAAGCCTAAATCCCGCCCAGGTCCTTTGGCCCTCGCCCTTGAGGCAATAGTGGTTTTTATCCGGGATGACATCGTCTATGCGATTATGGGTGAGAAGCGCGGGCAGAACTGGCTCGCCTTTTTTTCCACGCTATTTCTTATGATCCTCGTAGCAAATTTCCTGGGACTTATTCCCGCCTTTAAAGCCGCTACCGGCAGTCTCTCCGTTAGTTCCGCACTCGCTGTCATGATCCTGGTCATTATTTTTTTTGTGGGAATCCGGCGGTTGGGAATCTATTTATTTTTTAAGAATTTTTTCCCCAAAGAAATCGCACCGGCACTCTCCTTCTTCATAGCGATTCTCGAATTTATCACGACCTTTGTCAAAACCATGGTTTTAAGCCTCCGGCTTTTTGCCAATATGTTTGCCGGTCACCTGGCAATCTTAGCCTTTATCGAGATGATGTTTGTCCTCAGCCCGGCCATAGGCTTTGTGACAATTCCTTTTGCGGTTTTCACCTATACCCTCGAGGTTCTTGTGGCCATTCTTCAGGCCTTTGTTTTTACGTTATTGAGTTGCATTTTCATCAACATGGCCAGCACGCGTCATGAATAAAAAGATTTTCTTGGAGGACACAAATGGAGTCAGCAATTATCGGACAGGCATTAGCAGTCATTGGTGCGGCTATCGCAGCTGCGGGCGGGGCTATAGGTATCGGCATCATCGGTGGTAAAGCCATGGATGCCATAGCCCGCCAGCCGGAAGAACGTAAAGAAATCCGTACAAACATGATCCTTATGGCAGCCCTGATCGAAGGACTTGCCTTCTTTATTGCCATCATCGCCCTGCTTGTCGTTTTTAAGTAGTCAGCCATGGATTTTTTAAAAATCAATCCAGGTCTCACAATTTGGACCTGGGTCAGTTTTGGAATACTCTTTTTATTGATGTCGAGATTCGTTTTTCCTTCCCTTATAAAAAGCATGAATGAACGGGCCAAGACGCTCGCTAAAGCTCTCGACAATGCAAGCCAAGTGGAAAAACGGCTTTCCGAAATCCATTTAGAGCGGGAAAACACCCTAGCGAAAGCAAACGCGGAAGCCCAGGAAATTCTCCAAACCTCGAGGAAGGAAGCCCAAGCCCTTCGTGAGGAGTTGGTAAATAAGGCGAAATCCGAAGCCTCCGAAATTCTTGAACAAGCTAAAAAGGACGCCGAGGAAGAAAAGAGGAAAATCCTCAAAT
This sequence comes from Borreliella garinii, assembly GCA_020720765.1. Lineage (GTDB taxonomy): Bacteria > Spirochaetota > Spirochaetia > JABEVK01 > JABEVK01 > DYOB01. Next base: position 8,954 of record DYOB01000041.1, read on the forward strand.
CCCTCAACGATGAACTCGCCGACCTGGTTTGTGACAGCGCCGAAGCGCTTGTGGGTCAAACTTTTCTCAAGGACCAAGACCGTGAATGGACTAAAAAACTGGTGAGCGGGTTGTGAGTATTCCCCAGGTTGCCATACGGTATGCCCTGGCCTTACAGCAAGCTTATCCTACCGGGGTAGACCGCCAAACCCTCGACAAGGACATGGAAACTCTTGCGGATATCCTGAACTCTTTACCAGAAGTCGGTTCCTTTTGCTTGAAAAAGCATGTCGAAACCCAGCAAGCAAAGATTCTCGTAGAGACGGCGTTTCTGCCTTTTCTTGGTGAAAACCTCAAAAAAGCCCTGTTTATAATTTTGAACAACAACCGTCTTTCTATCCTCCCCTTCCTGCCATCAGCCTATAAAAAAATCCTCGACGCAGATTCTGGAGTTTCAGAACTGGAATTGGAAACTTTCCAGGAAGCGGACTTGGAACTAAAAGATAGGGTGGCTCAGTTTTTTTCCCGTATCTTGGGTAAAAAATTTATTCTCAAAAACAAAATCAACACTCAACTCAAGGGAGGTTTCAGGGTTCTTTGGAACAACCGCCTCTGGGATTATTCCCTGATTGAGAGGATAAGAACTTTACGAACTGTTTTAAAAACCAACTTGATAAGAAGGACCCCATGAGAGACGATATCAAACCCTCCGAAATTCTCGAAGTACTGAAACAAAAACTCACAGGTTTCGGTAAATCAGGCAACGAATCAGAAGTGGGAAAAGTTATCCAGTCAGGTGACGGCATCATCCAAGTATGGGGTCTCGACTCGGTCATGTCCGGTGAGCTTGTCGAGGTAGAAACAGAAACCCATAAGGTTATCCCAGGGCTTGTGATGAATATCGAAGAAGATACTGTGGGCATCTTTCTCTTCTCAGACGCAGAACTCGTCAAAGAGGGCCAGCTTGTAAGAAGGACCAAACGGGTGGCCGAGGTACCTGTGGGTGAATCACTTTTAGGCCGAGTTGTGGATCCGCTGGGAAACCCTATCGACGGGTTGGGACCAATCATACCAACTGAATACAGAAAGGTTGAAGCGAAGGGCCCCGGGATTATTGAAAGACAAAACGTGACTGAACCCATGCAGACAGGATTAAAAGCCATCGATGCGATGATCCCCATCGGACGCGGACAGAGGGAACTGATTATCGGGGACCGAAGGACCGGGAAGACGGCCATCGCCATAGACACCATCCTGAATCAGAAGTCCAACCCGGAAGCCGAGAAGGTGCACTGTTTTTATGTGGCAATCGGGCAGAAACGCTCTTCTGTAGTCCAACTCGTGGAGAACCTTAGAAAACGAGGGTCCATGGAATATACCACGGTTGTCGCAGCCACAACCTCGGACCCGGCTTCGCTTCAGTTTTTAGCGCCGTATTCCGCCACAGCAATGGCGGAGTATTTCCGCGACAATGGAAAACACGCCCTGATCATATACGACGACCTCACCAAGCATTCCCAGGCTTACCGCGAATTGTCCTTGCTTATGCGCCGTTCACCGGGACGCGAAGCCTACCCGGGGGATATTTTCTATATCCACTCGCGTCTTCTGGAACGTGCGGCCAAGATGAGCGCAGAAAAAGGCGGAGGCTCACTCACAGCCCTACCCATCGTTGAAACCCAGGACGGTGATGTCTCGGCCTATATCCCTACCAACGTGATCTCCATCACCGACGGACAGATTTTCCTCGAAGCCCATCTTTTCAACTCCGGTCTCCGGCCCGCCATCAACGTGGGAATCTCGGTTTCCCGCGTGGGAGGGGACGCACAGGTCAAGGCCATCAAACAAACAGCCGGCACCTTGCGTATCGAATTGGCGCAGTTCAGGGAGTTGGCGGCTTTTATGCAGTTTTCCTCCGACTTGGACGCTGCAACAAAGAACCAGTTGAGCCGCGGAGAAAGGCTGACAGAAATTCTCAAGCAAAAACAATTCGCCCCTATCGATATTTATAAGCAAGCCATTCTCCTCAAGGCCGGTATCAGCGGCAGGCTGGATAAATACCCCACAAACAAACTCATGTTCTACCAGAATGAATTGTTTGGGTTTCTCGACAGCCACTGTCAGGACTTTCTCACTAAACTGTCAGGAAAATCAGGATTCACACCGGAGCTCGACAAGGAACTCCTGGTCATCTTTGATAACTTCGAACTGCGCTTCCACCCCGAAGCCTCGACTGCTGATATCGATGCGGGGTACACACTGAACATCGCCCTAGCCATGAACCAGTCTAATTCCGGTATCAACCGTGAAACCCTCTCCATGATCGAAAGGGTCACGTCACGGGAACTCGCCTCCCCGTCTTTGGAACAGGAAATAGGCGACATCATGAAGGGGGACGACACCAAGGATAAGGACAGGTTTGATACCTTGCTTGAATCGTGTAAGATTATCGACATGGAGAAAGGGGCAAGTCTTGAAAAAGTGTTTCAAAAAGCCTCCCGCATCATGGTCGAAAACGATCCGGAACTCAAATCAAAAATACTTGAGGAACTCCTTCAGAAAAGGGAGAAGACCACACCTACTGCACTTACTCCTTTCTTTGCCCTTCCCCATATTGTGGTCGAAGGCTACGACAAATTTCAAATGTTCCTGATGCGTTCCAAGACTGGCATAAAATTTTCAGAAACGTTCCCGGCCATCCACGCCGCTTTTTTCCTTGCAGGGAGCATGGACCAAAGGCACCTTCACCTTGTGATCATTTCATCTTTAGCACAGATCGTCAGAGACCCAAGTTTCGAGGCGGGTTGGCTCTCTGCACCGAATACCGAAAGTGTAAGGACTCTTTTGAAAACCATAAGAAGCTCGAGAAAGAAATGAGGCAGAGTTAATGGCGAGTACCAGGGATTTTCAGCAAAAAATATCTTCCCTTCAGAATATGCAAAAGGTCATGAAAGCCATGAACATGATCTCAACTGTAAAACTCCGAAAACTTATCATGGGTTTGGATGCCCTCAAGCTCTTCGAAGAGAATCTTGTTCAATCAAGGTCCATCCTTCAACAACTGGCGGCCACCTCTGAGAACCCGCTTGTCGGGTCCGAGAAAACGGTAAGAAAAACACATATTATACTTTTTACATCAGATAAAGGTCTCTGCGGCTCGTACAACAACGCTATTTTAAAGGAATTGGACGTGCTTATCTGGAAAAACCGTATGAATACGATTGGCACAGAGCTGACGTGTATCGGAAAAAAAGGTGCGGCTTACGCACAGCGTAACGGGTATACTGTGAGCTTCAGCACTGAAATCCATGAAAATGCTTTTAGCATGGAAAGGCTTGTACAACTTTCATCTGAAATCATAGAAAGAGTCCTATCGAGCGAGATTCAGGAAGTGTATATTCTTTACACCCGTTTTGTTTCCACCATCTCCCAGGAAATCGTCACCAGACAGATTTTCCCGCTCAATGGAAAAATGGAGACTCAAAAAGAGAAAAAAGAACAGCTGATATCCTACGAGATTTCAGAACTACCCCAAGATGAAATCATTCAAACGGCAAGCCGCTTTATTTTTCAACAGACCCTGCATTTAGCCCTTCGTTTTTCCTTGCTCAGCGAAAACGCTTCACGCATGTCAGCCATGGAAAATGCCTCCTCAAACGCAAAAGAAATGATCAACCTGAATATTGTCCTCCAAAACAAAGCACGCCAAACCTCGATAACAAACGAGCTTATTGAAATTATCTCGGGTAAAGAAGCCCTTAAAGGAAAACAAGCATGAACTATCCAGAAGGAAAAATTATTCAGATTATGGGGCCGGTTATCGATGTTCTCTTCCCCCTCGAACAACTTCCCCCTATTTTTACAGCCCTGACCATAACCAACCCTTCGATCAACGACAAACCCGACAACCTAGTCCTGGAGGTGATCCAGCACCTCGGTGATAATCTTGTCCGTGCCATAGCCATGGACTCCACGGATGGTCTCAGCCGCGGTCTTGCAGTCAAGAACACAGGCGGCCCTATTACGGTTCCGGTTGGAAAGTCCACCTTGGGCCGGATCATCAACGTCACCGGGGATGCCATCGATGGCCAAGGCCCAATCGACTCCGAAAAACGCTATTCCATCCACCGACCTGCACCGAGTTACCTCGAACAAAAATCCATGAGTGAAATTCTGGTCACCGGGATTAAGGTCATCGACCTTCTCGCACCGTATATGAAGGGTGGAAAGGTCGGTCTGTTCGGCGGTGCAGGTGTTGGAAAAACAGTTCTGATCATGGAACTTATCAGCAATATAGCCCGGGTCCACGGAGGCTTTTCTGTTTTTTGCGGAGTAGGTGAAAGGACCCGCGAAGGGACAGCCCTGTTTAAAGAAATGCAGGAGTCGGGTGTCATCGACCGCACGTCCCTTGTTTTCGGCCAGATGAACGAACCACCTGGGGCAAGAGCGAGGGTTGCACTTTCAGCCTTAAGCATCGCAGAGTATTTCCGCGAAGAAGAGCACCAGGATGTACTGCTTTTTATCGATAATATTTTCCGGTTTGTCCAGGCTGGTGCCGAGGTCTCGGCCCTTCTCGGACGCATCCCTTCTGCGGTCGGATACCAGCCCACCCTGGCCTCCGAACTCGGTGAACTCGAAGAACGTATTACCTCGACTAAACAAGGTTCCATCACATCGATCCAGGCCGTCTACGTACCTGCCGACGACTACACAGACCCTGCGCCTGCAGCCACCTTCTCCCACCTTGATTCGACCACGAACCTCAGCCGAGGCATCGTGGAAATCGGCATCTACCCGGCAGTCGACCCCCTGACATCTTCTTCGAGGATTCTCAGTGCCGACGTTTTAGGCGAGCGTCACTACAACGTGGCCCGGCAGGTTCAGGAAATTCTCCAGGTCTATAAGAGCCTCCAGGACATCATTGCAATCATGGGAATGGACGAGCTCTCCGAAGACGACCGTAAAACTGTTCAGCGTGCACGTAAAATTCAGAAGTTCCTCTCCCAGCCCTTCTCGGTCGCCGAGCATTTCACAGGACTTAAAGGCGCCTTCGTCAGTCTCGAGGACAATATCCGTTCTTTCGAAGAAATCCTCAACGGGAAACACGACGACCTGCCGGAACAGGCTTTTTATATGGTGGGTACCGTGGAGGATGCCCAGAATAAAAGCCGGACCCTGGGTAAAAAATGACGACTTTTCACCTTGTCATCAGTGCCTATAACTCCGTCGTCTTTAAAGGGCCGGCGGTCTACCTCCAGGCTTCCAACGTTTCCGGAAATATGGGGATCGAGGCCCACCATGAAAACTTTTTTCTCGTTCTCAAAGCCGATTCGACCCTTTCTTACCAAACCCCGGAAGGCAAAACTTTTTCGCAAAAAATTCTCTCGGGGCTTATGCACTTCCTCGACAATACCTGCACAGCTGTCGTAGAACTTAACCCAGATCCCCGGACTCCTGAAAGCTAAAATACCCTTCGTTTGAAAAAACAACGTGATCGAGTAAGGGGATACCTAAAAGCCGTCCTGCGTCCAGAAGGCGCGAGGTCACTTCCCTATCCTCGCGGCTCGGCGTAAGGTTGCCGCTGGGATGGTTATGCGCCACAAGTAGCGAAGCGGCCATGTCGGATATGGCGATGGAAAAAACCTCGCGCGGGTGGACAATGGTTCTATTCACGAGGCCCACGCTGATGGGGCGGATTCGGATAACTTCGTGGGCACCATTGAGGGTGATGGCGATAAAGTTCTCCTGCGCTCTATCCGCGTAATGGATAAGGAGAGGGTAAACATCTTTTGGCCCCAAGATTTTCCAATGCGCAGGAGCGTAGCGCCGCCTGAAAAATTCATGGGCGGCCAAGAGCAGGCTGATTTTGGCCTTTCCTAGTCCTTTTACAACAGGGATGGGCTGGTTCTTCTGGATTTTTTCTATTGTGTCGAGCCCGTATCCAGCGAGTTCAGCGACAGGCATCCCTGCACATCCGCTTCCAAGCATCACCGCCATTAATTCCTGGTCGCTCAGCGCTGTGGAACCCTTCTCGGCCAGTTTTTCCCGCGGGAGAGGGGATGGTGGCGTTCTATAAAATGTTAAATCTTGCATCACTCCTTTTAATAGCGAAATTCTCGTCGTTTTGCTTGCCTTAACAGCAAGAATTTCGTGAAGTTGATTTTTTCAGTAAAATCGACCATTCTTTTCATGTGAAACTTTTTAATTTGGTATTTTTTCTGCTCATCCTTTTTTTAACTTCATGTAGTCCTGCTTGGAATACCGAAGAGTTGCGGAAAAAAGTTTCCACTGTCTTTGATATGCCCACGGTGGAAATGCTTTTTCGGGAGGTCGTCTACCATAAATCCGACGATCAAATCCTAATTTTCCATTACGGCGGCCGGGAAACCCTTTTTCGCGTCCTGGTACGCGTTCAAGCCGGCTTCGACCTGAGTGATAACTTTTCGGTGGTGCTTTCCGAGGGTAAAGTCGTGGTGACCCTACCCCCGCCCGTCATTCTCTTCTCGGACGCTGACGACGAATCCCTCTATGAATACTTTTCCGAAGGCCAGAATATTGGTTATCTGCGGCTCCAGGCCATTTTGACCGAGAGGGCGAAGGCGGTGGAAGAAGATGCCTTGAGGCTCGGGATTTTAGGTGAGGCGTCAGCCAACGCGAGAACCCGGTTGGGAGAGACCTTGAAGGCCCTCGGGGTCGAGGAGTATGAAATCCTCATTCAAACGGAAAATCTCCCACCAGGAATGGAGGTGCCGCTTGAAAACCCGTAGTCTTGTTTTGCTTTTTATTCTAGTTTTCCTCCTGGGTATTCTGAGCGCTGGTTTAGTCTACTTTTTTAACACCCAGCCGCGCAATGAAACAGTATCCGTTCTTCAGAGACTTGAAGCGGTCTATCAGAAAGACACCCTGAACACAGCCGAGGCTGTCAGCCAGTTCCTCTTCCCCTACGATTTTTTTCCCACCAACACCGACTTCCGCAGGTTCAGGGCTATCGGCTCCGTCGAAGCCTCACGCTTGACCACCGATGAACGCGAACTTCTTTCCCTGGTTTTACTCGCGCAGAAACTAGGGATCAATAGTCTCAAAACGCGCCAGTTTCTGGTCCTTACCGCCAGGGCTTCCGCGGGGTGGGATTTCAGTGTAACCCCGCTTAGGGTTGAATCCGATCCAGCCGGGGAAAAAACAACTATAGTCCTCCCCCCGATCACAGTGAATGAATTCCGTATCCTCGATAACCCCGCTGAAGGTTTTCCCGAGCTCCCCTTGGGTGCCTCCCTGTGGAGGGAAGTAGTTCTTACCCTGAAGCCGTTTATTCAAAAGAGGATGTCGGAAATCGGACTTTTAGAAACAGCGAAAGCCAACGCAGAAACCCAGATAAGAAATCTCGTTGAGTCCCTGGGTTTCGATTTGGAAAAGGTGGTTTTTATTTTTGGGGAATAAACTGGCGGGACTCTTGCTGATTTTAGTCATTGGATCGTCCTGTTCAACGACACCTCAACGCCGGGAAATTTTACCCACTGTATCCCAGATTGCGCTTAAAAATGCCTTCACACGGCTGGGTTCAAAATACGTCTGGTCGAGCAATGGACCTGCTACCTTCGACTGTTCGGGGCTAATAGTCTGGTCCTATCAGCAAGCTACCGGTAAAAAAATGATTTTTACAGACGGGGAGAGGGAACTTTTCGACGCCAATATCGAATGGCTTTTACTCCATAACACTGTCGAAATCCACGATCCCGAGAATCTTCGCCCCGGCGACCTGGTTTTTATCGCTGACGCTACTGACAGGATAGTCCACGGTGGGCTTTTTGTGGATCGCAACGGTGACATGGTACGGTTTATCCATTCGTCGTATTTTCACGGAAAAGTCGTTCTCGACGAATGGTACCTCACCGGGAAGGTACGGGATCAGTATATCAAGGCCTTCGGACGGATTCTACTCGGTCCCGCTTTCCATTAGAAGCTCTTGAGAAGGCGGAGGTTCTTGGATCCATTCATCTTTGAGGACCTGCTGGTCGGGTTTTGCGGTCACTTTAAGAATCCCGAGAATGACCAGAACAAAAGCTAACGTGCTGACGAGGGTCACCGTCAAACTAAAGTTCCCCGTCTCGTCCAAGAGTCCGGGAAAAAAGTCTGTCATACTTATAAGGACGATGGCAGAGTTGTAGGCAAAGTGCAGGGCGGCGCTCGCATAGAGGCTTTGGAAGCGGTAATAAACCCAGCCGAGGAGGATGCCCATCAGGATCAGGGTGGTCAGACCGAAGGCATTCTGGTGGATCATAGCGAACATAATCCCGGCAAAGAGGATAGAGGAACGGGCGCTCCATTTCCTGTGCAAGGTTCCTTGGAGGTAACCTCGAAAAAGAATCTCCTCGCAGATGGCCGGGGTGACACCGATTACCACGAGATTAAAAATAATCGCCCCAGGGTCAGTAAGTTTTAGGTCGCCCATACCGAAGAATTCTATCAGCACCCTCAGGGAAGGAAACAGCCAGAACCAGAACTCACCCAGCCACGAAGCAAGCGGCACAACCGTGATACCCGCAAGAATTCCTAGAAGAGGCGCTAAGGGGGTGGTTGGTCCTAGGCGGAAATACTTTTTAAAAGAAAAACCATGAAGCCTTGAAAAACTCAGCAGGGTGCCTCCTGTAAAAAAGAGAAACTGCCCTGCCATTGTAAAGATTAGAATCAAGGGCCAGTAGTACTGGTTGATGGTTTTTAGATTATCCAGAAAATTACCCGAAAGCTGAATTTCTTTATTAAAAAAAACATCGACATGGACATAAATATTTAAAATAATGGAAGGTAAGGTGGCATAAACACCCAGGATGACCATCACCCAAATAACGGCCCCCGCTAAGGGAGGCCGTCCTGATTTTTCTAAATACCCCAATTATTCTACAGCCTCGGGTACATCACCTTTCCTCACCCTCTGGTCCATATACATAAAAACCTGAAAGACCGGATAGGTCGCAAGACTGAGAAGCAACGACAAGTAGGTAAGGATAATCATACTCGGTCCGAGGGAGGACACAAAACGAAAGATGATTTGCGGAGATTCAAAGAGCATTTCGGGGTTGGAGAACATGGGGGCAATTTCCATCAAACCTGGAAGAATAAGAATAAAGGAGGGAATCATAGTGACTATCCCGCTAGCAACGGCAATAGCAAGATAGGTGACGATCCTAATGCCCAAAAGCCTCCAGAATTGACCCATGACGAGTTTAAAACTGCGGCTGATGGCTTCACCCCCGCTAGATTCATCCACGATGGCGGGCTGGACAAGGTAGAGATAATTATCGAAGGCTACGAAAACAGCAATTACAAAAATGTAGGAGCCTGTTGCGCTTGAGATTTTGACACAGGACCGGGGAGCTGGGATGCTCA
>DYOB01000221.1 GCA_020720765.1 Borreliella garinii
AAGAGCTGTACTGGGGGAGGTGATTTATGGCCGCTTGGAATGGGCTTATCACCAGGATGATGGTGACTTCAAAATGGCAGCATACTCGCATGCGGCGCTGGATAAGGCTGGGATTTCATGGAACCTTTCAGATGAAGACAAGGAGCAACTGAAAAACAGTACTTTGTGGCTAATGTTTTGGTTCAACCGAAAATGAGGCTCCCCCCCTTGTTGAGAAAGCAATTTAGTAAATCCAGATAAAGATTGGTTGCATCCTGAATGAAATTCGACTGCTCACTCTACTTTATATAGAATCTTAATCTTTGACAAAACCATTGTAGGTAGCAACGAGCTTCTTTAATTCATTCTCAATTTCAACCACTAATTCCCGAGGCTCCAAGACCGTGGCGTTGGCTCCCCATGAAAGAATCCACGGCACCATTCCTGTTAAATTATTGACAGACACCTCGAACAAGAGAGTACCACCCTTTTCCGGAGTAAGTTGTTGTTTCGCGTGCCATTCTCGCTCTTGAATATAAGGGGCTATGGCTGCACTGAATCGAATTTTGATTTTTTGGCTCTTTTGTCCGATATACATATCAAAACTCTCGCTTAAAGCACGCTGCAGGTCGAATGTTTCAAGAAACGCCACTCGGTCTTTTTGTTCTTGCTCTGATTCGTTAACCTCTGCCACTTTTTTTATCCGGGAAAGGTTGAAGACTCTGGCATCCTTTCTATCATGACAGTAGCTCAAAATGTACCAGGCGCCGTGATAATGGGCTGCATGCAGGGGAAAAATCTTGCGATCAGAAGAGGCTTCGTCAGAGGGCTTTTGATAGGAGATTGCTATGCACCTTTTTTCTTGCAAAGCATCGAACACTTCTTGCCAGGTTTCCCCATCTGTCTTGCTTGTGGGAAATGGTACCATGGTGAATTGAGTGGCATAGATGGGAAGTTTACTGATAGCTTTATCCGGCAAGGAAGCGATGATCCGCCGGAAGATTCGATCTAAATCTTCGTAAACAGCAGTTCCTTTGTATTGATCTAAAGCCTTTTCCGCAATGCAGATGGCAAAGAGATCCCCTTCGTTAACATTGATAGCAGGCAAGGCATAGTTTTCCTCCGTATAATGCCACCCTTTTTTTGAGCTATACTCTATTGGCGCACCGAGCTGATCGCGCATATACTCAATATCCCTCATGATTGTCCGCGATGAAACTTCATAGTTGTCAGCCAGTCTTGGGCATGTCAGAGGGGTATGTGTGAGGCTCCATTCCCGTATCTCTTTATCAATAAACAATATGCGTCCAAAGCCAAGTTTGAAGGCTCGCTTTTGATTTGTGTTCTTTTTTCCTGCGGGCATTATTTTCACGAAATCAGAGAAATATTTGAGCCACGACACTCCTTGTCATGGCTGATACAGTATCTTATAAAAAACTACGGCATATATTTTTAAAATAAATTCTTTAATCCAAAAATAACAGGTGATTATATGAACGAACCAGATCATTTTGTTGAGGTAGTTTCAGGATTTGATATTGACCAATATTGTTTTAGCATTCACGATAAAAAAAAGGAAAGGGAAAAGCTTGAAGATGATCTACGGACTGCCTGCTGGCACGACAACCTTGATGAGGTGAAATTTCTTCTTGATGCAGGCGTTAATTTTGATGGAACGGATAATATTGGCCAAACAGCATTGATGATAGCATGTCTGTGTGGGCACAACTCGATTGTCAAAGTTCTGCTGGCCGCAGGCGCTGACATGGAACTTCCCCAGATTTCGGAGTCTCGAGAGCGCGCTATATGCGCATTACAAGCTCCTGGTACCCTGGAATACTTTGAACGTTTAAGTTTTATATTCTGTCAAGGCGATAACTTTTTCAAATATGTTAACGACGTATTTCAATATAGAACGGCTATTGATGTTGCCATCAATGAGGATAAGATTGACACGGCGAAGATACTTCTTGAAGCAGGGGCTACACTTCACAATAATAAAAGTGCTATGATTTATGCTTGTGCTACTGGGCAGATTAAAGATGTCATAAATCTATGTGCATTTGGTACCGATATCTATGAAGTTGAAGAGAGTGATGAACAGGAAAAATCACCCCTTGCTTTTGCCAGTAAATATGGTCATCTTGAAATAGTAAAGTATCTGCTTAGCGCAGGTGCAAATCGTATAAACACTGGACTCGCTGTCCCCTTAACCTTGGCCTGTGAAAAAGGGTATTTAACAATTGTCAAAGCCCTTTTGGCTGCTGGAGCAAATATTAAAGGTGACGATCATTTAGCATGGCTATACGGTATGACTTGCTATACACCTCTATCAGCAGCAGTCAATAATGGTCATATTAAAGTCGTCAAGCACCTCCTGTCAGTCGGGGCAGATATTAAAGAGGTTGACAATTTAGGCTCATTACGAGGGCCCGTCCTTGCTGGTAATTCTGCCTTGGTGCAAACTTTAATTACATTTGGTGTTGATATTTTTGTAACATGCAATGCTTATTGGAATAATTTTAAAGGGTTAGAAGATTGGTTTGATTGGGAATCATCAGATCCTGTGAATGATCTGATGATGAACGACACCATGCTGGCGATTGCAGCTAGAAATGGTGATCTCAGAATGGTGAAAATTCTGATGGCAGCTGGTGCTGATGCAAATCATTATTTACATACTCAATACGAAGAAGAGGATGAAGGAGACAGGGGAAACGTCCTCGAAATTGCCTGCGAAAAGAATAATATTCGTTTAATCAAGGCATTGCTCACGAATGGAATAAAAGGAAATTATAATGGAGGAGCAGGGGCACTCATCATAGCCGCGGAAAATGGTAATGTCGCTGCAGTCAGGGCTTTGCTTGAGGCAGGATGCAACTTAAATCATTTAGAACTGGAGGGCTTGAATGAACAGGAGTACTTCTTGAATGAACTTGAGGCCTTGAAACAAGAGCTGAAGGAATTAGGAACAAATGGCCATCGTAAGATTTTCAAGTTATTGTTTAAACATGACTGAA
>DYOB01000042.1 GCA_020720765.1 Borreliella garinii
GATATTTGTTAAGTAATTTAACCTAATTTCTGGATTAGGGCAAGTGCAAGAATCGGTCTTTTTGGGGAATCTGTTTTCATGCAGACTCCCCGGGATGAGACCGGTTATATTTTAGTTTGAGACAGCCTTCGCAACCCAAAGGTTATCTTCTCTGACAAAGTAGATGTTGAGAGAAGATCCCCACCAGGTGCGGGAAGTAAGGAACTGTGGAGCGGAAGGGGAAGTTTTAACGGTGAGCAAGAAATCCTGGTCAGTACCTTCCACCGGCGTCACAGTTAAAGAGGATACATCAAAGACCATTTCCGGCGTGAGAAGATTGGCGTCATTTTCTGAAAAAAGGGCCTGCACTCGTCTTCGAACCTCTGCCCTGGTGATTCCCGCCTCGAAACCCGGTCCCTTAATTTCTGTAGCAATCGTGGAAATAATAGTTTCGATATCTTCTGAAACCAAACCGCGGATCATTTTTGTAAACTGGTAGCGCACTATACGGTCGCCCTGGGCGGCGTTTCGGGCTAGTTCTGCAGAATTAACCTCAGGAATGTTGACCTCGACTGGAGCTGGTGTCACAGTTGGTGTTGCAGCCGTTTCGGACCTTTCGCTTGGGGGCACATAGCCTGAAACGATGCGCCTTGCCTGTTCCTGCATCTGTTTTCCAAGTTCTACCTTGTCCAGAGCAATGTAACGCTCACCGGCGAGCCAATACGCATCCCCCAGTTCGAGCTTTCTTGCGGCTATAAGGTCATCGACCACGTTGCCGAAAAGCTGTGTAGAAGCTAGAGCAAAAATTGCTAATAAGACTTTCATCATCCCCCCCTTTTTCTCAAGTATACACTGTTCCCATATTGAAAAACAAGTATAAATTGCAATTTTAGTCGATAGTCTTGTCTATTTTTTTAGAATGACCAATGCTTAGCCTATGAAGTCCTTGTTATTTGAAACCTTGGTTTTTTCGTGGGTTAAGTTCATCTTTTTTACTATAACCGGAACGGTCCTGTTGTTTTTACCCGAGGCTTACAACCCTCTATCTTGGATTATGGGCGTTGTCTTATTGGCCGTGTCCTTCGAATCCTCCCAAAAGCTTACACACGGAAGAAGATTAGAAAAAATCGACGAGTACGAGGTGCTTTGGAGGGATGGTCCTGTAAAAAACTCTTTAGCTATGGAAAAGGTTTGCGGGATCTTCGAGGATCCGGCGAGGGGTCTTCTAGGATTTCTTCTGAAAGACGGCGGAAAACTTCAGTTTGAACGTTCAAAAGAAAGCTTATCCCTTCTCAACCGCGCTACTCAAATGCAAAAAGGAGAACCCTGGCGCGAGACAGGAATTCTTAAGCTATTACATTCCTTAATAGGTCTTTTTACCTATATTTTTCTGATTCTTATTCAACTCGGAATGGTGGCTGTGGGGTTTTTAACGCCTGATACACAACCCTGGATTCGACTTATCAGTTCTTTACCTCTACTTCCCATAAGCTATCTGGTGTTTTACCTTATTTTTTCTTATCCTCTCTCTTTTGAAATTTTTGCAAATCAAATTAAGATTAGATCCTTGTTAAGAACCAGGTTATTGATGAAGAAAAACCTCGAAGACTTCCGTTTCGATAAATACCTCTACGGGGGTGCTCCTTATTTTTTGTTACGGTTTGTTTTTAAGGGAAAATCGATTGTTTTCGACGAATTCTCCCTCCATAACCCTATTTTTCCGGCCAGGGCCTGGATTTTCGAGAATTGGGTTGCGGAGGTCGCCGAGGAGATACGCGCATCCGACTGATGGAAAATGTTTTCACATTTCTACGAAAACGCTCTTGTCAAAAGAAACGTTCTGGTATATATTTATCGCATTAAACTAATAGGAGGGCCTTATGGAAGTGCTAATTAGCGCTCTGGTCGCTCTCCCCGTGGGTTTTATACTAGGTGTACTTGGACGATGGGTTTATGCCCGCTATCAGCTGTCATCCGCCGAGCAACGAGCCGAAAGGATTCGGCAGGATGCCATTAGAGAGTCGGAGAATAAGAAGAAGGAGATCTTACTCGAAGCTAAAGACCAGCTACTTCGTGAGCGGACGACCCAAGAGAGGGATTTGCGCGAACGGAGACAGGAAATCCAAAAGCTGGAAAAGCGTCTTATTCAAAAAGAAGATAACCTAGATATCAAACTCGAGGGTGTAGAGAAGCAACAGATTGCCTTTGTAGAAAGGGAAAAAAGGGTTGAGGAGAGGGAGTCGCGTCTTGAAAATCAAGAGGCTCTTTTAACCTCGGAGCTGGAAAGAATATCAGGACTCACAACGGACGAAGCGAAAAAAGTCATCATTCAAAAACTTGAAGGTGAAGCCCGCTACGATGCCCAGATTCTTGTCAACAAGATCGAACAGGAAGCAATCGCCGGCGCTGAGAAAAAAGCCAGGGAGCTTCTAGTATCTACCGTTCAAAGAATCGCTTCGGAAGTGACCTCGGAAATGACCGTTTCCACGATTACCCTGCCCAACGACGAAATGAAGGGAAGGATCATCGGTAAAGAAGGGCGTAATATCAGGACTTTGGAAAACCTAACAGGGGTGGATGTCATCATCGATGATACCCCCGAAGCTGTGGTTATCAGTTGTTTCGACCCGATACGACGCGCCATAGCCAAGGCAAGCATGGAACGCCTTATCATAGACGGACGCATCCATCCTGCGCGCATCGAGGAAGTAGTCCAGCGTGTAGCGAAAGAGATCAACCAAACGATTCAAGAGGAAGGCGAGAAGGTCGTTTTCGACCTCGGAATGCACGGAATGGCCCCTGATCTGGTACGCGCACTCGGAAGACTGCATTATAGAACAAGCTATGGCCAGAATGTTTTATCGCACTCGAAAGAAGTTTCCATTATTTCCGGTATGATAGCCGCTGAGATAGGCCTCGACGTCCCCATAGCCCGCCGTGCGGCTCTGCTTCACGATATTGGTAAAGGTATGGAGAGCGAGGGTGACGAGAACCACGCTGAACTTGGTGCTGAACTGGCCCGCAAGTGCGGTGAAGACCCAAGGGTTGTAAACGGTATTGCCAGCCACCACAATGACTTAGAGCCCATCTGTCCCGAGGCTATGCTAGTCCAGGTCGCCGACGCGGTTTCAGCCGCGCGTCCTGGAGCACGAAGGGAAAGTTTGGATACTTACATCAAACGTCTACAAAACCTGGAAGAGATAGGTGAGAGCTTTGAGGGTGTGGACAAGTGTTTTGCTATCCAGGCTGGCCGCGAAGTGAGAATCTTAGTGAACACCGACAAGGTCAACGACCAGCAGGCCAGGGATCTCGCTAAAGAAATTGCTAAAAAAATTGAGAATGATCTTCGTTACCCCGGAAGAATCAAGGTGACGATCATCCGCGAAACCCGCGTTGTCGAATACGCTCGCTAGATGGCTGATTCTCTGATGACGGTCCTTATGCTCGGTGATGTCGTGGGACAAGCTGGGATGAGGGCCGTTTTTTTTGGCCTAAAAACCCTGATTAAAGAATATGAACCGGATTTTATTGTCTGCAACGGTGAGAATGCAGCTGACGGGTTCGGTCTACTTCCCGAACAGGCCCAGCAGCTCTGGAAAGCCGGTGTCCACGTCATCACAGGCGGAAATCATACCTGGGAGAAAAAAGAACTCTACCCCGTTCTTAACACTCCGAATATCCTCCGGCCGGCTAATTACTCTAAAACCCTGCCTGGAACAGGGTACCTCGTTTACCCTGGAACTCCGCCTATTGCGGTTATTAACCTCCAGGGCAGGACACGTCTCGTCAACCTCGACGACCCCTTTGTTCTAGCCCAGGAGCTTGTAAAAAAGGCAAGCAAGGAAACTCCGGTCATCCTGGTGGATTTTCACGCTGAAGCGACCGATGAAAAAGAGGCCATGGCCATGGCCTTAGACGGTTTGGTGAGTGTTGTGGCCGGCACCCATACCCATATTCAGACAGCGGATGAAAGGGCTTTCCCGAAGGGTACCTGGCTGATCAGCGACCTGGGTATGTGCGGCGTCACAAGCGGCGTCATCGGTTCATCCGCCGAGGCATCTGTTAAACGGATGCTGACCGGACTTCCGGTTAAAGGTGAAATGCCGGAAGGGGAAACGGAAATTCAAGGAATTTGTCTGAAAATTGATAAGAAGACAGGAAAGGTCGCCCAACTCACCCGGATCCGGAGCCGTGTCCTCTAAAACCTGCAGACTTTCCTTACGTTTAGCGCAGATTTGGCCGGAATTAACCAAGGACCAAATTCTGGCACGCATACTCTGCGGGGACGTCCGTCTCAACGGGGAAACTTTAAGAAATCCTGCACAACTCGTTTCCTGTGAATCAATTCTTCTCTTTCAACCCCCGAAATATGTTTCGCGCGGCGGTGAAAAACTCGACGCCGCCCTCCGGGCCTGGAACTGGGACGTCATAGGAAAGAGAATCCTCGACGTAGGCGCCAGCACCGGCGGGTTTACAGACGCCCTCCTTCAAGCGGGAGCAGCCCGTGTTTGGTCTGTCGACGTGGGGCGGGGGCAGCTGGCAGCTTCACTCGTACAGGACCCTCGCGTCATCAACCTTGAGGGGCACGGTATTTTCGACCTGCCGGACCTCGAAGCCGCTCCGGACGGCGGCGTGGCGGATATCAGTTTCAGGAGCTTGGATACCATCCTTGTGGAATTGATAAAAAAAGTGCGTGAAGGGTGGGTGATAGCCCTTGTGAAACCGCAATTCGAAAGGAAAAAATACGGTGATGGCCGCGATGACTTTCACGGTGTTGTCGACGACGGTGTTGGGAAAGAAATCCTGATGAAATTCTTAGTGGAAATGGAAACCTTAGGTATAAAAGCGGAAAAAACTTTAGCGTCGCCCTTACGCGGACGCAAAGGAAACCAGGAATACCTAGTTCTTTTTAAAAAGGACGGGACTTGACCAAAAGGCTAGTTTTTTTTTAACATGATGATGATTTGTACTCGGGTTAACCCGAAAAGGAGACAGTACATGAAAAAAATTCTCGCGGCTCTCGCCGCGGTAATGTTGGCTTCTGCTTGTCAGAATGCTGCGACGGGCGATGTTATCAAGATTGGTACCATTCAACCCATCAGCGGTGTGATCGCAGAATACGGAATTGGAACACGCGACGCAGCACTGCTAGCAGTTGAGGAAATCAACGCAGCCGGTGGCGTTCTCGGACGTCAGGTGGAGCTTGTTGTTGAGGACGACCAGGCTGACCCCACTCTGACAGCTAACGCTTTCACCAAACTTGTCGAACAAGATAAGGTTGTGGCTATTATGGGTGCTCTGACCAGCAAGTGTTCCTTGGCAATCACCGGAATGGCAGTTCAACAGAACATTCCCATGATTTCCCCCACAAGCACAAACGACACAGTAACTTTAGCCGGTGACTATGTGTTCCGTGCTTGTTATACCGATTCTTTCCAGGGAAACGTTGTTGCTAACTACGCTACCGAAACTCTGGGAGCCAAGAAAGCAGCCATACTTTATGACGTGTCCAACGACTACTCTGTCGGTCTCTTCAACCAGTTCAAGGCCTCCTTCGAAGCCAAGGGCGGCGTGGTTTTCGCTGAGAGCTACAACAGCGGAGACAAGGATTTCAACGCACAGATCACCAAACTGCGTTCCGAATCGCCCGATGTTATGTTTCTTCCCGATTATTATTCCACCGTTGTTCTCATTGCCCAGCAGATCCGCGAACAGGGTGTTTCTGTTCCCCTTCTCGGAGCTGACGGATGGGATGAAGTTGCTGGAAAGGCTGATACCTGGATGATGCCCGCTTTCTATTCCAACCACTACAGCCCTGAAGCGCAAGACCCCGAAGTTGTTACTTTTGTAGCTGCTTACAAGGCCCGTTTCGGTTCTGTACCCAATGCTTTGTCTGCCTTAGGATACGATGCTACCCGCATTCTCCTGATGGCCATTCAAGCAGCCGGTTCAACTGACCCCGCAGCTATCCGTGACGCGATGAAGAATATTTCTGCCAAGTTTGTAACTGGCAACATTTCTTTCGATGCGAACCGCAACCCTGTGAAGAGCGCCGTTATTGTTGAAGTTGTTGCCGCCGAAGACGGAACCCTCACCACCCGCTACGCCGGTACCGTGAATCCGTAATCTTTCTACAAAATTGTAAAAAGGAGGCTTGTCAAAGCCTCCTTTTTTATTTAATGTCTTTTCTGTGGAAGTCCTACTTCAAATTTTTCAGCAGCTTGTCAACGGTTTGTCCCTTGGAAGCATCTACGCTCTTATATCCCTTGGCTACACTATGGTCTACGGAATAGTCCGTTTGATCAACTTTGCCCACGGCGACCTTCTTACTGTCGGGGCTTTCGTTGCGTATTTTCTTTTCAGCTGGCTTGGACTTACGCCCTTTTCGTTTATCCTAGCTTTTCCTCTCGCCATGCTTGTCACGGCGGGTCTGGGTATGCTGATAGAAAGAACAGCCTACCGTCCGTTGAAAAACGCCCCCAAGATCAATAGTTTAATAACCGCCATTGGTGTCAGTCTTTTTCTGGAAAACCTTATGCGGGTCCTTCCTTTTATCGGAACGGATTTCCGCAGGTTCCCGACACTTCCGAGTATTAAATGGGAAATTTTCTCTGTGTCCGTGAGTTCGAACCAGGTCCTTGTCATCGCGATTGCTGCCGTGCTGATGGTTCTTTTAATGGTCATTGTGGATCATACAAAAACAGGGAAGGCGATGAGGGCGGTGAGTTTCGACACAAAGGCCGCCTCCCTTATGGGGATCAATGTAAACCATATCATCAGCTTCACCTTCGCCATAGGAAGCGCGCTTGCAGCGGCGGGCGGTATTCTTTATGCCACAAGTTACCCCCAGGTTGAACCGTATATGGGTATCCTTCCCGGGTTAAAGGCCTTCGTAGCCGCCGTACTTGGCGGGATCGGCAGTATACCGGGTGCCATGCTCGGGGGAGTGATCCTTGGATTGGCAGAAACCCTGACAAAGGGTTTTATATCCTCCCAACTCTCGGACGCCGTCGTTTTCAGCATCCTCATTATTATTCTTATGGTGCGTCCCGCAGGAATTATGGGTAAAAATCTCAAGGAAAAGGTATGAAAAAACACCATCGGGACTTTTTGATTCTCTTAGCCGTGGGACTTTTCGTGTTACTTGGGTTGGCCTTTATCCTCCATGCACGAATCATTAACAGTTACATGGGACGTCTGATTATGCTCGGCGCCATCAACACCATCGTGGCTCTTTCCCTCAACCTTATCACGGGTTTTACTGGCCAACTAGCTCTCGGGCAGGCGGGCTTCGTCGGTCTCGGTGCGTATACGACCGCAATCATGACTTCTGCTGGAATTCCTCTTCCCTTTGCCTTAGTGGGTGCGGTCCTAGTGGCTGCCCTCGGAGGTTTTTTGATAGGTTGGCCGAGCCTGAGGCTCCGCGGGGACTACCTGGCCATTATGACCTTGGGATTCGGGGAAATCCTGCGCTCGATCATCACCAATCTCACCCCAATCACCGGCGGAGCTTCCGGATTCAAGGATATACCTCCATTTATGCCCGATCCCGATATGAACCGTATAGTAGGTTTTTTCTGGATCTTCGGCTTAATGCTCGTGGTTATAGCCTTGGTTTCAAACCTTATCCGTTCCAGTCACGGCCGTGCCTTGATCAGTATCCGCGAAGACGAGACAGCGTCGAATTCCATGGGTATCAATATCGCCCTCACAAAAATCGGAGCTTTCACACTGTCCGCCGGGATTGCGGGGTTAGGTGGGGCCTTGCAGGCTCCTTTTTTGAATTACTTAGCCCCTTCCAGCTTTGATTTTTTAAAGAGCGTGGATATTGTGGTCATTATCGTTCTCGGGGGCATGGGGAGTATCACTGGGACCGTTATTTCAGCCTTTACCCTCACCTTTCTCCAGGAATTGCTGCGTTTCCTCCGCGATTACCGCACGGTGATCTACCCCCTTCTCATGATCCTCATGATGCTTTTCCGTCCCCAGGGGATTCTCGGTAAACACGAGTGGAGCATCACGGGTTTTTTTGAC
This sequence comes from Borreliella garinii, assembly GCA_020720765.1. GTDB lineage: Bacteria > Spirochaetota > Spirochaetia > JABEVK01 > JABEVK01 > DYOB01. Next base: position 8,014 of record DYOB01000042.1, read on the forward strand.
CGTTTGAAAAAACTTCGCTCCCCCAAGGAAAAACCCCATGGATGAACTTTTAAGGGTAGAAGGCCTCGGGATCAATTTCGGCGGTTTGAGGGCTGTCTCGGATTTTTCCCTTCATTTGGAAACGGGCAGCCTGGCTGGGCTAATAGGCCCGAACGGCGCAGGAAAAACCACGGTATTCAACATGCTTACCGGCGTCTACGAGCCTACGGACGGACAAATTCTCTTTCGGGACATCCATGAAAAGGAGCGCATTCTCAATGGTCTGGCCAGCCACGAAATCACCCGTCTCGGTATAGCGCGTACTTTTCAAAACATCCGCCTCTTTCATAATCTCACTGTACTAGAAAATGTTTCCGTAAGCCACCATTTTCGAGTCGCCTATAACCCTATCCAAGGTATTCTCCGAACTCCACTTTTCCGACGTGAGGAAGCCCGGATCAGGGAACAGAGTCTTGAAATTTTGAAAATCTTCGAGATAGAGCAGAAAGCAAACGTACTTTCCGGTTCCCTCCCCTACGGTCAGCAGAGGAAACTTGAGATCGTCAGGGCTCTGGCAACCTCACCCCGGCTCCTTTTGCTTGATGAACCGGCAGCCGGTATGAATCCGCAGGAAACGAAGGACCTGATGAGTCTTATCGCGTTTATCCGTGAGAGGTTCCATTTAACCATACTTCTTATAGAACACGATATGAACCTTGTGATGGGCCTGTGCGAAAGCCTTACAGTATTGGACTATGGTCGGGTCATAGCCCAGGGGAAACCCGATTCCGTAAGGAAAAATCCCGATGTGATACGTGCTTACCTTGGAGAAGATATCCATGCTTAGAGTATCAGGGCTTAAAGTGTTTTATGGTTCTATTCAGGCGCTCCACGGGCTGGATTTTCATGTATCCGAGGGTGAAATCGTCACCTTGATCGGTGCCAATGGTGCGGGCAAAACAACGACGCTCCACGCCCTGAGCGGCATCCTTCCTCTTGAGGGTAAGATAGAACTTTCAAACGGAGGCTCATGGGAGGATATTTCAAACCTTCCTGCGGACCTCAGGGTGCGCAGGGGGCTCGTCCAGGTTCCCGAAGGTCGTCGTGTCTTCGGAAACCTCAGCGTCAGGGACAACCTCGAAATGGGGGCTTATACCCGAAAAGACGATATTTCAAAGGATTTTGAAAAAGTTTATAAAAGATTTCCCCGCCTTCTCGAAAGAAAAAACCAGTTGAGTTCGACGCTTTCCGGCGGGGAACAGCAAATGCTGGCTATCGGACGCGCCCTGATGGTCAAACCCAGGCTTCTCGTACTCGACGAGCCCAGCATGGGACTTGCCCCCCTTCTGGTTAAAGATATTTTTTCGATTATCCAGGAAATCAATAAAGAAGGGGTGACTATACTCCTTGTCGAACAAAATGCCCATATGGCCTTGAAAATAGCCAACCGAGCTTACGTTCTCGAAACGGGCAGAATCGTCGCAAGCGGAACGGCAAAAGAACTTTCAGAATCCGATGAGATTAAAAAAGCCTACCTTGGCAGTTCGCAATAACCTTGAAACAATCAAAATAGACCTTTGAGCCTCTTTCAAAACTACTGCGGAGGGGTTATCAGTTCGCAAAAAACTTGCTCAAATCCTCATTTACCCGAGTAAACTCCGGTTTTCGCATCGTTTTTCACTTCTGAAACCCCTTCCTCGTTGACTTTTGAAAGAGGCTCCTTAATATTTTATTTAATTTTAAAAATCCCCTTGACGATGCTAGCCTGGAAAATATACTTCACAGAGGTGAACCTATGAATGTTTCTCTTCGCATGTCAGCCAACCCCATAACCATACTCCCAACCACGCCGGTAGCTGAAGCCCAGGCCCTGATGAAAGCAGAAAAGCTCCACCGTCTTCCGGTCGTCGATAAGAGCGGGAAACTTGTGGGTATCGTGACCGAAAGAGACCTCCTTTACGCGTCACCTTCACCGGCCTCCACCTTGAACGTTTACGAGCTCAGTTACCTCCTAGCCAAACTCAGAGTTGAAGAAATCATGAAAATGGCTGTTATCACCATTGATGAGGGGGCTGCATTAGAAGAGGCGGCCAAGCTTATGGCCGAGAAAAACATCGGTGGACTACCGGTACTTCGCAACGGACAGCTTGTGGGAGTGATTACAGAAAGCGATCTTTTTAAGGTATTTCTCGATATGCTCGGGGTTTGGAAGAGCGGTCTCCGAGCGACAGTAAAATTGATTGATCACAAGGGTGGGTTGGCAGAAATAGCCGGCGCAGTCGCTGAAAAGGGTGGGAACATCCTGGGTGTGGGCTTCTTTCACGGCGAGACCGATTCCCTCGGCTACCTCACATTGAAAGTTGAAGGAATGGAACTTTCCGCACTCGAAGCCGTTCTCAAACCGTTTATTGAAGAGCTTGTTGAAATAAAGCAAGTCGAGGGAACCCGATGAGTGTAACAAAAGGTTGGTTCTTTACCCGGGTAGGTAAGGCCCGGATTATTCCGATGTACGTGAAGATTGTGGCGATATTTGTCTTTTTTCTCCTTGTTTCCAACTTTACGACGAATTTTATCAACCTGATGATGAACCGTAACGAACAGGTTCGACTTCTTGGAGACCTTCTTTCCAAAGATTTGAAGGAACTTTACGTTTATAGTTCGAATCAATACGAGATTTTTCTTTTTGAACAAAATTTGGATGCAAGCAAGGAATCGTTGGTGAAAGCCGGCGAGAGGAGCCTTAGGCTTGACCACGCAGCGGCTTTCGGAATCGAACCTTCGGGTAGCTTTCTTTTCGCTTCCATCAAGGACACCGCACCCACTGAATTTACCGATAAGGCGTTTTTGGATCAGATGAACGAATTGCGTTCTAAAGGGATTGAAGAAGGCGAAGCGAACTTTATCTGGAACGGGATGAAGTACTTCGGGTACTATAGGTACAATTCCTCATGGAACGTTTACATTGTTCGGGCTGAGGAAGAAAACGCCTTCTATGCCGAAAGTTGGAATATTTTCAGGACCATTGTTATCATTATCGTGATCCTAACTCTTGTAGCCATGTGGGTTGGGATCTACCTCATACGCCGTATCCTCCGCTACATTTCAGTGATAACCCAGAGACTTATGGAAATGCAGTCCAACCAGGAACTGGGAATGATTGACCTTCCCAACGCTCCCAACGATGATATCACCTACCTCGGTATAAGTTTCAATTCCCTTTCGAGCACCATTAAGAACCTCATGAATATCTTCAAGAAATTCGTCACCAAGGACGTTGTTCAGAGCGCCTATAAGGACAGGTCTGTGACCCTTGCCGGAACAAGGAAAGAACTCACGATCCTATTTACCGACATCAAAGGGTTTACCTACATGACTGAAACTCTTGGGACAGACATTATTAAGCTCTTGAATTTACATTATGACAAAGCCATAAGACTTATCCAATATCAGGATGGTATTGTCGGTTCAATTATAGGTGACGCACTTCTCGCAGTATTCGGTTCCCTTGAAGGCGGGGAAATTCAGCGTAGCCTTAAGGCCGTACGCGCGGCCTACAGCATTCAGCAGGTGGCCGAGCAGTTAAGAAAGAAGATGCACGATAAAAAGGCAGAACTTCTTGAGGAGAAGGGATCCTTGACATCGGGTGAGGAATCGGTTTTCAAAGCCGTTCTCCTTGAGATCGGTGTCGGAATCGACGGCGGGGATGTGTTCTACGGAAGAATCGGTTCTTATGTCCATATGACAAATACGGTTATTGGAGACAATGTCAACAGTGCGAGCCGCCTAGAAGGATTAACCCGCGTCTATAAAGTTTCAGTGATCGTTTCTGATTTTGTGAAACTAGATGTTGAAAGGGATTCACCAGGTGAATTCATCTTCCAGGAACTTGACATGGTCCAGGTTAAAGGAAAAACAACGGGAAAGAAAATTTTCTGGCCGGTTCCTATAGCTATGTACACACCTGAATTAAAAGAGAAGCTTTCAATTTTTGACGAAGCTCTCCAGTTATACTATGAGGGTGAATGGCGTAAAGCGGTCACCCGTTTTGCTAAAGTGGAACTTCCGATGGCGGATGTCTTTATTGAACGTATTAAATCCGCGGGCAAGCCCCCGCTGGGATGGAGTGGATTATGGACCATGACAACGAAGTAACAACAAGCCTGGTTCAGGCCCGAAATACATTTCTCAGTCAGAGAATTGACGACGACACCCATCAGGAAAAGTACTTTCTAGAACAGGAATTCGAAAAAACCCGTCATAACCGGGCAAAAATAGTACCTTTAGTCCTTTTTATCGTCCTGGTTGTCTCCGTCCTTCTCACCTGGGGAGTGTCCTTACTAGTTTCGTCGAGTGAAAAAGAGAACGTAGCAGTCGTTGATAACTTTCAGGAACTGCGACTTCGAGACATTCTTGATTCAGCCAAGAAAAATGAAAATGCCCTGAGAAACCAGGAACGTGATTTAGCGGCATTGGTCAGTGAAAAAGAGGGCGCTCAGGAGCAAGCAAGGACTGAAACTCGGGCGGCTTTAGCCCTTCTCAGTCAGAGACTGATAAGCAACGCAGAGAAGAACCGGCAGAGGCAGGTTCTTCTCCGAAATGAACGGACTCAGCTGGCACGCATCGAACAAGATTATGCAGCCCGTATTGAAGAAAAAAAGGCTGAGATTGAAACCATAAAACTCCAGCTGAGCGAATATCAGGTAAGGTTATCCGACCAGGACCGCCGTGAACAGGAAAATCTCGATAATAGTCAAAGGGTGTTTCAACAACAGACCTCCACACTCCAGAATAACTATGAAGAAAGGTTGCGCCGCCTGGAATCTCAGTCCAGGGAGACTTTACAGGGGGAAAGGAATTTTCACAGGGATTATGTGAAACTAACCGAAGAGAAACACGCTGAAGAAATCCGTCAGCTTATTCTTCTCTATAACCCCATTATTGAAAGAGATGAAGCATCACGTATTATTGCAAGACCGATAGAACTCCCGGAAAGCGGGCGTCCCGGGTATTCATCAGTTTTGACGGATGAAGGACTTTGGACTCAAAAAGACTATGAAAAGGTGTACTTTGATATTTTGGACCACAAGGTTTTGATTGAACGTTTATCCCAGGTCCCCTATGAAAATTCTGTTCCAAACACCCTATCTCAAATTTTAAAATTGGCCCAATCGAATTTCTCTGAATTAGACGCACTTTGGAACCGCATTGCTTTAAGACTTTTCGATAAAAACAAAAAGATCCAGGAACTTAACCGGGAGCTTTCCGAACTGGAAGGTATCTTGGCATCCTTTGGAGCAACAATTCCCGAGAATGGATTTGTGATCGACCCCACGAACTCCGAAAGGATAAAAATTTGGATTAGGGCTAATATCCAACCCGAAGAAGGTGCCCAGGGACTCGTTTTGAGGGGCGAAACCAGTGTAGGAAGCGTTGAATTCTTTTTAGAGAATGGAAAACTGTTTGCACGTACCGTTTCTCTCGTAGCACCTAGAAACACCATACGTGCCTTTGACAGAATCCAAATACAAAACACACAGGAATAAGGTGTAGAAGGAGAGCCTACTACTTGATACGCACTGGTCATGTCCCTATAATCACTTCATTCCACAAGATAGAGGTTATGACATGGCGTATGTAGCGGTGGAGCAGTTGAGAAATATCGGTATCAGTGCCCACATTGATAGCGGAAAAACAACTCTCACGGAGCGCATTCTTTTTTATTGCGACAGGATTCACCAAATTCACGAGGTGAGGGGCAAGGACGGAGTCGGGGCAACCATGGACTCGATGGAGTTAGAGCGTGAGCGCGGGATTACCATCCAGTCCGCTGCAACCAACGTGAAATGGAAAGAGCTCAATATTAATATCATTGACACTCCGGGGCACGTCGATTTTACCATTGAAGTGGAAAGGTCACTCCGCGTGCTCGATGGTGCTATTCTTGTTCTCTGTTCGGTCGGAGGTGTACAGTCCCAGACTCTTACCGTAGACAGGCAAATGCGCCGTTACAAAGTACCCCGTATTGCCTTTGTGAATAAATGCGACAGAACAGGGGCAAATCCCTTTAAGGTCCGTGACCAAATCCAAGAGAAACTTGGCCATAATGCCATCATGATCAACCTCCCAATAGGTCTCGAAGATAAACACGAAGGTGTCATCGACCTTATTGACATGGTTGCGGTATACTTCGAGGGTCAGGACGGTAGAGACGTCGTACGCAAACCTATCCCCACCGAATACCTTAAACAAGCCGAAGAATACAGGGAAAAGCTTCTTGACGCAGTTTCAATGTTCGACGATGAGCTTGCAGAAGCCTTTCTTGAAGGAAAGGACATAAAACCCGAACTCGTGCGAAAAGCCATCCGCAACGGTACCCTTGCTCTCTCCTTGGTTCCCGTCATGGTAGGCTCGGCGTATAAAAACCGAGGAGTGCAGGAACTTCTGGACGGCGTCGGATACTATCTTCCCACCCCTCCGGAAGTTGAAAACACAGCCCTGGATCTTGATAAGAGCGAAGCCCCCCTTACCGTAAAATCCGACGATAACCTTCCTACCATTGCCCTTGCTTTCAAGCTTGACGATGGCCAGTACGGACAGCTGACCTACGTGAGGATCTACCAGGGGATTATCCAAAAGGGTTCTGAACTCATTAATACGCGTTCACGAAAGAAATTTAAGGTCGGCCGTCTGGTTCGACTCCACGCTTCAAGTATGGAAGATATCGATGGTGCAGGTGCAGGGGATATCGTAGCTCTGTTCGGCATAGAATGCGCAAGCGGTGATACCTTCTGTGACAACTCACTAAATATCGCCATGAGTTCCATGTTTATCCCTAACCCCGTAATTTCGCTTGCCATCGAAAGCGCCGATAAAAAGAGTTCGGACCAGATGAGCAAGGCTCTCAACCGGTTCACGAAAGAGGACCCCACATTCAGGACCTATGTTGATCCGGAATCCAACCAGACAATTATCCAGGGTATGGGTGAGTTGCACCTCGAAGTTTATATAGAGAGAATGCGCCGCGAATATAAATGTGAAGTGACGACAGGGGCTCCGCAGGTAGCATACCGGGAAACTATCACGGAACACGCAGATTTTAATTATACCCACAAAAAACAAACGGGTGGTTCGGGTCAATACGGAAGAGTTGCAGGATTTGTCGATCCTATTCCTCTTGAAGAGGCTAAGAATTACGAGTTTGTGGATATGATCAAGGGCGGTTCCATCCCCAACGAATATATCCCGTCGTGCGACAAGGGTTTTCAAAACAGTCTTGTTAAGGGCCAATTGATTGGATTTCCCATAGTCGGTATCAGGGTGACGATCAACGACGGTGCCTGGCACCCAGTTGACTCTTCCGACATTGCTTTCCAGCTTGCCGCTATCGGAGCCTTCAAGGAATCTTACCAGAAGGCTAAACCCGTTATTCTCGAGCCGCTGATGCGCGTGAGCGTGGAAGGACCCACGGAGTTTCAGGGAAATATCTTCGGCTCCATCAACCAGCGGCGCGGTGTGGTACTTTCTTCCACGGAGGAAGGAAACTTCAGCCGTATCGAAGCAGAGGTTCCCTTAAGCGAGATGTTCGGCTATAGCACGGCCCTTCGTTCGATGACACAAGGGAAGGCCGAGTTTGCCATGGAATTTTTAAGGTACGCGAAGGTTCCTTCCAATATTTCCGAACAGTTGAAGAAGGATTACGAAGAAAAACGAAGGGCCGAACACAATAAATAAGGAGTGGTAAAGTGGTTAAATCAATGATAATTCAAAACAGTCCGCTTAGAATTCTGGACGCGACCCTTAAGGGTGGTGTAGGCGTAGGTAACCTGGGAGTCTTGGCTGCCAGGCACGGCGTCGGCAAAACAGCAGTCCTAGTTCACATAGCGACTGACAAACTCCTTCAGGGAAAAAATGTCCTCCATGTCACTTACGGAAAGAAACCAGAGCACACCCTGAATTACTATGAAGAAATTTTCCAGGAAATCAGCAAGACAAAAAACCTCGAATCGGCCATGGATATCCATGACGAGATCGTAAAAAACCGTTCTGTGATGGACCTCGAGCGGATGGAGATTACCCACTTAATGGAAGGTTTGGATATTCGACTGACCCAGGGGGGTTTTGTTGCAGACACCGTGATTATCGAAGATTTGGATTTTACTAAGGCCGGTAAGGACGCATCGGCCATGCTGAAAACTATGGCTAAGCAAAAGGGCCTTGAGGTCTGGGTAAGTTCTTCCCCCGAATCCGCAGAGGTTCAGGGAGATGTGCCTACCGAACTAGCAGAACATATGGAAAATATCGATGTTCTCCTGAACCTTAAAGTCAGCGGAAAGCATATCCACCTCCAGCTTGTGAAAGCCCATGGGGAGGTTATTCAGGACCCGCATCTTTTGTTGGATTCAAAAACACTTTTGATTATTAAAGAATAAGGATAAACCTTGAATCTCAAGTTATAAAAAAAGCCGCCTTTTGGCGGCCTTTTTCATTTAAGGGGTTATTAGAACCAGAAACGCAGTCCAAAAGACCCTTGAAGACCAAATCCAGCTGAAATCGGATAAGCAATGACAACACCCAGGGAGGGGGCGATCTCAAGGAAGAGTTCAAACCATTGAACTGGCTTAATATAAAACCCTATTGGAACTCGACCGCCAAGGTTGACAGCAGCTTTTCCACCGAAGGTTGCTACATTAAAATATAAACCAGGTCCTACATATACGTTGATAAAAGAAACGAGTCCCTGGTTGATAGCCCAGAAATCAACGGTGAAAGCCAGACTAAAAACCTCAAAATCGATTTTTGGAAAACCTACACCGATGACAAGAGGGTGTCTCCAGAACGGGTTGGCATTCGGAAGAGCAATAGTCACACCCGGTCCGTTTGTGGCAGACTGCAAAATATTGAGGGTCCAGAATCCCCCGATTCCCAATTGTTGCGCTTGAACTTGTGGGGCAGCGAGGGTGCCCACTAAGCCGAGAAATAGTAGTGCCTTTTTCATAGCATCTCCTTTATTTGTGATTCTTAAAGTTACCATGAATAGGTGGGGGCGTCAAGTATATGTCAGTAATAGTTTACACGCCGGTAATTGGCACGAATCGGGTTTAGAGTACCATCCGGCATTACTTCCGAGATTACCTTTTTTGACCAGTTGCCATTGGCATCGTGGAGGGTGTAATCCGCACGGTAGTTCTTTCCAAGTTGAGACCATATTTCAGAGACTAAATGCCCTTGTTCGTTATACGACAGATTGCCTTTCATAATCACGGCAGAGTTTTGTGTTTGCGTAACTTCTAAAGTTTGCCCGGAAGCATTGCGAGTGACCCTCGTCGTTATAGGGGTTTCCTCGGTTCTTTGGGCAACAATTTCGGCTAATAGCCCTTGTGAATCGTAGCGGTACCGGATGTCAGTCCTTGAGTCCTTGGATTGTTTTAGGAGGGTGCCTTCCCAGGTGTGATTCATCGTGTCTGTTGAGCCATCGTTCCTCACCAGCGCTTCCTGTGTGATAAGCCCTGTTTCTGTTCGTGTCGGTGTAGAAAGAAGAATTCGGTTTGCACGGTTGAAAAAAACCTGGAAGGTTTCGGGCTCTTCCTCAACGGCCGGGATAAATCCCCCGCGTTTAGCAAGTTCACTTCCCTCATTATAATAGCTTTCTTCTGCAAGTCTGCCCTTATCATCGAAGAGTGCGGTAAATCGGATATTGCGGCGTCCTTCGGTAACCCGGGTTCCATTTTGGGTGAGAAGCGTTTCATCGATGCGGATTGTGTAAACTTTTCCCCGAACTTCAAGAATTTCCAAAATCTTCCCGCTTGTCGCAAGGGCTATGTCATCAAAAGACGCAAGAGGGTGGTTCTGAAAGGAATATTGAGCAAATAAAGAAATTCCAACGTTGAAAAAGAAGAATAGTTTTAAGGTGGTTTTGATTTTCATAGGCTTACATTAACTACAACCCCTCGTTTAAGCAATTGTTACAAAAAAACTTTGAGATTATTAGGAGCCTGTCGCGCTTGAGATTTTGACACAGGACGGAGGAGCTGGGTGTGGGAGTGTGGACGGAAGTCAAATTTCCTTGGTTGCCTTACCGACTCGGATGCCACTGAACCAAGAACTTCCATCTCTTGGTTCAAATGCTCGTCTTTTCCTTCTTCTTTTGAATCGGCGTCCTTGGCTTTC
>DYOB01000222.1 GCA_020720765.1 Borreliella garinii
ATCCATTATCTCCAGCGTGTTTTCGCTCCGATAATCGCCCTGTCATAAACCCGCGAGTCTTCAGAATTTAGCCACGGGTTTTGCTTCGCAAAGGTCACATGGCCTGCACACACCCGCCTTCGGCTTTTTGCATCCGTAACATCTAGCGAGCTTTCGAACTTTAAGAAGGCTAGAAGGTTCGCCAGCACCAAACCGCAAGGACGATGAAGGTCGGTTTCAGGGCCGAGAGCCAAAATGTCGAGAAGCGAGTCCAGGTCGGTCATACCATATTGGGAAGTGCGGACCGTGCACCTTGCCCCCAACTTAAACTTGTTATATGCTTTTGTTATGCCGACGGTACTCAAGATTGGTCCGTTTAGATTTCATTTTTACTCGAATGAAAAGGGAGAACCTCCACATATCCATGTTGACTATGAAGATTCCGATGCTAAATTTTGGCTTGATCCAGTCGTATTGGCAAAAAACAAAGGTATTCCACCCCATAAATTGCGCGAAATTGAAAGATTGGTGAGAAGCCATAAAACCTTTTTGGAGGAGAAATACAATGAATTCCACAGCTGTTAATAGTATAGCCATTGAAGCGGTAGCGGTTCAGGTGACAGTGAAAGATCAAATGATATCCATTATCCTCCATGATGATCGCATTATCAGTTTTCCGGCTCATAAGTTCTCTCGGTTAGCCTCTGCAGAAGAAAAAGACTTACAGTCTGTACGGATCCGTGCCCAGGGTACGGCATTGCGCTGGGATGTACTCGATGAAGATTTACTCGTTGATGGAATTGTTAAGGGTATTTTTGAAAAAGACTGAGGTTGGAAAATGACTTCACACTGTTAAAAGCAGAGAACGCGAAGTCTTACACCTAAGGTAGAAGACAAATTCCCTGTCTTTTTCCAAACGTTCGCGGAGTTCTTTGCTCATTTCAATTCTGCCACGTGTAGATGGGCCAACTTTAGCTCCAATTCGTAGGAAAGTTAATGGGAAGCAGTCTTTAAAATGTGTATGCGGAGTTGAAAGAGGGCTAGGGCTGAACGGGGACGCAACAGTGTTTGAATGAAGGGCAGCAACGAGGATTAACCAGATTCCAATATCTCCATAAAGCCAAATATCTCCACCGTGTTAACACCCCATAACCCGTCCCATAATCCGCCCGGTCCCCAACCTGATTTTATCCCGTCTTGTCTCTCAGAATTTGAGTTACCACATTAAAGACTCATTTGCGACCGGCTTTTGAAGATTGATTCCCATGCTGTTAAGGAGGCCTCTGGTCTGGGCTTTTGAAACATGCCCCAGCCAGGCCATGATTTTTTGGTGATGGGCTGAAATGCTACTATCACCAGATTTGATGAGCTTTAGTGAGTTTTTGAGGCGTGAATCAGCTCTTCTCACTGTAGCGTTCTTCACCCTCCGGTGGCTTGAGAAAACTCGAAAACCCAGAAACTCAATACCTTCCTTGCAAGCATACAAACGCGACCTCCCGGGTTTGAGTTGTAGACTGAGTTTAGTATCAAGAAACACCCTAATCTCACCCGCCATTTTTTCGTGCTGTTTTTTGGATTCTAAAAAAATGCAAAAATCATCCATATAGCGGATATAGCCGCTAGCCACACCGAGCGTTCGAATAAATCGATCAAGAGGATCGAGAAACACGTTGGCGAAAAACTGGCTTGTTAAATTGCCTATAGGAAGACCTACGCCGGTGTGTGCCCCTCGGTCAATGATCTTTTCTATGAGGTTAAGAGTACTTTTGCACTTGATAATCTTCCGTACCATTTTTTTGAGAATACTATGCCGGATGGATGGAAAGAATTGGGTGATGTCGCCTTTAAAAACATAAGGATATTTTTGTTGAAAGGACTGAAAACGGTCCACCGCTGCGTGGCTTCCTTTTCCTTTTCTGGTAGCGTAAGAATCAAAGTCAAAACGGTTTTCCCACAGCGGTTCTAACACACGGATAAGCGCATGGTGCACAACTCTATCTTCAAAAGGTGCGGCAGAAATAATACGCGGTTTGGGTTGATAGATTTGGAAATTCCTATAGACTCCAGGGCACCAGGTATCATTTTTTAAAGTGGAAGATAAATGAACCAGTTTTTTTTCAAGACTGGCTGAAAAATCTAAAGCGCCTTTCTTAAAGCGTTTCCGCCTTCGTGCTAAACGCCAAGCCTGGTAAAGATTGGGAAAGGAAGTTATTTGATCGTAGAGGTTATTAAAACGTTTCATACATGATTTTTTTTAAGCAGTTAAAATAGGAAGGAACAACGTTCGTTATTTCTAAGTACCAGCCGCTCCTTCCTGCGATCCTCTTAGCCTTGGGCTTTTTCCGGGAGCCTCGCCGGTCTCCACGGGGACAAACCAAGGCAGGACAAAAGAACCATGTATTCCAAACAGTCTCAGGCAGGCGTACCGTACCTGATCCAGACTGGGTCTGGGAATATTGGGCCTCAACTACGCACCAGCCGGAAACCGTTGTTGTTGTTACGGTTGTTCGGGTTGTTGTTGTTACGGTTGGCGGAACGCATGTTGTCTGCATTGTTGTTCCAGGAACCACCGCGCAAAACACGGTTTGAGCCATTGTTTCCTTTGCCCTATTTGTTTTTAAGGGAGTTCATCCAGCCCCCCAACATTTTACCTACTTCCGACGTTTGACCTACAGAAAATTCAAACTGCTGAAGAGAAAGCAATTTTGTATCAACGCAAATGCGCGTATACCATTTTAAATTGTCCAAGGCCAGCGAGGCTTCTTTTACTACCCGATAACCACCGCCAGCCCATGCTTTTTGTATGAGTTCAAAGACATCAAACAAACGTTCCTCCATACGCCGACCAAGGCCGGAGCGGAATTCTTTTGGAAAACGACTGATGTGATGAAGCATCCATTTTAGGTAGTCGTACGTTTTCTCTATCAGTGCTTGTTCCAGCGTATTTTCCTTTCCTGGGGGGATGTTTCCCCCCAGGCCCCCCTCAATACTTCATACAGCACTTTGCTTGCGCAAAG
>DYOB01000043.1:0-302 GCA_020720765.1 Borreliella garinii
TCCGGGCGCCCAGAACACCTCATCCATCGGGCCAGAGCCCAGCTATGGCCCTCAATCTTCGGCGCCCTGAGCATCCCAGCTCCCCAGTCCTGTGTCAAAATCTTAAGCGCAACAGGCTCCTAGGCATTTTTTTTTCCTTTTCCGGCGTATTGAAGCAAGGCTCCTCGGGCGGGTTGCAATGAAGGGTATTCAGTAAAGGAAATATGAAATAAATCATTATTAGAAAAGGAATTGCGGCGAGGGGGATTTGCCCCTCCAGGTTTCGGAATCCTTCCTCAACCTTCCGGGCGGCTACGCTCGCT
>DYOB01000043.1:402-18147 GCA_020720765.1 Borreliella garinii
AGTCCCTCTTTTTCTGCGGGACCCTCCGGGTCCCTGTTGCGGCGAGGGGGACTTGCCCCTCCAGGTTTCGGAATCCTTCCTCAACCTTCCGGGCGGCTACGCTCGCTGCCGCCGACGTCCTGTCGGCTCATCCTTTCGGCGCTCGCTCCGTGTCCAAGTCCCTCTTTTTCTGCGGGACCCTCCGGGTCCCTGTTGCGGCGAGGGGGACTTGAACCCCCACACCTCTCGGTACAAGCACCTCAAGCTTGCGTGTATACCATTTCACCACCGCCGCTAATATGTGTTAGAATATCAAAGAGAAAAATGACTGTCAAGATGGAGGAAAAATGAATCAAGTGCTGTTGATCCCTGATTGGAAGGGGGGGGAAGACTCTAATTGGATGCGCCAATGGGCGGAAACCACCCCGCTCTGGAAAGTTCTGGATATTGAATCCTTTGTCCAGTCCGACGAGGAGTTTTGGATCGCGGCGATTCTCCATACGCTCCAAGTGATGCCCGAACCCCGTCATGTCGTCGCCGAGGGGGTTGGGTGTCTTGCGGCCTTAGCTGCGCTCAATCATGTTGAGGCTGTCCCTGTTGATTCCCTATTTTTTGTGTCACCTATTCCCCAAGACGATGAAAACTTTCCGACCCGGGATATCAAAGGTTTTCGGGATGTCTCTCTGAATCCGCCCACCTGCGAGTCTGTTTTGGTGACCACACGGGATTCAAGCCAGACGCTTCAAGAATGGACCCAGACCCTAGCCAAACGCTGGGGGGCTGTTTCTATCATGATAACAGAGAAAAAAACCGACCCTTCCTGGCAGGAAGGCTACATATTATTTGTCAATTTTTGTCTCAGGATGGATTCGTGCCATGAGGTTTGACAGCTTCATAATTCTAGTATAATCTTACTTAATGAAACTCCTGAGTTCACTGAAGGCCATATTCAAATCGCTTGATTCTATTCACGAAATTCAAGAATTCCTTGCAACCAGGAAAAGAAGGATTGCTTTCCTACTATCATCTGTTCTCGTAGTTTTTTGCCTTTTTCTGATTATCATGTTCTTTGCCATACTCCATAATTATGCTGCCGGTCTTTGGACCTCAGTAGGGATCGTTCTTATCGGCACGGCAACATTTTTAATACTCAAGGGTCACACCCAACTTGGAAGCGGACTCACACTTCTTTCTATGCAGAGTATGATCTACACAGTCTTTTATTCCACGGTTATCCTGAATAAACAGGATGTAGGAATGGTTGGCATTACCGTTATTGCCTTATCCATTATTGCACTGGTACCTTCCGGGATTATCATGAGCCGATGGTACACATTCCTCAGCGGCTTTCTTTTCGGAGGTCTATTCTGTACCATTATCTACCTCAGTGGAAATACCATGTATATCTCAAGAATACCTCTTTTCGCAGGTGTTTTTGGTGTAGTGATTGCCCTTATCAACTACATCACCTCGGTACAGGATTCGATTTTAGTACGCGCTATCAATGAATCGGACAAAACAGCTAAGTCTTTTATTAAGCTTAGAAAAGTCCTTCAGGAGATTCAACAGCTGAAAAGCGAAGGGGACGAGTCACAGAACCTAATAACGAAGAACCTTAGTGAGATTTCTTCTAGCCTGGAAACGTACTCCCATAGCATCATGGATATATCCCAACAATCAACACAACTTGGGGAGGAAGTCCAAACGGGGCAGAAGAATCTTCAAAAACTTATGAATGAGATTGCCAGTGTTCATGAAAATATAAGTGACCAGAAACAGCAGGTCGATGAAAACTTTTCTCTCCAGAAGGAGATCCACGAGGTTGTAATGACCGTGGATTCCGACATGAAACAGGCGGAGCAGATCAACAAGGAACTCAACGTCACTACAGAGAAAGGCAACGTCTTGCTCGAAGAACTCTTGACCGATTTGGGTAGGCTTGCGGAGAGCCAGGATAACCTCAAAGATATTATTAACGTGATCAAGACACTTTCCTCGCAGACAAACCTCCTGGCTATGAACGCGGCCATCGAAGCCGCACACGCAGGGGAAGCAGGAAAAGGATTTGCCGTGGTTGCTGAAGAGATCAGACGCCTGGCTGACGGTTCTTCGACGCAGGCGTCGGAAATCGGGAATATTGTGAAAGGTATGGCTTCCAAGCTCGAAGAAACCATTCAGATGATCCAAGACCTAGGGGAGAGTTTCCAGAACATCAACTCCCAGGTTAAAACTAGTATTAAATTCATTACCAGAACAGCAGAACAGGTGAAAGAGTTCACATCGAGGAATAATCAAATTCTCACCGGGACACAGAACCTTACAAGAATTACCGATTCTATAACCCAGAGTTCGACGGAAGAAAAAAGCCTTTCGCTGTCTTTCGACCAGAACTACACCAAGCTCAATAAATACTTTTCCAGTATGCTCGAAATGGTAGAGAACCTCAGAAGTTTTAACCAGAAATCCCAAAAGTTGTTTCTGGCGATCGATTCTATTAAAGGTCAAAACCTCTCGCTCAATAAGCGAATGAACGAACTTATGATGGAAGAAGCACTCGTTAAGGATTAGATCCTGATTCTTTTCTATCTCATCACTAAAACCCGGGCGCTTTTTCCTGGAAGCTGAACCTGGAAAGAACCATCCTGGAGGCTAACTTTTTCTCCAGTAAGAGCATCAACAAACCGAGCAGATTTGAGTAGGTTCCGTATAGGGGTGGGAAGACGGGGCTGGTCTGACGTTCTGACTTCGACACCTACGGGCATATCGGACCAACCGTTATGCACCGAGACGATAACCACGCTGTCCATAATATACTTCAGATAAACGAGTACGAAATAGTCCACGTAGAGGCAAACCATCTCCCCGCAGGAAAAGGCGTCCTCTTGTTTACGCAGAGCCACAAGGGAACAGGTGAGGTCAAAGGTTTTCTTTTCTTCGACGTATTCAGGGCGAACGTTATTCTCTGAATCGAAAATCCTCCAGGGAAAATCTTTACGGTTATCGGGGTCGGAATGACCGTCGAGTCCGATTTCTGTTCCATAATAGATTTGCGGTATTCCCCGGATTGTGAAGAGAAAGATAAGAGCCAACCGTAAAACCTGGAAGGATGCCGTACGGTCTTGGAACGTATCGTGGCACATGGAAAAGAACCTCGCCCAGAGGTCGTGATTGTCCAGAAGGGTCGAGAGTTTATTGTGGTTGTTGTAGTGGCCGTCTTTTTCTAAAATTCCTAGACCCTGGTTAAAAGGGCTGAAAAAAACATCCAAACCGTGTCCGTCAACGAAAACCTTTTTCATGGCGTCCTGAAGAGGGAAGTCGAAAAGATTGTCGAAGGCCAGGTGCCTTTGGTATTCGGAAACCCTGTCTATATCGTATTCGAGAACCTCGCCCAGAAGACTCACATCGGGGTAGAGCCCCCGGACCTGGGTTTTATAATTATTCCAGAATATCTTTTCTACGTGCTTGACGGTGTCCATCCGTATAGCGTCGATTCCAGTCTCGCGAATCCAGGAGATGATCGTGCGTATATGGTAATCCGCGACATCCACGTTATCAAGGTCCATATCAGGAAGGCTTGCCAAGGCTCCTTTAATTAGGTTTTGAGACGAATCGAGACCTTTTTGGTTAAACCAGTGCGGGCGAATGGGTGTGGGATTTTCCGGTGCGTTGGTTTCCCCAGGGTGGTTGTAGCCAGTGTGGTTGACGACCATATCGAGGATCAATTTTATTCCGTTGGCGTGGAGTTCGTCCGTAAGGTCTTTAAGGTAGAGTTTGCTTCCTGCGGGGTGTTTTTTTTTATCAATATAAAGGTGGGGGTCGATGCAGTTAAAATCCAAGGTCCAGTAACCGTGGTAGGCCTTGTGTTCGGGAAGCTGGGACTGGAGGTAGACAGGTGTAATCCACAGAGCGGTGATGCCAAGCTTTTTAAGGTAGGGGATTTTTGCTATGATCCCGTCGAAGTTCCCGCCATGGTAATAATAGGGGTTCGCAGTGTCGGTATCTTTCTGGACTTCGGGATTGTTATTTGAGACCCCGTAAAACCGGTCCGTAAGGATAAAATAAATAATATCCCTTTGTGTAATCGACATTTCAACCTCCAGTTGAAGTTTAAGTCATTTATTTTCTTTTAAACAGACCCAAAAACTGCTCCCAGAGACTTTTTCCGAACCGCTGAGAAAAATCCTTGGCCGCTTCGGTGATGCTGATTTTCTCACCGTAGCTCTTTTTCAGGCCATCCCAATGCTTGACAACCCATGTGTAAAGGTCGGCGTTCGTACGACCTGGAAACCTGCTTAAAAGCCCTTCTTTCATGACAGCTTGAATGATGGGTAAAAAGATTTGGTAGTACCAACTTTTAGCAGCTTCATTAAAGGTGAGTTTGGTGCCGGGATTCAGGTTCATGTAGTATTTATGACCCTCGATATGGCTGATAATCTCATCGTATCTTCCCGGGGCGCTGAATAGGAGGTGGTCCATGGGAATGATTCTGTCGAGGTGGGTCTGGGTAAGGAATTTCTCCTTCTCCCATTTGAGAAGTTCATCAACAAGCTGTTGGTGGGTCATCCCGGGTTTAAAGGGAAAGTCAGAAGTGATGGCGACCACCTCGGCGTCAATGGCCATAACACCCTGGCTTTTAGCGACGCTCACCCTATGATTTCCATCTCGGACAAAGTACGCTTCTCCGACCTGGTAGAGTTTTATAGGCGGGAGAATCTCGTCCCTCAGCCTAGCTTTATCGATGCGCTCCCAACGTGAACGCAAGTATTCGTGTTTGGGAAGGAATGCCTTGTTGAAATCACGGTACCGCCCCTCGCTCCCGATGATGTTTTCAATAGGTACGGTCTGCATGCCCTTATAATGTTCGCCCCGCGTGCGCAGCAGGGATTTGACGTCCTGAAAGCTGATCAGTTGGGATTTCTCCCTTCTAAGAAGGTGGACAAGCCGGGAAAAAAATTCGCGGGCTCTTGCCCTGTTGAAATCGTCCGAGGCCTGGGCTGTGAGAATAGTTTCATCCATCGCTTCACAACTCCAGGTCAATCACGATGTGATTAAAGGCATTAACGATGCGGGTCTTATGAAACTCGCTTCTCCGGATCTCATCAAGCCTGTAAAGATGGACATGTCCGTGGACAAGGTATTTTGGTTTAAACCAACGCATAAACCAGCGAAAAACCCGGAAACCCCTATGGCACGGATCGTTCCTGTCGTGTATGCCTTTGGGTGGCGCATGGGTGAGCAGGATATCGAGCCAGCGTCCGTGAATGATTCGGTTCCAGAGAAGTCCGGGAAGGAGGCCTAGGATGCGCATAAACATTTGAAACTCGGTGAACTGGTTTTCACCGTCGTTATAGCGCATGCTACCGCCGAGCCCTGTGATCAGAACCTTATCCTGCCTGAGGGTCTTTCCTCCTATATAAGTCGCCCCGTATTTTTCCTTCATCTGGATATCACCAATCCAGTTTTCAGGGTCGTGGGCAGACCGGTTTTTTATCGCTTTTAGACTTGACAGTTCGTGATTGCCAAAAATATAGAGTAGAGGTTTGTTAAGACAACTCACGATAAAGCTGTAATAATCAAGAGGCAGGTCACCGGCGCCCAGTACTATGTCCACGTCCCTGAAACGGCTCTTGATGGAACTCGAGTACACTAGGGGATCAATCTGGTCTGCGACGCAAAGAATTTTCATGGTTTACTCCAGGAGACTTTTTTTAGAAGAGACTGAAGTCCGTCTTTTGTCACGAGAGTAAAAGGACGCGTTTCGGCATACCCGACGGCTGCACGGGTGAAGCCCGTATTGGTCACAATGATTACCCTGTTGCCGTGGAGTTTCTGGATCTCATCGTTTAAAGGACGAAGAATAGGTTCGTCGATATTTTCGCTGATCCGATAGTATTGGATGATCTTAGGCATTTTCTTGGTATTCCGCCATTGTTCGCTATCCCCTTCCATGGCGATAATCTGAAGACCGTTGGGTATTTCACTAGAATCTCGAACCACAAAGCCCTGTGCTATGGTCAATTTCATACAAATCTGTAAAAACACCTGTTTGGTGCTGGTAATATAGTCCTTAATTTTATCATCCACCCTCATATCCTGGTAGACGCTGAGTTTTTCACCCACATCTTTAAAGGTAGTCTTTTTGCTGTAAATAAATTCCCATTCCCCTATGGCGCTTTCAAAGTCCTTGAGATTCTCATAGCAAAGGGAGAGGAAATAGCGGGCGTGCAGGGTATCGTTGAGGGTTTCGGGGGTTCCGAGTTTGGAGGCTCTTTCGAGTTCCGACTGAGCCCTTTCGTAATTTTTTTGGCTGAGGTAACAAATGCCTCTTTCGATTAGGGCCTTCATTTTTAATTCGGGATCCTTCACCGACTTCTCAAACATGATGAGGGCTTCTTTATAATCTTGGTTATCCTTACAGATTTTTCCCAGGTAGTAGGCGGCTTCGTAATTCTCTGGAGAGAATTTCAGGGCAAGGTCAAGTTCTGTTTTAGCCTCGGCAATGCGTTTATTCCTATAGAGGATCATGCCCAGACGTTGATGCGCTGCGCTGTGGTTAGGGCTGAGTTCGATGGTTTTACGGTAATATTTATGCGCTTGATCCGTTTTAGCGTGGTGTTCAAAGATCATTCCGGCCTGGAAATAATGTTCGGGTTCCGCAGCCTCGAGTTTGATAAGAAGTACATATTCCTTTAAAGCTTCCTCGTCCTGGTTAAATTCCAGGTAGAGCTCCGCAATCTTTTTCCTGAACACCGTTTCACGGATTATCCCCGTGAATACACCCATTTGGTTCACAGTTTTCATTTCCATGAGTGCTAATTCTGGCTTGTTGCTGGCAATGTACGCTAAACCCAGGGCGTAATGCAGTTCCATGTTTCTTGGGTCTTTTCCTATCAGCTGTTTCGCAATCCGGATAGCCAGGGCGAGTTTTCCTGTTTTTATCATTTCGAGAAGGGCAGAAACCCTTTTGGGGATAAGAACCTGGGTAACGAGCACAAACAAGCCCACACCCATTAAGATTCCGCCAAAAATCATGGCTATAACGATTTCCAAACTTTTCTAACCCCCAAATTCGTACCGATAAGTGATATATTAGTAATGGTAGTATGAACACTAAAAGCTGTCAAATACTTGGCCTTGGAGTCAGCCTCCTGATTTTACCCCTTATGGCGGTATTTGCCCAGAGTTTTCTCTTAGACGGAGAAAAACTTCTTCTAGCAAACAAGCCCGCCGAGGCCCTTGTTTTTCTTGAAGCGTCCATAGGCCAGGGGCAGGTTTCGGAGAAACTCTATCTATACCTTGGATTGGCGTACGCCGCCACCAACCAGCCCGAAAAGGCTGCTCAGATGTTCCGAAGGGGCCTGGAATTTAAGGGTGAATTGGCAAGCTCCCTGTATTATAATCTCGGAAATGTCGAGATGTCTTCGGGTAAGTACCCGGAAGCCGAAGGAGAGTATTCTTCAGCACTAAGTCTGACCCCGCGTGACGGTGACGTCTTCCTCAACCGTGCCAATGTACGATTGGTCAGGGAAAACTATCAGGGTGCCCTGGACGACTACCTCCAGGTTCTGGCCATCCAGCCTCAGAACCCCCAGCGTTTGGAGATCATCCGACTGACTGAACTTCTTCGCGGCCATTTAGTAGCCCAGGCAGATGCCGTCCGCCGGGCGGAAGCCGAAAAGCTCGCTGAAATAGCGCGGGCTGAAGAGGCGAGACGGGAAGCAGAGAGAATTGCGGCAATTGAGGATGCCCAGCGGCGAGAGGCTGAGCAGGCCAGGAATGCCGAAGAAGAAAGGTTGCGAATAGCCGAGGCGGCGAGGATAGCCGAAGAGAACCGGCGAAGGGAAGAGCTCCTGGCAAAGATACGGGAGAGTCTTGCACGCGCCTCGGAAGAGACCCAGAATTTACACGCTGGCGAAGGAAATGTAGAATCAACCCAGGAGGAACTCGATCTTGCCCCGTAATCCCACCCCTAAGGCTCCGGCTAAGGCTCCGGCTAAGGCCCGAACAGTGAAAAAAACACCGACAACCGTTGTTGAGCCTCCCACACCGTCGACACCAACACCCATTGTATCCCGATCCCAAAGACACAAGTGGCTTCTGCCCGCCATCATTGCCGGGGCCTTACTTTTAGGAATAGGTGGAACTACGCTGGTGGTCGGCATGGTTTCAGCCCAGAAACCCGATACAAAACGTAGGCAGAATGTCATTGAACTTGCTAAAAACTACTTGCAGAAAGAGGAATATGAAAGCGCCATACGGCTTCTAGAGGACCTGGTGACAGAAAATCCACAAGATGATGAAGCAAAAAACCTTCTCAATGAAGCGATTGATAAAAAACAACAACAGGAAGAAGAGCGTCGACGCGAAGAACTAGCCGCACTCCAGAATTCGGGGAACAGCCGGGTTGTCGTGGTTCCCTCTACGCCTACACCGAATATTAACGCGCAGGACGAAGCCGCACGGCGCCAGGCCGAAAGGGAGCGCGAGGAACGTGAAAGACTGGAAAGACAACAGGCTGAAGCCGCGCGCCTTTCCAACGCCGAACGCCAGAGACAGGACCTTCTCAACCGGGGAATAGCCCTGATGAACGAGAACAAACACCGGGAAGCCAGGGATATTTTCCAGCAGGTGCTCCAGCAGGATAACCGCCATGCGGAGGCTATGGCGCGCATGGGCGAGTCCTTTTACCTCGAAAACCCGGAGAACGCCGAGAACCGCCGACTTGCCATTGAAAACCTTCAGCGCTCGGTGCAGACGGACCCGAACCAGTTCAGGCCGTATAAAATCCTCGGCGACGTGTACCAAGCGGCCCAGAATTGGCCTGAAGCCATCGATAATTATAAAAAAGCCGATAGGCTGAACCCTCAAAATGCCTCCCTGCTCTATGAGTTGGGAGTGACGTATTATAGAAATCGTCAATACCGTGAAGCCGCCTCAACCTTCGGCCAGGTGATCAGGTTGGAACCCTCGAACTACAGGGCCAGCTATAACCAGGGACTGAGTTACCAGCAGCTCAAAGACGACAGGGCCGCTGCGGAGAGTTACAGGCTCTGCGTCAGAACCAAACCTGACTATACTGTTGCGCATTTCGCCCTGGGGCAGACCCTTGGCAGGCTGGGACAAAACGCCCAGGCGCTGACATCCCTCGAGGAAGCAGTAAAACTCGAACCTAACCGCTCCGCCTATCAGCTAAGTCTGGGGACCATGTATTTTACCCTTAACCGTTTTTCCGAATCTGAAGCGTCCTTGACCCGTGCACTTGCGCTCGATAACAGAAGGGCGGAAATCCCCTACAACCTCAGTCTTGCACAGTTAAGGCTCGATAAGATCAACCCGGCCCTCCAGAACGCCCAGGCCGCCGTCCAACTGGAGCCGAATAATGCGAGTTACCAGTACCACCTCGGCCTCGTGATCGAAAAAGCAGGGGATACAGCTACTGCGACTGCTGCTTACCGGAAGGCCATAACTATAGACCCAAAATTTGTTTCGCCTCGCATAAACCTGGCCAATATTTTAGAAAAACAGGGTGATATCGACGGTGCCTTGGCCGAATTGATGGCCGCCTTTGACGCCGAACCCAATAATATGAGCGTCAATAATAATCTCGGGAACCTACTCCTCCAGAAAAAACTCTACGACCAGGCCATCACCTACTATAAACGTGCCATAGAACGCCGAGCGGACACTCCCCTGGTTCGTTTCAACCTGGCACTTGCCTACATAGAAACCCAGCAAAATGAATTGGCCAAAGCCGTCCTCACGGAACTGGTCAGGCTCAATGCAACCTACTGGGAAGCCTATTTCCGCCTGGGCAGCGTCCACTACGCCTTGGGAGAAAATGACCAGGGCGCCCAGGTATTCCGCACCCTCCTGGAAAAGAAACCAGACTACGAAAAACGGGTGGAAGTCGAGAGGTTCTTAGCACAATAAAAGGAGCAAGTAATGATAGAAGAGACCACAGCGATATCGAAGAAAGATTATCTGAAAGAGCTTAAAAAGCTGACGGAAGAGCTTGTAAAACTCCAGGAATGGGTCAGGCACAAGGGGCTGAGGGTTGTCGCTCTTTTCGAGGGAAGGGACGCAGCTGGAAAAGGCGGTGTTATTAAAGCAATAACTGGCGGAATGAACCCACGGTATGCGAGAATAGCCGCTCTTCCTGCGCCTACGGACCAGGAAAAAACCCAGTGGTATTTCCAGCGCTACGTAGCTCAACTTCCCAGCGCCGGTGAAATGGTCTTCTTTGACAGGAGCTGGTATAATAGGGCCGGTGTCGAAAAGGTTATGGGCTTCTGTACAAAGGACGAATACGAAGAGTTTAAACGGTCCCTCCCCGAGTTTGAGGCAATGCTGGTCCGCAGCGGGATTATCCTCATAAAATACTGGTTCT
This sequence comes from Borreliella garinii, assembly GCA_020720765.1. Taxonomy (GTDB): domain Bacteria; phylum Spirochaetota; class Spirochaetia; order JABEVK01; family JABEVK01; genus DYOB01. Next base: position 10,769 of record DYOB01000043.1, read on the forward strand.
CGGTCAGCGATGAAATTCAGGAACTCCGTTTTCTGGACCGTTTGAAAGACAGGGCTAAGAGATGGAAACTCAGTCCCATGGATGTCACCGCCAGGTCCAAGTGGGTGGAGTATTCTAAAGCGAAGGATGCCATGTTCGGGTTCTCGGATCTGGATTTCTCGCCTTGGAATGTGGTGGACGCTAACGACAAGTACTGCGCCCGGCTCAACACCATAGCGCATTTTCTCTCAAAAGTTCCCTATAAAGACCTGACGCCTCCGGCCTTCGATCTTCCTCCCAGGCAGAAGGCCGGGGACTACGAGCGTCCTCCCATGGAAAGCCAAAAATGGATACCGACTGTTTATCCGGAAAAGGTCGATAGTGAAAATAGGGATGAGAAGAAAGACGAAGAAAAAGACAAGAAGGGCAAGAAAAAATAGAATTGTAGAATAAAAAAAAGCCCCGAAAACGGGGCTTTTTCATGTAAAAAGGGTAGGTTTACCGGAAAGTCGCAGTTCCAGTCCCGTTACGCCAGGACAGTTCAATGGTATTCACTCTTTTTAAGGGAATATTTTCGAAAATCATCTCATCACCGTCTTCATCCACAGCCTTGATATCAAAGTTATTGACACCAAAGTCATTTAATACTTCTGCGTAAGTTTCGTCGAATTGGATCAGACGACGGGTGTTGTTCGCAATTGTCTCTTCCGAACCAAGAACATCATCACCCCATTCCGCGTCGTCGCTGGGGCTGACGTAAACGTAAAGAATCTCATACCCTGTCTTGTTGACGAGTGTAAAATCATAGACTGTCTGGGCAAACATATTCCCGAGACTTACCAATGCTAGGGCCATAGCCACTACCATTCTTTTCATGTGGACCTCCTATCCCTTAGGATTAGGATATTATCATACCTGGAATTCTTCTTGTCAAGAGAGAATATCTAAAAAATCCACTTATTTATTCATGAATCAAGCAGGATCGATGGGGAAAACCGCAGTGATCAGCAAGAGTCCCCCGTCTTCCATTTCCGCACTGAGAACGGCACCTGTTTCAAGTCGGATTTTGGCGTACCCTATCATGCTTTTTCCTGTGGGATCCGAGAGTGATGCCATCATTTTTTTCTTAAAGGCCTCCATGGGATCCGCATCGGCCCAGATAAGCTGGATTTCCTTACGCACAAAATTCAGTGTGGCTTCAGGATCTTCCTTGACGTAGTTCCGGACGTAAAGAACGATCTCTTTTTGCGTCCGTTCCAGCGTGATATTCATATCCGAGTCTTCGGGAGAATACTTATAGGCGTTTTCGATAAGTTCACTGGCTGCGGTGGCGACTTTCTCCGCATAGGAGTGGTTTTTATAAATACCCTGGATCATATCCCCGAGGTATTTCCTTGTAGATCGGACAAATTCCCAGTCTTTATACACAAAAGCGTTAAGCAGACAGTCAGGTTTCTGTAAACGGGGCATAGTTTCTCCTTTATTCTTATCCGTGCTCACCGAGCAGGGTTTTTAGTTCTAAAATCTGTGCGACAAGTTTAGGGCGTTCCAGGTTTTGAAACCGTGTCGGAACCATTTCCCGGCTCGTGCACTCGAGAACCGCCACAAGGTTTTGAAGTTCGATCTCGTGCGGGTAACTCGGGGGCACAAAATCCTTGAGGGTATTCTCCAAGTCATCCTGGCTTATTATGGCTCGATTGTCCATAGCAGAGGTAAACTTGGCGCGCACAAGGACGCTCTCCAAATCTGCCCCGCTGAACTCGTGGCGGAATTTTTTCAGCAGTTCGCGGATGGGAAAATCTCTGATCTTCAATTCGAGTTTTTTAACGAGGACCCGGTAAAGTTCTTCTTTTTCTTCCATGGTTTCGGGATAAAAGAGCGCAAGGTGTTCTTCGGCCCGCCCCTGGCGTTTGAGATCGATCGGCAGAAGGTCGGGGCGGCACGTGATAAGAAACCAGATGATTTTTCCCCGGTAACTTGTATTTCCCATAAAGCTGGCTATTTGAGCAAAGATACGGTTCGAGGTTCCCGAGTCGCCATCCTGGTCACGGTCGCCGAGAAAGGCATCAGCTTCGTCGATCATCACCCCCACTGGCGACATGGCCCTCAGGATATTGAGAATATGTTCAAGGTTGCTTTCCGTCACGCCCTGCCATTTGGACCGGAAGTTGCGGAAGCTCACCATCGGTATCCCGATTTCCCCCGTGAAGGCGCTGACTAAAAAACTTTTTCCTGTACCTACCGGGCCTGAAATCAGGTAGCCCATGGGGAGTACGTCGAGACGACCCTGCTTTAAGGCGCGGGCGGCGTTTTTAAAACGCTTTTTTACAAACTCATGGCCGCTGACCATACTCAAGTTGTAGGGACTTTCCTGAAATTCAAGGAGACCTGCGCTTTCGTTTTCGATCATTTCCTTTTTCTTCTGGCGCAGGTAATCCATGGAAATGGGTTTGTTTTCCTGGATGCTCATTTCACAGATTTGGTTGAGGTTGACGAGGTTGAGACCCGCTGTTGTCTGGGCCATCCCCTGGACGCTTACACCTGAGTCGAGATGGAGCTTGCTTTGATTATTTTTAAATTCGAGAAAACCCCGGCGTGTATCGAGGTCGGGTATGGGGATGTGTACCGTGATGGTCCCAGGGCTGTTGACAACCCTGGGCATAAGGTCCGTGAGGTTTTCGGTCAAGAGTATCACCGATACGTCTCCATGGGTGAAAATAGGATCCCGGCTCCAGCGCTGGAGAGTCACGAGGTTCGTCCTGTCCTCGTCGCTCATTCTCCCCATATCAGAATTGGGAACAAGGGTTTCAGCGAAGTCCACCAGGATCACAACGCGGCTGCCTGTGCCTGATAGCCCGTAGATAAACCTCTCCATATAATAAAAGGCCTGAAGGGGATCGGGGCTGAAAAACTGGGCTGCGTCCGCTTGGGGAAAAGTTTTTCTCAAGCTAGTAAGATACGCCTCGCGCATGAGGGCTTTCAGGAAACTTATGCCACTGGACCTGTCGTAGTAAAGGATATAATCGCGGCCATCGAAGATATATTCGGCGATAAAGTTCTGGATTTTTCCAAAAGTAAAGTCGCCTACATGGTTCTGGTGGGGGAGGAAATCAAAGATATTCCCGTGGATAATGTAAAGGTTTGTAGTTTTAGAAAGGTACTTATACCCAAGTTCCTGCGCCCATGCGGGCAAGTGTTGAATAAAGTTGAGATTTTTTTGAATAAGCGGATGTTCCAAAACCCCTCCCACTTTAGTATAGCATATTTTTAGAGATTATTTGAACAAGGTTTTGCCAGGGCATCATTTTTATAGTATTGTGATCTAGGAGGAGAGTAACTATGCGCGCGACGGTGATCGGCGCGGGCTATTCCGGACTAGCGGTCGGTAGCCTGCTCAAAAAACAGGGTTGGGACGTTACCATCATCGAAAAAAATCCCGAAATAGGCGGCAGGGCCAGACTCTGGGAGGAGAAAGGCTACAGCTTCGATATGGGTCCCAGCTGGTACCTGATGCCTGAAGTTTTCGAAAGGTATTTCGAACTTTTAGGAACGAAACGAGAAAATTATTTTTCCCTGAAGAAACTTGACCCTCACTATAAGGTGTATTTTGAAAATCAGAACGCTGAAACGATTACGGCTGACCTTGAAAAAACCAAGGCTCTTTTTGAAAGTTTCGAACCGGGCGGGGGAAAGCAACTCGGCCGTTTCCTTGATGCTGCAAAGTACAAGTACGATACCGCAATGAATGAATTTGTTTACAAGAGCTATAAGAGCCTCTTCGATTTTTTTAACTGGAAGGTGCTGACCGAAGGTCTCAAGCTCGATATCTTCTCCAGTCTAGATAAAAATATCAGCAAGTATTTCAAGGACGAGCGGGCTAAGAAGATCCTTGAATACACCATGGTTTTTCTCGGGACGAGTCCGAAGGACGCTCCGGCACTCTACACGATCATGAGCCACGTCGACCTTAACCTAGGTGTCTATTTTCCTGATGGGGGACTCAACGGGGTGGCTATGGGTATGGCGAAACTCTTCCAGGAAATGGGCGGAAAAATCCTTTTAAACACCGACGTTACGCATATTCAAGTGATGGACTCAAAGGCTTATGCCGTTGTTATCCGTGACGGTGAAATTCCAACTGACCTTGTGATCAACAGCGGTGATTACCGTTGGGGTGAAACACAACTGCTGCAGCCGGATTTTCAAACCTACAAGGAAGGCTACTGGAAGAAGCGTGTCGTCGCCCCGAGTATGTTCATCCTTTACCTCGGGGTGAAAGGACTCATAGAAGAGTTGGAACATCATAACCTGTATTTTCCGGAAAAATGGAACGACCATTTTGATAAAATATTTAACAATTATGCATGGCCTGAAAATCCGTGTTTTTACCTCAGCGCCATAACGAAAACGGATCCTAAGATGGCCCCTAAAAATTCAGAAAATCTTTTCCTTCTCGTCCCCATAGCCCCCGGGCTTTCGGACCCGAAGGATTTTCGGGAGCGTTACGCAGAAAAGATGATTGCCCATGTCGAGGAAAAAATAGGCCACAAGTTCCGGGACCGCATCGAGGTTATGCGAGTGTTCGGGCCTTCGGATTTTTCCGAAGATTACCACGCCTACCAGGGGACGGCTCTTGGGATTTCCCACACACTCTTTCAGACGGCTGTTTTCCGTCCGAGGACGAGGAGTAAAAAGGTGAGGAACCTTTTTTATACCGGTCAGTATACACACCCGGGAGTCGGAGTTGCGATGGCCCTGATCTCAGCAGAACTTGTAGCAAAGGACATAGAGAGGATATGGAGAAAACCCAGGAAATAAAGGAAAAGATTTTCCGAAAGGCTAGTACAACCTACTACAACTCGAGCAGGTTTTTCCCGCCGGAGACAAGGGGGGATGTTTTTACATTATATGCTTTCGTCCGTACGGGGGATAACTTTGTGGATGATCAACCGACCGACGCCTCTGGATTCTACGCCTTTAAGGAGGCTTGGGAACAGGCTGAGAAGGGAAAGGCAAGCGGTAATCCGATAATCGATGATTTTGTAGTGCTTTCGCAAAAACTTGACTTTAAACCTGAGTGGACCCGTGCCTTTCTTCAGAGTATGGAATGGGATTTGACAAGGACCCTCTATGACCGTATCGAAGACACCCTCGATTACATCTATGGGTCGGCTGAAGTTATCGGACTCTATATGGCACGCATTATGAGGCTCCCTCCTGAAGCCGATCAGGGAGCCTGCCTTCTCGGAAGGGCCATGCAATATATTAATTTTATCCGCGACATGGACGAGGACCGTAAACTGGGGCGCCGTTATCTCCCTTTTGAAAATTCTGGACTGACTGAGATCACGGAGGCCGAGGCAAGGGCCAAACCCAAGGCCTTTTCAAGTTTTCTTAGGATACATGCCAAGAGATACCTTGAATGGCAGAAGGCTGCGGAAACCGCGTACAAATACCTCCCGAAGAAGATGCTGACACCCATCATGACAGCCGCGGATATGTACGTGTGGACTGTGGAAAAAATATTAAGAAATCCGTATTTGGTTTTTAAAAAGAAAGTGAGACCCTTCAAACTCCGTGTTGTAGGTGCTTTACTTTTAAACAGTTTGGGACTCGGGAGGGTTAAAATTTGAAAAAGCATACGTATTCCCTAATTGGATTGGGAATTTTTCTCGGGCCGGTCGCCTTGAGCTTCGACACTAAGGTTTTTTTCATCGGGAACTGGTGGCCTATTCTTATTTCGGTCCTCATTGTCAGTGCGCTCTATATAATATGGGATTCGCTTGTAGTAAAAAGGGGAGACTGGGAATTCACGACGGAATGGACGGGAACCTGGCGGCTGGCACGGCTGCCTGCCGGTGAGTGGGCCTTTTTTCTTGCCGTTCCTTACGCAATACTTTTTATGCTTGAGGTTTTCGGGATCTATTTCGGCAGGGATGGAGTGTGGGATGCTCCGCGTTCCTTGCCCTTTATTCTCAGCGGGGTTTTCTTCATTCTAGCCTACGTGTTCAGGACAAAGGGCTATACCGTTCTGGCTATGCTTTCCTCTGCTGTTTTTTTTCTCTTCCAGGGACTGTTTTTTCCGGACTTTTGGGAGCGGCGGGACTTGCTTCTGGTAATAGCCGCGAGTTTCGGAGTCTTTACCCTTGTGGACGGAATCTACACGCGTTTACCTACCATTCATTACAACCCCAAGGCCATCTGGGGCATCCGGGTCGGAACCATCCCACTTGAAGATTTTTTCTATAATTTAGGAATGATTGGACTCTATGTTTTGGTCTACAGCTTGGTTAAATCCGGTCCGCAGGCTTGGGTATGAAAAAGGCCGTTATTATCGGGGCAGGGTTCAGCGGTCTGTCAAGCGCTATCCATCTTGCAGTCCGTGGTTGGGATGTACATGTTCTCGATTCACGGGCGGACCGGGCGGCAAAGCTTTCACCGAGAGACTCGGTTCATACCGGTTCGATACCGGACCAAGTCTTTTAACCATGCCCCATGTTTTTGGCTGAAATTGATCCAGACTCCTTGGATTGATTCCCTGCGGAGTATGGATAAGGCTCTGAGGTCCTTTTTCTCCGACCCCCGTGCTGTCCAGTTTTTCTCGCGGTATGCTACTTACAACGGAAGTTCCCCCTATGAAGTCCCGGCCACTTTGAACATGATACCTTGGGTTGAGGCTATGGGGGCTTACGGGGTGCGAGAGGGAATCTACGCAATTCCACTCACCTTAGAAAAACTTGCCATAGGTTTGGGGGTGAAGTTTCAATACAACACAAAAGTTTCCTCGATTATCCATAAGAATAAAAAAATCCAGGCTGTCGGCTTGGGCGGGAAAGAAACCCTTCCTGCGGATGCTGTCTTTTCGACAGCCGACGTTCACGAAACCTACACGCTCCTCAATGACCAGGAAGCACCTTGGGCCAAGCGGTACAGGAAAACACAACCGAGTTCCAGCGGCTATGTATTTTATTGGGGGATGGATCAATTGTTCCCCGAACTCTCCTTAAACAATATCTTTTTCTCGAATGACTACGAAAAAGAATTCCGTAGTATTTTTCATGAAAACCAACCCTCGGAGAATCCGACAGTTTACGTTAATATCGGAAGCAAGGTTACCCCGGAAGATGCTCCCAAAAATGGAGAAAGCTGGTTTGTCCTTGTAAACACCCCTCCCGACTCGGGACAGGATTGGGAGAAACTCGGTGAAGACCTACGTTCAAGTATTCTAGGGCTTCTCGAAAAAAGGTTGGGTAAGGATGTAGGCAAGCATATCCGGGTCGATGGCTCCTGGAACCCAAAACAGATCGAGACCCTGACCTCGAGCAGGGGGGAAGTCTCTACGGTATTTCATCCAATTCCACCTTTGCTGCCTTTAGCCGCCACCCGAACCGAAACCCTAG